>CAMTAF010000177.1 GCA_947066955.1 uncultured Hungatella sp.
GGGAGCTTTGACGAGAACAAGGACGGAGCCTTCCACAACCTGTTCAAGACTCCGGAGAGCCGTCTGGAGGTGGACTGCGAGGCAGTGAACTGCGTGTACAACAGGGACCGCCACTGCGAGGCGGACCACATCGGCATTGCCGGAGACGGCGCCTCCGACGCCAGCCATACAGAGTGCGCTACTTTCCAGATGCGCTAGGCCCGGAGAGACCTGCTGCCCGGAAGCCCTTCTTTTCCAGGAAGGCTTCCGGGTTTTTTGCGTTGTCATTTTTTGTAGAAAATCCCAGGCAGTTATGTTATACTAGGAGGAAGGCAAAATGCGGAGCATTTTTTAGGATGCCTTCCGACGAAATGGCAGGTGGCGCAGAGCGACGCGTGCCGCTACCTAAGAAGGGGGATGGGCTTATGAACAAACAGGAGGCATATCTGGAAGCCCTGGACAGACAAGGTTTGTTTGAGGATTCGGCGCACAGGACGCGGTTTAAAGAGCTTTTGGACTGCTACGGCCACTATCCGTTTTTTAACAAAGGGCTGTGCAAATGCATGTACTTATCAGCCTGGGATGAAGAGCATTTTGCCATTATCCTGGGCGTTCTGACAGAACTGGCTTTGGGCAGGGAGAGGGATACCGAGGAGATGCGCATCCAGGGGGAGGCCATGGCTGAGGAGCATATGGGCGGAGAATACTATGTTTATCAGATGTCCAACGCGTTTCTTGACAACAGAAGGTTTGAGCTGGAGGAGGGAGCGGAGCTGTCGGAGGAGTTTCAGCACATTATCAGTCAGGCCCTCAAGGCGGAACAGGTTATCGATCAGGTCAATCCGGAATCGTAAGAAATCTTCATGGTTCTTTAATAGCCTTTTTCTCCGGGATCGAATATAATGTCCCTGTGATCTTACAAATCAATGAGAAAAAAGGAGAATTTAAAATATGAGAAGAAGACTTACAGCATTGACAGCAGGGGCGGCTGCGGTTATGATGATAGTGGCCGGCTGTTCCAGACCGGCAGATCCGGCGGCAACATCGGCGCCGGTGCAGACCGAGACCGAGGCAGAGAAGGAAAGCACGGCAGCTGCCACGGAGGAGAAGGAAAGCGAGACTTTGGCGGCAGAGACGGTTCCGGAGACCGCGGGGGAGATTCCCCAAGACGGGCCCCAGGATCTTTCCATCCCCATAAAGATTTGGGGGGAGATCACAGATGTGACGGACAGGGCCATCTACGTGGATAACCAGTCGGAGAATTCCTCACAGGGGGAGATCATCCTGACCATAGACCCGGAGACCACCCGGATTTTAGATGGGGAGAACGGTTTTCCTGTGGACTATGATGCCATAGAGAAGGGCCGATTCGAAGCTTATCTGGGGCCGGCCATGACCATGTCCCTGCCGCCTCAGGCTCTGGCGGAGGTTGTGATCGTCAACATTCCGGAGGATGCCCCGGCGGCTCAGTATGTCGTCGCCGCAGGCGGCGTGGAGGAGAAGGACGGCGCGAAGACCCTGACAGGAAAAGACGGCACAGAGTATGCTCTCTCTGAGGAAGTGACCATCCTTCCCTACCTTACCAAGCAGATTGTTATGCTGGAGGATATAGAGGAAGACTCTCAGTGTCTGGTGTGGCTGGGAGCCGACGAGACGGTGGACAGGATCGTGCTTTTTAACAAATAATTCTTCGCTGCGCGCGAAAGTTCGGCAGGCGCCCTTGGCATGCCTGAATTCAGATCGCCTGCGGCGGCAGAGTCTTTATAGGAGACGGCAGGGGCCGGAAGGCGCCTGGGTGGGAAGGGAGCGATTATGGACAAACCATTAGAACAGGAAGTACAAAAGCTGGTGGCAGACATCCTGGAGGACTATAAGGGAAACCGGGCCATCGACAAGATGGAAGATTTTCTGGATCAGCCGGACAAGGACGTGATCATCAATATTGTCAACAAGATGCTCAGGATCCTGTTTCCCGGGTATTACAGGGACAGGACCTACCGGGTCTACAATGCTGCCAGCCAGCTCACCCTCCAGATCGAGGATGTGATGTACTATCTCAACAGGGAGATCGCCAAAGTATTGAAGTACAGCCCGGACCAGTGCGCTGACAGCGAGAAGATCACCATGGCGTTTTTAAAAAGGATCCCGTCTGTCAGGGAATATCTTGAGACAGACTTAGAGGCAGCCTTTGACGGAGACCCGGCTGCTGCCAGCAAGGATGAGATCATCCTGTCCTATCCGGGGATGCTGGCCATCACCGTGTACCGCATAGCCCATGAATTGTTTTTGCTCTCCGTACCTCTGATCCCCAGGACCATGACCGAGTATGCCCACAGCGTGACCGGGGTGGATATCCATCCCGGGGCTTCCATAGGAAAATATTTTTTTATTGACCACGGTACAGGGATCGTGGTGGGGGAGACCACTGTGATCGGGGAGCATGTAAAGATCTACCAGGGCGTGACCTTGGGGGCTCTGTCCACAAGCGGCGGGCAGAAGCTGAAGAATAAGAAGAGACACCCCACCATAGAGGATAATGTGACCATCTATTCCAACGCTTCCATCCTGGGCGGGGAGACGGTGATCGGCAGGGACTCGGTGATCGGCGGCAATTCCTTCATCACTCGGTCTGTGCCGGCGGGGAGCAGGGTCAGCTTCAGAAGTCAGTAAAATTTTAATTTTAAGATCATGGTAAAGGAGTACAGGAGAGATGTTAAACGACAGATGGGTATTTCGGGAGGATGCCAAGGCGGAGTGCGTGGCGCAGGGAGTGATCAGGAGAGTCCTGGCTTACAGCAAGGATCTGATGTGTGTGGAGAACACATTTGCAGAGGGGGCAGTGGGCACCCTGCACCACCATCCCCACACTCAGATCACCTATGTGGTCAGCGGCGTATTTGAGTTTGAGATCGATGGGGAGAAGCGCATTGTGAAGGCCGGAGACACCATGCTTAAGCTGGATGGAGTGGAGCACGGGTGCGTGTGCCTGAAAGAGGGAGTCCTTTTGGATATCTTCAATCCCATGAGAGAGGATTTTGTCTGAGCAAGACGGGGCGGCCGATGGGCCGCCTTTTTGTGCACACGGGGCAGAAAGGAAATGTGGCCGCTTGTGCGGCCCTGCCCCGGCGCGGCGAGTAGGGGAAAAGACCTCCCCTACTCGATTGCACATGGGGCGGAAAGGAAATGTGGCCGCTTGCGCGGCCCCGCCCCTACTGGATTGCCCCTTTGGAAAAAGTACTTGCATAGTTGAGAAAAATGAGGTAGACTGTACTAGTACAATTAATACACCGGATCAAAAAAATTTGAAGACATTGCCAGGGTCTTGTCGTTATAGTAGTAAGAAACGGACATATGCGCAGGAAAGGGGAGCAAGATGGAAGAAAACAGTAAAACACAGGACAGCAGGAATATAAAGGGGATGGAGGATGAACAGTTTCAGGCAGAGCTGGCGGAACTGATGAAGGAGGAGCCGACGGGAAAGAAGAAAAAGAAAAAAGGAAAAAAGGCCAGAAGGGAGAGAACGCCCTGGAGCAGGAAGAGAAAACTGATCACGGCAGCAGCGGTGATCCTGGTGGCGGCTGCTGGTTTTAAGGGTCTGGGCGGAGAGAAGGACACTGTGGTGACCGTGGCCACCGATGCCCTGACCAAGGGGACGATCCAGGAGGAGCTGACCATCAGCGGCCCTGTGTCCGGCACAGACAGCGTGGATGTGGTGTCCAATCTCCACGCGGAGGTGACGGACATCAAGGTGAAGGAAGGGGACCATGTGGAAGCGGGACAGCTCCTGGCCGTGATCGACGACAGCGATGTAAAAAAAGAAGTGGATATGGCCCAGAACGCCTATGACCTGGCGGTCTCTACATACAATGAGCAGCAGATCCTGGCGGAGAACGGCTATGCCAGGGCCCTGCAGGAGCAGGAGGCGGCCCAGAAGGATTTTGACAGGACCAATGCGCTGTACCAGTCGGGAAGCGTATCCCAGCTGGATTGGGAGACGTCCAGGGATAAGCTTCGGGAAGCCCAGAGGCAGGTGAGGACCTTTACCGTGGAGAACGGCAGAGCCGTGGCCAATGAGTCCTATGCCCTCCAGGTGAAGAACGCGGAGTTTGAGCTGGAGAAGAAAAAGGAACAGCTGGAGGATACCCAGGTGACCAGCCCCATCGCGGGAACCGTGGTGCGTGTCAACACCAAGATCGGCCGGTTCGCGGACAAGATCGAGGATGACAAGCCCATGTTCATCATCGAGAACCTGGATATGCTGGAGATGAAGGTCAGCGTCAGCGAGTACTCCATCGGCCGAATTGAGGTGGGCCAGGAGGCGGTGATCAGCGCGGATATTTTAAACGGGGAGACCGTGGCAGGCAAGGTGACAGCCATCTCCCCCACAGGCGAGGAGAAAGGCGGCGGCTCCACGGAGAGAGTTATCCCCACCACCATCCAGATCATGGAGGATAACACCAGGCTGATCGCGGGGATCACCGCCCGGGCCAGGATCATCCTCAATGAGGCGGAGGATGCCTGGATTGTCCCCATTTCTTCTGTTCTGGAAACCGCTGACGGCAGTTTTGTGCTGGCAGTGGATCAGGGGACTATCAAGTGGATTCCGGTGGAAAAAGGCGTGGAGAGCGATATCCAGGTACAGGTGATTCCTGTGGAGGAAGGGAGCCTCTGGGAAGGCATGGGGATCGTGACGGCGCCCTATGAGGGTCTCGCGGATGGGATGAAGGTAGTGGAAAATGGAGCCGGAAGGTAGGTGCGCTATGGCAGAGGAATTGATTCGGCTGGAGGATCTGGTAAAGATCTATGATACGGGGGCCATCAAGGTCCTGGGGCTTAAAAGGATCAACCTGACCATCAACAGAGGGGAATTTGTGGCCATCATGGGAAAATCCGGATCAGGTAAATCCACTCTGATGAACATACTGGGGTGTCTCGACCGTCCCTCCATGGGGCACTATTATCTGGACGGCATCGACGTGGCGTCCATGACGCCCAACCAGCTGTCAGAGATCCGCAACAAGAAGATCGGGTTTGTGTTTCAGTCTTTTAATCTGATCTCGAGAACCTCGGCGTTAAAGAATGTGGAGCTCCCCATGACCTACGCCAGGGTGGGGAAGCGGGCCAGGAGGGAGCGGGCCTTAAAGCTTTTGGACAGGGTAGGGCTCTTAAGCAGGGCAGAGCACATGCCCAATGAGCTCTCCGGAGGCCAGCGGCAGAGGGTGGCCATCGCCAGGGCCTTGGCCAACGAGCCGCCCCTGATTTTGGCCGACGAGCCCACGGGAAACTTAGACACAGCGGCTTCCGAGGAGATCATGGGACTGTTTTCACAGCTCCACAAAGAGGGGGCCACGGTGGTGGTGGTGACCCATGAAGAGAATATCGCGGAATTCACGGACAGGATTATCCGGTTTCAGGATGGACTGGTGATCAGCGATGACAGGAGAGGAGGAGCGGACAATGCTGTTTGAGAATATGAGCATGGCGTTTTCCGCCATACGGGTCAACAAGATGCGGTCATTTCTCACCATGCTGGGGATCATCATCGGCATCGGTTCGGTGATCTCCATCGTGTCCATCGGGGATACCATGAGGAATTTATTTGCGGATCTGTATAAAGATGTGGGCGTGACCCAGGCTTATCTGTGCGTGGGGTACTGGATCGACGACAGGAGGATGAGCGATTATTTTACCCTGGATGACTTAGAGAGGGTGAAGGAGGTGTTCGGGGACTCCATCACTTATATAGACAGCGCAGCCTCCACGGGGGCTGAGGCTATTCACCAGAAAACCTCGGTGAATTTTGATTTTACCGGGATCGATTACAATTATATTGATGTGCAGCCTGTGGATATGGTTTACGGCAGGTACTTAAATGAGGGGGATGTGCTGGGGCGAAAGAAGAATGTGGTCATGGATGTGGACAGCGCCATGCTGCTGTTCGGGACAGAGAACGCGGTGGGGCAGACATTCCGGACGGATCTGTATGGAAATGTAGATGAGTTTACAGTGGTTGGAGTGTATAAGAAAGAGATGAACGCCTTCCAGGCGCTGATGATGGGAGGCAGGTCCGACAGAGGGTCCGCCTTTGTGCCCTACACCCTGCTGACCTGGCCCAATGATTATTTTTATTACCTCCATGTGTTCGCCAGCGAGGAGGTGAATCTGTCTGAGTTTTTGGACCAGCTGAAAGCTTACGTGGCCAACATCAAGGGGAGAAATCCGGAAGACATGTATATGGAGACAGCCATGGAACAGATGAACTCCGTGGACTCGGTTATGGGCGGCCTGTCGGCGGCTGTGGGAGGAATCGCGGCGATTTCCCTGCTGGTTGGAGGCATCGGGATCATGAACATCATGCTGGTGTCGGTGACGGAGAGGACCAGGGAGATCGGCATCAGGAAGTCGCTGGGAGCTAAGACCAGGGACATCCTGATACAGTTTTTGACAGAGTCGGCAATCCTGTCGGCCTGCGGAGGGATCATCGGGATTATCATCGGAGTGGGCCTTGTGTCGGGGATCGGCATAGCCTTTGGGATCGGAGTGGTGATCCGGCCGCAGGTAGTGGTGCTGGCAGTGTCCTTTTCAGCGGCAGTGGGTGTGTTTTTCGGACTCTACCCGGCATCGAAAGCGGCCAAGGCGGATCCCATCGACGCGCTGAGGTATGAGTGATGCCCTATAGAAAAATAAAAGCGCAAAAGGTTTTACGTGAGCAAGCTCCCGGCGCCCTTTGCGCTTTTATTTTTCTGCCAGCGATGACGCTTAAAAATTTTTTCGCAAAATTTGTAAAAAAACCTCCCATTTT
>CAMTAF010000178.1 GCA_947066955.1 uncultured Hungatella sp.
CACGGTGGAACTGGACAGGGTTCCGGATTTTGGGAGGCTGAGAGAGGGGCTGGGCATTGAGGACCCCATTGATTATTTCAATGCCATGGCCCTGGAGGATATGGAGGCGCTGCCTTCCCCGCGGCGCTTTTTTCAGAACACCTACGCCCCGTCCGGGGGAAGGATGTACATGAATGACGAAAATGCCCTGAGGATCGATTTTGCCAGGAACAAGGTGGAGGACTGGAACAGGGAAGGCTATGTGTCTGAGGGGGAATACTGCTACCTGGTGGCCTGTATCGTGGAGGGAATCCCTTTTGTCAGCAATATCTCCGGCACCTACGGGGCCTACAATAAGACCTGGGACCGCCGCTCCTACAAGCAATACCAGCTCTACCGGCTTCCCGTGGTGGAGAACGGAAAGAAAAACCGGTCATTTAACAGAGATGGGGTGGAGCTTTTGAGAGAACTGTCAGGGGATATCCTGTATGTGGACCCGCCCTACAATGAGCGTCAATACCTGCCCAACTATCATGTGCTGGAGACAGGGGCAAGATATGATTTTCCCAGGGTCAGGGGCGTCACTGCCCAGAGACCCTATGGGGAAGAAAAATCGGATTTCTGCGTCAAGGGAAAGGCTCTGGAGGCATTCGCCCGTCTCATGGAAAACGCGGATTTTGAGCACATTATCCTGAGCTACAGCACGGACGGGCTCATGAAGGTGGAGGATATCGAGGATGTGATGAAGAGCTATGGCAGGCCGGAGAGCTTTCAGATCTATTACTTTCCTTACAGAAGATACAAGAGCAGGGATTTAACCCTGGAGGAGGAGCTGAGGGAGCTGCTTGTGTATATCCGCAAGTAAAAAAAAGTCCGGGCCAGACGGCGAGTCTGAGCCGGACTTTTTTGTGCACATGGGCCCCCGTTTTACACAGGAGATGTAAACAGGGATTGTAAAGATTCGGTCTTTTTATACTGGATGAATTTTCCTTTAACCGCAAGGGCCACGGTGGAGTAGGGGATGTCCAGCTCCTGGGCGACATCTGTCATCTTCATGGGCGCCAGGGCGGCCTGGTGCCTGAAATGGTCCTCCTGCCGCCTTAACACGGCCTCCGCCACCTGCACAATGGTCTTTCTTCGCTGTTCCACCCAGCTCATGACAGACTTGGCCCGCTCCAGCCGCTCGTGAAAATATGCTGTCAGTTCCGGGTCGCTGGACTCTTTCATCAGATTCATATAGTACTCGCTGAACCGGTATTCGCCCATCCACTGGTCATTGATCTCCGTGCTCCACCGGTCTCCGGATTTGGAGACCAGGATATCCGGCACCACATAGGAAGCCTCGGACCGCTGGATGTCCATGACAGGGCGGGGGTTCAGACTGCCGATGAGGTGGATATACTCCTTCACCTGGATGGTGGAGATGCCAAGATGCCGCGAAATATTGCCGATCTGCCCGCTGACCAGATCCGCCAGATGCTCTCTCAAGAGGGCGCACAGCACGTCGCTGCACAGATCCTTGGCCCGCAGCTGGCAGATCAGGCATTCCGCTAAATTAGGGGAAAAGATTCCCACAGGCTCTAAGCCCCGCAGGACGGCCAGGCAGCGGTCTAAGTCCTCTTTGCTGTAGCCGGAGGTGGCGGCCAATTCCCCTGTATCATATGTAAAAAATCCCTTTTCGTCCAGACAGTCGATGAGATAGCTCATAACTTTTAAGTCCTGTCTGGAATAGTCCTTCCAGTTGATCTGCCCTAAAAGGCTCTCCTTCAGCTGATCCCCGGTCCTGGCCGAAAGTTCACTGCCGCACAGGTCCTCATCCTCGGGGTTGCCCGGGTGCTGCTCCGCATAAGCCGCAAAAGTCCCCTCATCGGAGAATTTCTCGATGCTTGTCATGATCTCATTTTCCTTGTGCTCCACACTCTCCAGCATGGGGTTTTCCAGATATTCATTTACCAGAAAATCCTCCAGCTCCTGGTTTGTCATCGCCAATATGTCAAGAGCCAGCGCCTGGTTGTCCGGCACCGCTCGTTTCTGCTCGGCTGACGTATAACTGCGTAAATCCATACTGCTCTCCTTTATCATAGGTTCCGTTCATAAAATGTTCAAGTTATAAATTAATTTTACTATTTTTTTGTGCAATATTCAATGTTTTTCTTGCTGATTGACACAGTCATTTTTTTGAACTATGATAGGAACAGAGGAGGAAGGCAAACGCGCAGCGTCGCGTGCCGTTACCTAAAAAGGAGGTTTCTTATGTTAAAAGATCTGGTGTACAGCTGCCGTTCCTACCGGCGCTTTTATGAAGATGTGAGGATTTCCGACGAGGACTTAAAGGACTTGGTGGATTTAGCCCGGATGACCGCGTCCACCGCTAACTCCCAGGCACTGAAGTTCAAGGTGGTAAACAGCCCTGAGAAAAATGCCCTGGTATATCCCACTCTGGGGTGGGCGGGGGCGCTTCCGGACTGGGATGGCCCTGAGGAGGGGGAGCGCCCCGCTGCTTATATCGTCATCGTGGAGGACAGCGACCTGGGAAAAAATAAGCTCACCGACGTGGGCATTACTGCCCAGACCATCCTGCTGGGGGCTGTGGAAAAGGGCTACGGCGGCTGCATGCTGGCCAATGTCCAGAGGGAGGCATTGTCCCGGGCTCTGGGCATTGATGGGGAGCGCTACACGGTCCGGCTGGTGCTGGCCCTGGGTAAGCCTAAGGAAGAGGTGAAGGTGGTGCCTGTAGGGGATTCGGGTGATGTGAAATATTACAGAGACGAGAATCAGGTGCACTATGTGCCAAAGAGAAGCCTAGAGGAGATCCTTCTGTGACAGGGGAGATGGCTGTCCCGGTTAGAGAGTAAAAACGGGGACAGCCATCTTTATATACACGGATCCCGAGAGGAAGTTTGTCAGCAGAGCTGACCGGGGCTCGGCACGGCGGGTAGAGGGAAGCCTCCCCTCCTCGATTATACACGGGGCGGTCCCCCCTCCTCGATTCCACACAGGGCAAAGAGGTATATGTCTGCCATAAAAACAGAAATTACCCCAGGATACGGATCTCCAGATGGTGGCATCTCACCTGGCCGGGTTCTAAGACCTGGACATGGCGCCGGTGGGCAAATTCGTCATCCTCGTCAGCCCAGATGGCAGAGCCGTTCCAGGGTTCGACGCACAGGAAGGGGGCGTTTTTCTCATAGGGAGTCCAGAATGCCACTGTCTCAAAGCCAGGATAGGACACCTCTACGCCTGCGCGGGTTTTCTGGTGGATCAGAGCCACCTTCCGGGAGGCGATCTGTTCAAAGAACAGGGCATCCTGCTTAAACAGGTCATAGGAAAGGGGGAAGGTTCTGGCGTGGTCCAGGAGAAAGCCCGGAAGCTTTGGGTCAAACTGCAGTTTTTCTAAATCATAGACCGTGGACCGGGTGTATTCTTCCTTTTCAAATTCCAGCATGTAATCCTCGAAGGTTTCCCCCTCTTCCAGGGGACAGTTAAAACCGGGATGAGCGCCCAGAAAGTAGTACATGGCGCGGCTGTCCTTGTTTTCCACAATGTAGTCCATGGAGAGGACGCCCTCTGCCAGCCGGTAGGCTAAGGACAGGGAAAAATCATAAGGGTAGAAGCGGCGGGTATCTTTGCCCGAAGTGAGGCGGAACACGGCCGCGGAATCTGTTTGTTCCGTTACCTCAAATTCAGCCTCCCTGCAAAAGCCGTGCTTTTTCATATCGTACCAGACGCCGTCAAAGAGAGCGCGCCCGTTCCGGCAATTGCCCACCGCGGGGAAGAGGAGGGGGGAGCAGCCGGACCAGAAGGCGGGATCCCTCTGCCAGATGTATTCCTTCCCGGCATGGTCTTTTAGGGAGATCAGCTGGGCGCCTACAGGGTCTACGGTGGCCATGGCAAATGTGGCCTGGTCAATGATGGTAACATTCATAGTGGTTGTCCTTTCTGAATCATCTCCAGTGCTTTTGTGAGCACGTTAAAAAATAGTTCCTTTTCCTCCGGGCTGACCTCTGAGAGAAGCTGCTCTCCCGTGTTTAAGGCATTTCCCCGCAGCTGTTGGCGGATATGGGCCCCTTTTGGGGTTGGGATGAGGATCTTCTGGCGTTTATCCTTTTCAAATCATTGATGGTTCTTTTCGGATTGTCGGCAATATAGAGCAGGCTTTCCGTCAGGGTGCCGGTGATTCCCATAAGCCCTATTATAGTATAAAAAATCTTTCTGGGAAAGCAAAAAATGTGGAAAAAGCTATGACGCAGACGGCAACTATATCGAGGACACCATGCTGAACATCCACTGCCTGGCTTCTTCAACCCATCACACCATGGGCGGACTTGTAGCTGACAATGGCCATGCTGGATGCCGACAATCAGCCCATCCCTGATCTGTGGGCAACAGGCTTTAGCTGTTGCCTCTTCTTACAGAGAATAGGAGCTTTCCAATTTCGACATTACATGAAACTCTGCCACAGCCTCTTCCAGATGAAAAATACCCAGCTTATGCCCTGAGGATTCATTGTAAAGCTTTTTCAAACCAGGCGACTTTTCAAGGACTGCTTCCGCGATGGTGTCATTGTCCTCAAAAACCACTTTTCCGTAATAGCGCAAAAACTTCCCGCCCCTGCACGCGCAAATCTCTGCATAAGGATTCATTTCCAACTGCTTGTATACGTCCTTAAATGTCCCTACACCGAAATAGATTTTTCCGTTTTGCAGCAGATGAAATCCAATGGGCCGGCATTTGGGCTTGTTATCACTGACAGTCGCTAAATAAAAAGTGGGAACCTCTCTCAAAAAATTTTCTACGGTTTCAATCTTGTTTTCCAAAATGCTGTTCATTTGTCTTCCTCCTAGTTTTGGTAACGGCACGCGTCGCTGCGCGACACCTGCCAAGTCGTCGGAAGGCATCCTAGAAACGCTTGCGCGTTTGCCTTCCTCCTGTTTACAATTAGTTTTGATTATGTTACAATTATAGCGGATAGGATATTTTTATCAAGTACGTACTTTTTAGATACCTAGTATCTGAAAAGATATTGAAGGAGGAAGGCAAACGCGTAGCGTTTCTTAAGATGCCTTCCGACGTGCTGGCAGGTGATGCGGAGCGTCGCGTGCCGTTACCTAAAACAGGAGGAAGGCAAACGCGTAGCGTTGCGTGTCGATACCTTAAAGGAAGGAGTATGGATATGTCACGGAATTTATATGGGGTGTGTCCTTATGTTACTGCACAGAAAGCTGTACAGGGAAAATGGTCTATTTTAATCCTGCACTATTTGAGCGAAAAGCCGATACGTTTTAACACATTGCTAAAAATGCTGCCCTCAATGACACACGCAACACTTTCTAAACAATTAAAGCAATTAGAGGAATATGGGCTGGTTATACGGACAGAGTACCCGCAAATTCCCCCAAAAGTTGAGTATTCATTGAGCGATATGGGAAAAGAGTTTATACCGACATTGCAAAAGTTTCGTGAATTTGGAGTGAAATATATTGACTTTATCAATCAATCATAATGCAGAAATGGCGATAATACGGAGGCAGGCTTACGGATTGACCAAAGACAGAGGTTCAAGGAGGAACAAGGCATGACAGCAGATACGGCATATCTTTGTGAGGCAGGAGAGCAGGGGATAGTGATTTTGAGCTGTCGGAGTCTGGACAGCCTGGCTGTGGTTCCGGAACAGGTTGAGGGAAAGCCTGTGACGGCTCTGGCGCCCTATGTGTTCTCGGCCCATGAAGATCACAGCGCGGTTCCCCACCCGAACGCTTTCTGGCAGTCCGGCGCGGGCCGGAGAATATCCGTCCAAGAAGCCCTGGAACTTCCAGAGGTCAAGGGCAGCCGCCTGGAGGAACTGCGTCTTCCCCAAAGCCTGAGGCAAGTGGGGGCTTATGGATTTTATAACTGTGAAAATTTAAGGAGGCTGGAACTGTACAGCACCACCTTAGACTGGGGGCCGGGAGTATTTACCGGGTGCTCCGGGATCGAGGCGGTAAAAATCCATGTGGATGAATCACGCAGATCCTGTCTGAAGGAGATCTTAGCGGAGATTCGGCAGACGGTAAGGGTGACTTATGACGGCGCGGGACAGGCCAGGCTGATCTTTCCGGAATATTTCGAGGAAGCAGTGGAGAACACTCCTGCCAGGATTCTGGTGACCAACACCCACGGGTGCGGCCAGATGTACAGAAACGCATTTGTCCAGACACAGATTCAGCTTGCCGAGTACGACAGGCTGTTTCCCTATGTCCAGGTTCAGGAGCCGGAGAGGCTGGTGACAGAGCTGGCTATTGGGCGTCTAAAATTTCCCTACTGCCTGTCAGAAAGCCACAGAGAGAGATACATGGAATACGTAAGGAAGCACCGGACAACAGCTGCCTGCCAGGCAGTGGAGGGCCAGGGGACAGAAGATCTTAAATGGCTTCTGGATCAGATCACTTATGAGAGGGAGGAGCTGAGGATTGTGACCGAGGCGGCAAACATGAAGGGAAATCTGTCAGCAGTCAGCCTCCTTATGGATCGGATGGGAGGGAAAGGGGAGGGCCGGAGAAGGAGGTTTGTGCTGTAAAAACTGTTTGCATTGTCCATTTATTGACGGCTCTGACTCTGACCTGCAAAAATATAAAGATCCCTGTCCATAACCAAGGAACAACCAAACCTGGTTTTGGGCAGGGATTCTTTTTTTGGAAACAGAGTTTGTAGACTTCTGTCTTTCTGACTATGCGCCGTACTTGCCGCCGTTCTCGATGATCTGGCCGCCGTTTCCAATGATATTTTTCACATTGCCG
>CAMTAF010000179.1 GCA_947066955.1 uncultured Hungatella sp.
CGGGGGTGGATGGGTTTGAGATCTGCCGGAAGGTGCGGGAGCAGAAGAACACGCCCATTATTATGGTGTCTGCCAAGAAGGAGGACATCGACAAGATCCGGGGCCTGGGGCTTGGGGCTGACGACTATATCACCAAGCCCTTCAGCCCCAGCGAGATGGTGGCCCGGGTGAAGGCTCATCTGGCCAGGTACGAGAGGCTTATCGGAAGCGGCATGCCGGACAACGAGATCGTGGAGATCCGGGGCCTGAAGATCGATAAGACCGCCAGAAGGGTGTGGGTCAACGGGGAGGAGAAGAATTTTACCACCAAAGAGTTTGATCTTCTCACTTTCCTGGCCCAGAACCCCAACCATGTGTTTACCAAGGAGGAATTGTTCTCCAAGATCTGGGACATGGAGTCTATCGGGGATATCGCCACGGTGACGGTGCATATCAAGAAGATCCGGGAGAAGATCGAGTTCAACACCGCCAAGCCCCAGTATATCGAGACCATCTGGGGGGTGGGGTATCGGTTTAAGGTGTAAACAGCTTAAGAAAAGGAAGTAAATCTCCATGAAATACAAAACAAGATTTAACGCGTTCTTTGCCGCCATGGTGATCTTCAACCTGGCGGCTAATTTTGCTCATCCGGTGACGCCCACGGTGATCCAAAATCTGCATCTCCACGACTACATGTTCGGGGTGGCCCTGGCGGCCATGCAGTTTACCAACTTTTTAACATCCCCTTTCTGGGGAAAGATCAACAGTTACATATCTGCCAGGATCTCCCTGCTGGTGTGCTGCTGTGGCTACGGAATCGCTCAGGTGTGGTTTGCCTGCTCAGTCACAGAGCCCCAGATCATTCTGGCCCGCATGTTTGCCGGACTGTTTACCGGCGGGGTGTTTGTGAGCTTCCTCACCTACGTGGTGGGAGCGTCGGCGCCGGAGGACCAGGGAAAGCACTTAACCATCACGGCGACCATCCAGAGCGTGGCCAGCGCCTTCGGCTACATGGTGGGCGGATTCCTGGGGGAGATCTCGGTGCTCCTGGCATTTTTTGTCCAGGCGGCCACCCTCTTCGCAGTGGGGGCCATGTTCTTCCTCATCTGCAAGTCTGACGGGGAGGCCGAGAGAAAGCCTATTTCCGTAAAACAACTGGCCAGGGAGGCCAATCCCTTCCAGGCGTTTCTGGACAGCAGGACCTTTATGAGCGTCTCTTTCGCTTTGTTGTTCGCGGTCAATGTGCTGATCAATTTCGGCAACACAGGGTTTGACCAGGCGTTTAACTACTATTTAAAAGACGTTCTCGGGCTGACCTCCTCCTACAACGGGATCATCAAGGCGGCGGTGGGGCTGATCTCCTTTATCTCCAACATGACTCTGTGCCTCTGGATCATCAGAAAGACAGACACAAAGCGCTCCATGGTGTATCTCACCGCTGTGTGCGCCTTGGCGTCCCTGGGCACGGTGCTGTCTCCCGGCATCGGCCTGTTTATGGCTTTCGGCGTCCTTGCCTATGCGGGGTATTCGGTGAGCGTTCCCGTGCTCCAGGACATGGTTGCCAACCAGGCGTCTGTGGAGCAGAAAAATCTGGTCATGGGATTTTTCAACGCCACCAAGTCCTTAGGCAGCATCGCGGGTTCCATGACAGCGGGATTTATCTATTCTATCCATGTGAAGCTGCCCTTTGCCTGCACCTTCGCGATCTACGGCATCAGCGTGGCGGTGGCTGCGGGGTACTTGGGATACAGGAGGAGAGAGGCGGCGTAAGGGGCCGTTTTTTGGAAAAGGACGGGTCCTATCAGCGGCTTTGCCTGTGAAACACGGCGGCTTTTCGCGGAATTCAGCGTTTTTACTCATTGACACCTGGTGCGTGGTCTGATATAGTATAGTACTGTGCAAAACGAGAAGATTCAGGATCTGTCTTGAATGTTCTCGTTTTTTTGGAGGAGATTTGAAAGAGTGTGTAAACAGGGGGCCTTTCAAGGGGAGGCAGAGGTCCTCGTTCAGGAAAGGAAAATGAATGGAAACAGTAAGATTTGACGAGTTGGAATTAGACGACAGGATTCTCCGGGCAGTGACGGATATGGGCTTTGAGGCGGCATCGCCTATCCAGGCCCAGGCGATCCCGGTGCAGATGGATGGAAGGGACGTTGTGGGACAGGCCCAGACGGGAACCGGCAAGACAGCGGCTTTCGGCATCCCTCTGCTCCAGAAGATCGACCCAGACTGCAGAAAGCTCCAGGCCATCGCCCTGTGCCCCACTAGGGAGCTGGCTATCCAGGTGGCAGACGAGATCCGCAAGCTTGCAAAATATATGCACGGAATCAAAGTGCTTCCCATCTACGGAGGCCAGGACATCGCAAGGCAGATCAGGGGCTTAAAGGACGGCACCCAGATTGTCATCGGAACCCCGGGCCGCGTTATGGATCATATGAGGAGGAAAACCATACGCTGTGACTATATCCACACCGTGGTCATGGATGAGGCCGATGAGATGCTGAACATGGGATTTCTGGAGGACATGGAGACCATCTTAAGCCAGCTGCCGGAGGAGAGGCAGACGGTGATGTTCTCCGCCACCATGCCTGCTGAGATTCAGAACATCGCCAGGCGGTTCCAGAAGGACCCGGTGACGGTGAAGGTGGTGAAGAAGGAGCTGACGGTTCCCAAAGTCACTCAGTATTATTATGAAGTGAAGCCCAAGACAAAGGTGGAGGTTATGTGTCGCCTTCTGGACATGTACGCGCCCAAGCTGTCCATCGCCTTCTGCAACACCAAGCGCCAGGTGGATGAGCTGGTCCAGGAGCTCCAGGGCAGGGGGTATTTTGCCGAGGGACTTCACGGGGACTTAAAGCAGATGCAGAGAGACCGGGTTATGAACAGCTTCCGCAGCGGGACCACGGAGATCCTGGTGGCCACGGATGTGGCGGCCAGAGGCATTGATGTGGACAATGTGGAGGCAGTATTTAACTATGATATCCCTCAGGATGACGAGTACTATGTGCACCGCATCGGCCGTACAGGCAGGGCAGGAAAAGAGGGCATCGCCTTCAGCCTTGTGGTGGGCAGGGAGGTCTATAAGCTCCGGGATATTCAGCGGTACTGCAAGACCAAGATCATTCCCCAGGCTATCCCCTCTCTGGACGACATCACTGCCATCAAGGCGGAGAAGATCATGGAGCAGGTTATGGACCTGATTCGGGATACGGACCTGACCAAGATGGTGAACCTGATCGAGAGAGCGGTTCTGACAGAAGAGTGCACATCCTTAGATGTGGCCGCGGCCCTCCTCAAGCTGTCTATGGGAGAGGAGAACGAGGACATCATCGACAGCGGCCGTCCGGCCCGCTCCTTAGACGATCTGGACCGATACGGGCGCGACGGCGGAGGCCGGGGCCGGAGAGACGGGCGCGGCGCACGGGATGCCAAGGGGAGCCGCTATGGCCGTGACAGCCGCTATGACCGCGAAGGCAGAGAGGATATGGCCCGCCTGTTTGTCAATATCGGAAAGAACCAGAACATCCGCCCAGGCGACGTGCTGGGAGCCGTGGCAGGAGAGTCGGGGATCTCAGGCAAGCTGGTGGGAAGCATTGACATGTACGATAATTACACCTTTGTGGAGGTTCCCAGGGAGTACGCGGATGCAGTGCTGAGGGCCATGAAGGATGTAAAGATTAAAGGGAAAAATGTCCATGTGGAGAAAGCCAACGGCAAAGGGAGATAAGGCTTAAGGACGATAAACAGAAAGATTTTTTAAAAATGGAAGCAGAGTGAAAAATATTTTTATTTTTTGCTCTGCTTTTATTGATTTTTTGGGAAAGTATGGATATACTGGTTTGTAGAAGCAATGAGGGCCGGAAGTGGAAAGGAGAAAAATTATGGTATTGCAGAGCAAGCGGGTATGGATCGGCGGGCAGTTTGTGGAGGCCCAGGTGGAGATCCAGGATGGAAAGATCAGAAAGATATCCCCCTACGGGAGCGGAAGGGCGGATGAGGATTACGGCTCAAAGCGGGTGGTGCCGGGATTTATCGATGTGCACACCCATGGAGCCTACGGGTTTGACACCAACGACGGGGAGCCGGAGGGTTTGAGAAACTGGATGAGACGGATTCCCGAGGAGGGAGTCACGGGCATTTTGCCCACAACTGTGACCCAGATGCCGGATGTGCTGACAAAGGCTGTGACCAACGTGGCGTCGGTGGTGAGAGAGGGGTATGAGGGGGCCGAGATCCTGGGGATCCATTTTGAGGGGCCTTACCTTGACATGGAATACAAGGGGGCCCAGCCTCCGGAAGCCATCGCCGAGCCTTCTGTGGAACAGTTTGAGATGTATCAGAAAGCGGCGGAGGGGCTGATCCGCTACATCACCCTTGCCCCGGAACACGACCCGGAGTTTGCCCTGACCCGGCACTGCAAGGACACGGGGGTGGTGGTCAGCATGGGACATTCTTCCGCTTCCTATGAGCAGGCCATGATGGGGATCGCCAACGGAGCCACCTCCATGACCCATGTGTACAACGGCATGACCGGCCTGCACCACCGGAATCCGGGACTGGTAGGCGCCGCCTTCAGGGTCAGGGATATCTACGGGGAGATCATCTGTGACGGGTGCCACTCTCATATTGCGGCCCTCAATGACTATGTAAACTCCAAGGGCCGTGACTACACCATCATGATCAGCGATTCTCTCAGGGCAAAGCACTGTCCGCCGGGGGGGGACTACGAGCTGGGGGGACATCCCATCGAGATCAGCGAGAGCGGGCTGGCCTACTTAAAAGGCACAAAGACCATCGCGGGAAGCACCCTGCGGATGAACTGGGGCCTTAAAATTCTGGTGGAGGATGCCCTGATCCCCTTCGACGCGGCGCTCAACAGCTGCACCATCAATCCGGCCAGGTGTTTGGGAGTTGACGGACGGAAAGGAAAGTTGTCGGCAGGCCATGACGCGGATATCGTGGTTTTGGAGGATGACTACGAGGTGTGCCAGACGTACTGCAGAGGGGTTAAGATGCTGTAGACAAAAAAAGGCAAAAAAAGGCCCCGCCAGCCGGAGCGTGTTCCCGGGATTATCAGTGTGAGGCCGGACACCTCCGATACAGCCGTAAGGCCATACTCCTCCCAGAACTGGCGGAACAAGTATTATTGTAGCTTTTGCGGGGGAGATTGTCAATGGTTAAAACACATACCGCGACAACCTCTCAAACGCCTCTTTCACCCGGCTCAAAGGCAGGGCCAGGTTCATGCGGATGGCAAATGGCTTGTTGAACGGCCGCCCGTCCTGCCAGATGACGCCCACGTCCCACCCGGCCCTAAGAAGTTCATCCAGGGTCTTATCATGTTCCCGGCACCAGGCGCTGCAGTCCAGATAAAGCATGTAGGTTCCCTGGGGCCGTGACAGGGAGATTCCCTTAAAATGGGAAGCAATATAATTGCAGGCATAGTCCACATTGCCGCTTAAAACCTGGCACAGTTCATCCACCCACTGATGCCCTTCCTCGGAGTAAGCGCCTATGAGGGCATGCATGGACATGACGTTCTGGGAGTTGTAGTGGCACAGGGAGGACTGTTTCGTCAGGCGGTCCCGGAGATACCGGCTGTAGACGATGTGGTAGGAGCCAACCAGCCCGGCCAGGTTGAAGGTCTTGGAGGGCGCGTACACGGCAATGACCCGGTTTCTGGCATCCTGGGACACAGACTGTGTGGGGATGTGCTTGTGGCCATCCAAAAGGATGTCAGACCAGATCTCGTCAGAGACCACCACGCAGTCATTTTCTCTGTAAACCTCCATGGCCTTTTCGATCTCCCATTTCTCCCAGACTCGCCCTGTGGGATTGTGGGGAGAACAGAAGATGGCAAAATGGATGGAGTGCTCCTTTAATTTCCGGTCCATGTCCTCATAATCCATGCGCCAGACCCCGTCCTGGTCCTGGACAAGGTCGCTGAGGATGAGCTTGTACCCCACATTGGTCAGGGAGAAGGTGAAACCGATGTAGGTGGGGGCGTGGACCAGAATCTTGTCCCCGGCGCTGCAGAAAGCCTGGGCGGCCGACACCACACAGCCAAGGACTCCGTTCTCGTAGCCGATGTGCTCCTTAGAAAGGCCTGTGACCTGGTTGCGGGTCTCCTGCCAGCTGATGATGGAGTTAAAATAATCGTCAGAAGGGTTGAAGTATCCAAAGGCCGGATGGGCCGCTCTGTCGGCCAGGGCCCGGGAGATGGAGGGGACGGTGGGGAAGTTCATGTCAGCCACCCACATAGGGATCACGTCAAAGCCTTCCTTGGGGCCGCCGGGGGCTGTGGGTTCCTTACCGGGGGAATCTACGGCAATGGAATCCATGCCGTGCCGGTCCATGATAGAAGTAAAATCGTATTTCATTCTGGTCACTCTCGCTTTCTCTTTTTTTGTGCACACGGGCCCCGAGAGGAGTTTTGCCAGCAAAAGCTGGCAGGGGCCCGGCGCGGCGGGCAGGGGAAAACAGATTCCCCGCCCGATTGCGCTACGGCTTTTGTCATAAAAGGGTCATGCCTGACATAAGTTTATCACAAACCTTTTATAGGGGCAACATTTTCCCGTAAGATACCTTATGGAGAGATTCGTTAAACGTAACAGTTCAGATAACAATGTCATTTAGTTAAATTTAAAAATGGAAGGAGGCTGATTCCAAAAAAATAAAGGATAATGAAATTTCGATGGGTTTAAAGTGAAAATTA
>CAMTAF010000180.1 GCA_947066955.1 uncultured Hungatella sp.
ACTGTCTCTTAAAGGCAGTAGTAAAGCTAAATATCATCGTGTCTATACACTAGGTTATTTATTGAGACTGTCTTTGAATCCGGTATGTCTGCTGGCAGCCAGTATCTGCTGGACCTGGAATACGGACCTGAACTGGAACAACGGTCGCCCCAATATATTCAGGCGGCGCGGGAAGGATTTATGCGGGATAAACAAGGGTTTTTCTTTGGATTTCGTCTTGCCTACAACACCCGGGAGGATATCCTGTACTGCGCGGAGGCGGTCACGGGCATCCTGTGGCAGAAAAATGAGGTGCTTGGGATCTATGTGGGCGAATTGGTAAAAAGGCTGTTTTTCCTCAGCTGACACCCTGTTCTGTCGATGCCGCCCCCTTTTTTCTGCTCTTCCATCAGAAATTCCCTGGCCTCCTGAAACCACTGATCTTCCGGGTTGACAGACAGAAGATAACTGACCTTTCCCAGGAGAGAGGCCAGATAAGTCTCCGGCTGACACTCTTCTCCCTGACCAAGCTGTGCCAGATGATCCAGGGTGCCGTAGGTCCGGCAGTAATGGATCTCCTGTCTCAGTCTCCTTCTGTAATCTCTTGGAAGCTGAGCCTTCTCATTGACCACAACCCCGGTCACCTTCTGTTGGCAGCCATTGGTACACACCTTGGTCTTGTCCCTGTTTATCTCCAGGCCGTAAGCCTTAAGAAATCCTTCCGTCTTTCCCATAACCCCGGCCGGATCAAAATCACCGGAAAAAGTCAGATCATCGCTGTAGCGGGTGTAGGTAATCCCCCTCTCGCCGCACCAGCGAATCATATGCTCATCAAACGGCTTCATGACCAGATTGGAGATGGCCGGCGACGCAGGCCCTCCCTGGGGAAGCCGCTCCTTAAAACAGCACAGACTGGTGAGCATGGTTCCCACAGAAGTGGGGAAATAGGCCCCCGGAAAGCTGTGGTGGAGCACCATGGGAAAGGTGATGTTTCCGAAAAAATCCTGGATATCCATCTTCAGGATCACTCTCTTTCCTGTGTGGCAAACCGCGTTGCCCACCGGCGACCCTCCCTTTTTGTAGGCCATAGCCGCCAAAGAGGGGGAAAATCCCTCCAGAACATGGTGGAGAATATTCCGCTGAACCTTTTTCAGCAGCCTGTCCGGAACGTCGAGAGTCCGGTATCCTCCCCTCTTCTTTGGGATCCTCGCCTGGTGATAATGGGCTTCCGGGTGATTGCTGAGGGCAAAAAGACATGCCAGAATCTTTTCCTCCGGCCAGTCCGTATCCCCCAGCAGGCGAAAAGATAGCAGCATGTCCCTGATCTGCTCCTGATCACAATATTTCCACAGTCCTCTGTAATTCCACATATCGCTTCTCCCCCATGGCCATGTTCCAATCAATGCCGCGAAATAAACTTCCACTGCACGGGCCTGTGCATAAAAAGGGCAGCCGGCAGCACTTCCTCCTGATACCGCGATCCGCGCAGGGGTACTGCAGGCCGCCGCAGGCGGCCCGGCCCGCGAAGCGGGCCCGTACCTTGGAGCGGATTGCGGACTGATCCCAAACTATCCATTCCAGACAGCGACTCGCCGCCCGTCCGGCGGTTACGGCCTTTGCCTCACAACACCGGCTTCGCTGCTGCCCTCTCGGCTGCCCCTTCCATAGATTCTAACACAAGAGGAGTGAAATGTCCAACAGAGGAAGTCCGTTTTCTCACCGTTTTTGCATATTGGTTTCCCTCCACAAAAATCCCCCTGTGATTCCCAGGGTGACGGCCTCTGTCACCGGCGCTGCCAGCCACACTCCCGTCATGCCAAAGAGAGAAGGCAGCAGGAAGATACAGGCCAGGAGAATCACCAGCCCCCGGGAAAAGGAGATCACCGCGGACTCAAATGCCCTCCCTGTGGCTGTAAAATAGAACGATGTGATGGAATTGACCCCAGAAAAGAAGAAAGAAGTCATAAACACCACCATTCCCCCGGCCGCCATGGCCCTGACATTTTCATTGGGCACAAACAGGCCGCCGTACCAGTCCCGGAGCCCTGCCATAACCAGAAACACCAGGATTCCCGCTGACAGCACGTACCCATTGGACTTTCTTCTGATACGGGCCGCCAGCCTTCTCTCCCCTGCCCCCCAGCAGAAGCTCACAAGAGGGCTGGCTCCCTGTCCGAAACCAACGACAACCATGGAAAACAGGTAGGACACATAGCCCACGATGGTGAAAGCCGTCACCCCGTCTGCCCCGAACTTCCTCATGATCACCAGATTGTAGGCAAACATGGCGATCCCGGTGGACATCTCCCCGATAAACTCCGAGCTCCCGTTTAGAATCCCCCTGACACACACTTCCCGGTCAAAGGTGAACCGCCCCAAACTGTAGACTTGGGCCTTTTTCCAAAAATAGTACAGGATCCATCCCAGGGACCCCAGGGCCGAGATCAGGGAGGCCAGAGCGATCCCCGCCGCCCCCGCAGTGAAGCATCTTGCCAGGATATCGTCCAGGACCACGTTCATGATCCCGTTTGCCACCGTCACCTTCATATAGAACGCCGGATTTCCTTCCCCTCTGATGAACATCCCCAGAGCGGAATTCACCACCATCACCGGCAGCTCCAACAGCATAATCTGGTAATACTTCCGAAAATGCTCCGCCACCTGGCCCTCTGCCCCCAGATAAGCAAGCATGGGGTCAAAACACAAGAAAAATCCCACACTGAGCACCGCCGACAGCACCGCCGTGGTGGCGATGGTCTGACGAAACACCTGATTGCAGGCGTGACGGTCCCCGGAGCCCAGGGCCATCCCCGCTATGGCCACCCCTCCGACGGACACGGCCAGCCCCACTCCCAGGTACAGGTAGATCACCGGCAGCCCCAGATTCACTGCCGCGATCCCCTCTTTCCCCACATAGTTTCCCATGAAAAATCCGTCAGCCACTGTGATAAACGCCGTCAGCACCATGGAAATGATGGCGGGAACGGAAAACTCCAGAATCTTGCCCGCCGTATTGTCTCTGATCTCTTCTACATTCATAAAAAATCCCTCCTTTTCCGATGTCCATCTCATTATAAGGAGGGATTGAAATATAAACTTCTGAAATCTTGCCCTTATGGGGTTTCCCTAATCGGCACGCAGATCTCCAGTTCCATGTACAAGGACTCCCCGTCCACCACATGATAGATGTCAAACAAGCTCCTGCCCACATCCATCTTATAGGATGTGGCGGGAAAATACACCAGAAAAATGGTCTGGTAAGCAGCGTAGATATGCTTGGCATGGCCCTTAAAATCATAGACCACGCATTTACCGCCCTGTATGCGGGTGGTATTTTCCAGGGCGCAGTCTTCCCCCACGGTCATGCACAGGTCGTAGAGACAATTCTCTTCCTCTGTCACCGCCGGGTCGTCGTAGGTTCTCTCCAGAAACACGGTCTTCTCCGTGAGATACTCCTCATACTTTTGTGTAAACCGCTTCCACTGCCTGGAAAGCCCCTCATAGCTGCCGAACCTCCGCTCATAGATTACCCGAAAATCCGGCACATTTTTCACCTGGATCTTTCTCCTGCACTCCTCAAGGCTCTCCACCTTCCAGTTCTCGTGGTGAAAAAACGGGTGCTCCATGGATTGGTCATAGCTTTTCCTCCGAAAACTCACAGGCGTGGTCTGATAGTGAAGGCGGAAGGCGGAGCTGTAGTTTGAGGGGCTGTACCCATAGTCTGCCCCGATGTCCGTGACAGGGCGCGCTCTCTCCGTCTTCAAGCGAAAGGCGCTCTGCTCCAGCCGGACCCTCCTGATAAACCCCCAGACGCTCTCCCCTGTCTGGGATTTAAACAGCCGAGAAAAATAATATTTGGAAAAATGACAGTGGTCTGCCACCTGTTCCAGGCTCAAATCCTCCTCGATATGCTCCAGGATATAGTCGATGGCCTGGTTCACGGCTTCGCTGGTGATCATAGACTTTCTACAAAATCGATCACCGCGCGGTTAAATTTCTCCGGCTCCTCCCAGAACAGCATGTGTCCCGAATCCTCAAAGAACACGGTCCTGGCTCCCGGGATGTTCTCCCCTACCCAGGCGCTGCCGTGCCAGTCAAACACACTGCTGTTTCTGGCCACGCACACCAGGGTGGGCAGATTGATGTGGGGGATAAAATCCCTCCAGTCCAGATTGGTGTGGTCCCTCATGATCTCGATCCTCACATAAGGCGGACACTTGCAGATCTCCTCCACGATAAAATCCGCATCCTCCTGGGAGGGCTTGTGGTAGAGACAGGCTCCCACCAGCCCGGCGGCAGCGCCTCTGGGATCGTACTTGATGTCATAGCAGGTGCGGATAAACATCTCCATGTCATAACAGCCCTTCTGCCCCCAGACCCAGTCCGGCCCCGTATACTGGGCCGGCGACTGGTCCACACACACCAGCCCCGCCAGCCGGTGGTTGCCGAACAGCTCGATGTAGCTCCAGAGGATGGAAGCCCCCATGGACCAGCCGAGAACTGTCACATTTTCCACATCAAGATAATCCAGGAGATTTTTCACATCCATGGCATAGCGGGAGATCCGGTGGCTGTGCATCACCTTCTCCGACTCCCCGTGGCCCCTCATATCCATGCAGATCACCTGAAAATGTTTGGACAGCTCTTCCACATTATGTTTCCAGAATTTTGTGGTGCAGGTCCAGCCTGGGAGCATGAACAGAGGCGCCCCCTGGCCCGATACCTCATAGTAAATCTCCACATTGTCGTTGGTCTTAAATGTTGCCACAAAACAGCCCTCCTTTGCAATTGATATTTATATAATATCACCAAATTCAGCTGGTTACAACGGGCTTTTCCAATTATTCTCATGAAGGTGGCGCAGATTGCCGTCAAACGGGTTTCCTCTCCCCTGTTTTTGTGGTAAAATAGGAATTACAGGAGAAAGGCAAACGCGCAGCCTTTTTAAGATGCCTTCCGACGACCTGGCAGGCGACGCAGAGCGGCGCGTGCCCATACCTTAAACAGGAGGAAACCCGTGATCAAAATCAACCGAACCGGCGGCGTCATCGGAGCTGCCAGCAAAAAAGATGCCATGCCTCTGTTCCAGGTGGGAACCATCCCCATTGTCAAGAGGATCGTCATCACCTTCCAGCAGGCCGGCATTTTTCCCATTGTCATCATAACCGGAACCCAGGAGGAGGAAGTGAAATACCAGCTCTCGGGCTACGGGGTGATCTTCCTCAAGCTGGAGGACTGTGAACAGCCCAAGCTCTTTGAATCCGTAAAAATGGGCCTTCACTACCTGGATGGCAAATGTGAGCGGGTCATGTTCACCCCCGTCAACGCGCCCATGTACACCGCTGATACCCTGGCTTCCATGCTGGCCGCCGAGGGGGAGATCGTCACCCCCCGCTACAACGGGATGCCCGGCCATCCGATCCTTCTGGCCCAGTCCGTGTTTCCCCGGATCCTGGCCTACCGGGGCAATGAGGGACTTAGGGGCGCCATGGAGTCCCTGACGGACCTTCGGGTCTTCGCCGATGTGCCTGATCCGGGCATCCTCTGCACCATACATGACAGCCAGGAGCTGGAACAGCGGCTGTCTGAGCACAACCGGGCCCTGCTCCACCCCTTTGTCCAGCTTGGACTCCAGAAGGAACACACCTTTTTTAACACCAGGGTCAAGCTTCTCTTATACTTAATCCATGATACCAACTCGGTCCGGGGGGCCTGCGCCCAGATGGCCCTGTCCTACAGCAAGGCCTGGGACATGTTAAACAAGCTGGAACAAGAGACCGGTTTCGCCGTAGTGGACCGCCGCCACGGGGGGAGCCGGGGAGGCAAGACCTGTCTCACAGAAAAAGGCCTGGAGTTTCTCAGAACCTGGCTGGCCTTTGAGGACCATGTCTTCCAGTATACGCAGAGAGAATTTACCTCCCTTTTCCGGGAAAACGGACTGCTGTCATAGAATCCGGCAGCAGTCCCATTCGTCTTTCCCCATCCGCCGGTTAATCCCGCTGTGTCTCCCTGGCTGTCTCCACCAGTTTCAGAAATTCCTTTTTGTAGTCATCCGTATCTCTTCCCACACAGGGTTCCGCCAGGGCCAGAACCGTGTCATAGGTGGCATTTCCCCGGTTCTCGCTGTCCCGGAGCACCATACCGAACTCTGCCACAGCGGCCGCGAAGGACAGATTTTCTGAGGGCTCGGGGCTGTAACTGCCGGACTCCACAGGATAGGTGAGAAGGGAGCTTTTGCTGCCGTTCGGGGCTTTGTAGCGCAGGCTGACGGTTAAGAGCTCCGTGCTGTCCACCAGGTCTCCTCCTGTCTGATATTTAAGCCCATCTTCTTCCTCAGGATTCCCCTCCCCGGCGGGGACGATCTCATAGAGAGCAGTAACGCTGTGGCCGGAGCCGATCTCCCCCGCATCCACCTTGTCATTGTTAAAATCTTCTTTGTTCAAAAGCCTGTTTTCATAGCCGATCAGCCGGTAGCCGGACACGTACTTTGGATTAAACTCCACCTGGATCTTTACATCTTTGGCCACGGTGATCAAGGTGCCGCCCATCTCATCCACCAGCACTTTTTTGGCCTCAAACATAGTGTCAATGTAGTGGTAATTTCCGTCGCCGTTGTCCGCTAAGGCCTCCATCTTGTTGTCTTTTATAGTAAACGACATTAATTTTTGTGCTTAAAAGAGCAAAGCGATGAAAACT
>CAMTAF010000181.1 GCA_947066955.1 uncultured Hungatella sp.
TTTCTTTTTGTACAGAATTATAGTATATTGCATGTGATTATGCAAGTTTAACTTTTTCCATAAGCTCTGAGGGCCTGTAGATGCCAAAACGGCTGATCCTTCGGCGTCTCGCCGCATTTTCAAGAAAAGTCAGGTAGAGCTCTTTGTAATCCCAGTCCGGCTTTAGGTTCCAATGGCGCGCCAGCATGGGAAAGAGAATCTCCATGTAGTACCGATAGCCCGGGGTCTTCTCCTCTCCTTCCTTGAGGACGGCGTCTAACTCGGGGGGAATCCGGCTCTTTAAAAGATCGGTCTCCCTTACAAGCTGGTCAAAGTACCAGGCCTCCGGTTCAGGGGCATCTAAATAGTACCATTTTCCCTTCAAATCGTAGAGAAAACGCATGGCGTCATAGTAGCCCAGCTTCATGTTCTTTCTGGCCAGCTTTTTATCGAAATGAAGGATCCCGCCTAAGTTCTGGCGGGGGGCGATGTGGTAGACATTGGTTCCTTCCGGTATCTCTGTGACCTTTTCGGAGTCAAAGCCCAGGCCGTAGATCCGGATGATAATAATATCCTGATACTGATGATCCAAAAGAGCGCTGGTGGGGACATTATTCCAGCCGCCTGCGTCTAAATATTTCTTGCCTGCCAGAGATTCCCGCTTGAATACAGGGAGATAGGCGCTTGCCATGAGCATGTCCCCGATCTGGCCCGGGGGAATTTCAGACGCGCTGACGGTGAGGAGCTGCCGGTCGCTGACCGAGTAGGTGGTGATGAAAAGATCTCTTCCGGAATTGCGGATCCTGTCCTCATCCACGGTCCGGCCGATCAGTTCCCTTAAAGGAGTGATATCGAATCCCTTGTCGCGGAGAACTTTCCGGATCTCCTCGGTGAGGAGCCCTGTATCCATAGACTTTAGATCGCGATTTCTCACGCTTTCTATAATGGTATCATCAATATCCATGACTTGGGAGTAGCTGATATTCTCCCAGATATATTGGGCAGTAGCCAGGTCGTCCATGCAGATCAGGGCGCCGTTTAAGGCGCCCACAGAGGCCCCCGCCACTCCCTTTATGGGGATTTTGGTCTCCCGCAGGGCTTTCCACGCACCGATCTGATAGGCGCCCTTTGCCCCTCCGCCTTCCAGAACAAGGCCATACTCTTTTGTAGGGTCTATCTGAAGCTTCAAATCGTCGGCTCCCTCCTTTTCGGGGCAGGATAGAAATGTGGCCGCTTGCGCGGCCCCGCCCCGGCGCGGCGAGCAGGGGGAGACGCCTCCCCTGCCCGATTATGTCAGACAGGGACTCCTGTGGCCAGGAGTCCCTGTGATCAGTCTTTTGCGATCTCTTTTATAGAAGTCACCAGTCCTGCCAGTCCCTGAAGCTCTGAGGGAATAATGATCTTGGTGGCCTTCCCGTCAGCGGCTTTGGCGAAAGCTTCCAGGCCTTTCAGCTGGAGTACAGCTTCGTCAGCTCCTACTTCCTTGATATACCGGAGACCCTCAGCAGTGGCCTGCTGAATCTTCAAGATGGCCTCCGCCTGACCTTCCGCCTCCTTGATCCTCTTCTCTTTCTCGGCTTCCGCCCGCAGGATGGCGGACTGTTTGTCAGCCTCAGCGTCCAGAATCACAGATTCCTTCTTGCCCTCAGCAACGAGGATCGTGGACTTCTTCTCACCTTCGGCCCGCAGGATAGCCTCCCTGCGCTCGCGCTCCGCTTTCATCTGTTTTTCCATGGCATCCTGGATAGCCGCAGGCGGGATAATGTTCTTGAGCTCCACCCGGTTCACCTTGATCCCCCAGGGATCCGTGGCCACGTCCAGGGAGGCCCGCATCTTAGTGTTGATGGTCTCTCTGGAGGTCAGGGTCTGATCCAGCTCCAGATCGCCGATAATGTTTCTCAAGGTAGTAGCGGTCAGATTCTCGATGGCCATGATGGGATTCTCCACACCGTAGGTGAACAGCTTGGGATCCGTGATCTGGAAGAAAACCACCGTATCAATGCGCATGGTCACGTTGTCCTTGGTGATCACCGGCTGGGGGGCAAAATCCACAACCTGTTCCTTCAGCATAACCCTCTTGGCCACCCGGTCAATAAAAGGAGCCTTCACATGAAGTCCCACGGCCCAGGTCTCCTTGTAGGCGCCCAGCCGTTCCACCACCATGGCCTGAGCCTGGGGAACGATCTTGACGCAGGACGACAACATGATCAAAATGATGATAAGTAAAATAATGAATCCTGTAAACCCGAAAAAAAATCTCATCTATCTTCCTCCTGTACTTTTTTGACAATCAGCTTCACTCCCTGTATGGCGCAGATCTCCACCAGGGTATCGACGGGGTAGATATCACCGTCCTTCTGAGCCCTCGCGGTCCACTCCTGCCCGTTTATAACGGCGGAGCCGGTCTCCAGGGAATTGTTGATCTCGCCGGTAACTCTGGCCTGCTTTCCCACCAGACTGTCCGCATTGGTCTTCTCGGCATGGCGGTTCACATGTTTCACTGCCCAGGGCCTTGTGAAGACCAGCAGGACAAAGGATACCGCGGCAAATACGGTCAGCTGGGCATTGACGCTGGCGTGGGCCAGCGACATGAGAAACGCTGCCAGGGCGCCGCCCGCGAACCACACAGTGGTCAGGGCCATGGTGGCGGCCTCAATGCCTGCCAGGGCCACAAACGCGATCAGCCAGTAAACAGACTCCATAATATCCCCTCCTCATCTTTCAAGTATTATCACTCGCGGCTTAGCCGCTCGTTAGCTTACGAAGTTTGTCTTTGCAAGCAAGCAAACTTCTTGTAAGCTATATTATAGGAAGCAAAACCGGCTTCCTATAATCGGATGGATGGCGCCAGAAACATGCGCCTTTATGGGAATCAAAAGCATGATTCCCATAAGCTATATTATACGCAATAAATGGGTTTCATTCAATTAAAAGTATCTTAAGATTTTTCTCTGCGCTGCCTGGCTGCCTCGAACATGAGGATGGAGGAAGCCACCGCCGCGTTGAGGGACTCCACCTGGCCGGCCATGGGGATGCGGATAAAGCGGTCAGCCATGGCTTTTGTCCTGTCTTTAAGGCCTCTGGCCTCATTGCCGATGAGAAACCCACAGGATTGTGTGTAATCTTCATGGTCATAGCTTTCGCTGCCCTCTAAATCCGCAGCATAGAGCCTGACCCCCTGCTCTTTTAAGGCGGCCAGGGTCCCAGGCAGATCCCCGGTAGAGAGAAACGGAACCCGGTAGACGGAACCCATGGTGGAGCGGATTACCTTTGGGTTGTAGATGTCCGCCGTGTTCTCATCCATGATGACGCCGGTGATCCCTGCCCCCTCCCCGGCCCTTAAGATGGTTCCCAGATTGCCCGGGTCCTGGATGGTCTCCAGGATCATCAGAAGGGCGGGGCCTGTCCTGCTTTTTAAGTCATCCATAGAATATTGGTACATTTTCGCCACCGCCAGGATTCCCTGGGGAGTCTGGGTGTCGGACATGGCTTTTAACACTTCCTCCGTCACCAGCTGCAGTTTCTCTATGCCCCGAAGCATGGCGGCGTGAGCCGGGTCCCTGGCGAATTTTTCCGTGGCGTATGCCTGATGGATCCTGTCTTTTGGAAGTTCCCTGAACATCTTGGACCCTTCCACCACAAAGAGACCGGTTTCCTTCCTGTAGCGGGACTTTTTGCACAGGGCACAGACCTGCTTTACCTGGGCGTTGGAGGTGCTGGCAATCATGACAGGGCCTCCGCTTCCTCCAGCCACAGACGGCTGCTGGCATCGCTGGGCATCCGCAAGTCTCCCCTGGGCGAGACGGCCACGGAGCCCACTCTGGGGCCGTCGGGAAGACAGGACCTCTTAAACTGCTGGGAGAAGAAACGGCGGTAAAATACTTTCAGCCACTTGAGGATTATTTCCCTGGGATATTCTTCCCCAAAACCGTGGAGGGCCATGCGGAAGATCCTGGCAGGGCTGTAGCCGAATCTCAGGATATAGTACAGGAAAAAGTCGTGAAGCTCATAGGGGCCCACCAAGTCCTCGGTCTTCTGGGAGATCACCCCATCCTCCGGCGGAAGGAGTTCCGGGCTCACGGGAGTGTCCAGAACATCCAGGAGCACCGCCTGAAGCTCCTCCTCCCGGCAGGTGTCCGCGTAGTAGCGCACCAGATGGCGCACCAGGGTCTTGGGGACAGAGGCATTGACGCCGTACATGGACATGTGGTCTCCGTTGTAGGTGGCCCAGCCCAGAGCCAGCTCCGACATGTCCCCGGTGCCGATCACCAGGCCGTTTACCTGGTTGGCCAGATCCATGAGGATCTGCGTCCTCTCTCTGGCCTGGGCGTTCTCGTAGGTGACATCGTGGTTTGCCGGGTCCTGTCCGATATCGTTGAAATGGGAAAGCACGGAGCCGCGGATATTGACTTCCTTGAGGGAAGCCCCTAGCTTCCTGGCCATGGTGCAGGCGTTGTGATAGGTGCGGTCCGTTGTCCCAAAACATGGCATGGTGACGGCGTGGATCTGATCTCTTGGAAGGCCCAGAAGGTCAAAGGTCCTGGCAGTCACCAGGAGGGCCAGGGTGGAATCCAGTCCCCCGGAGAGCCCGATGACTGCATGGGAGGAGCCGGTGTGTTCCATCCGCTTCTTAAGCCCCATGGCCTGGATGGAGAGGATCTCCTCGCAGCGCTTGTTCCGCTCTCCCTGGTCCTGTGGGACAAAAGGCGCAGGATCGATAAAGCGGTTTAAGGACAATTCTTCCATCCGGAGGGAAAAGCTTACGGTCACATAGTCTTCTGACCCGGACTGGGCTGACGGGAAGGTGGTCAGACGGCGCCTCTCGCTGGCAAGGCGCTCCAAGTCTAAGTCCCCGTAGATGATGCCTGTGTGGAAACGGTCTGACACCGCCAAACTGACGCCGTTCTCCGCGATGATGTTGTGTCCCCCGAACACCAGATCCTGGGTGGATTCCCCCTCCCCCGCGTTGGCATAGAGATAACCGCAGACAAGGCGGGCGGACTGTCCGGTGATCAGGGAATTGCGGTAAGCGCCTTTTCCCACTGTCTCGTCGCTGGCGGAGCAGTTGGCGATGACCGTGGCTCCTGCGCAGGCATGGCTGATGCTGGGGGGACAGGGGACCCATACGTCCTCACAGATCTCCGCCGCCAGAACAAGCCCGGGCATGGTGTCGCAGGAAAACAGAAGGTCCGTCCCCATAGGGATCTTCTCCCCATCCCAGTCGATCCACACCGGCTTTTTGCATCCCGGAACAAAATGCCGGGCCTCATAGAATTCGGAATAGTTGGGAATGTTGGTTTTAGGAACCAGCCCCAGAAGCCTGCCCCGATGGATCACGGCTGCCGTGTTGTACAGTTTCCCTCCCTGCTGCCAGGGAAGACCCAGGAATCCCAGAAGGTCTAAGTCCTCTGTGGCCTTTAATATGGCGAACAGCTGTTCTCTGGCCTTGAGGAGAAGGGGTGTCTGTAAAAAAAGATCGCCGCAGGTATAGCCGGTGAGGCATAATTCCGGAAATACAATGATCTTTGCGTGGGAATCTGCTGCCTGCCTCATGAGATCCGTGATCCGGGCCCCGTTGTATTCCGGGTCAGCCACCCGGATCTTTGGTGTCGCGGCAGCTGCGCGAATAAATCCTTGTCTCATATGGAGCTCCTTTTTTAAATAAATTCTGTAACCCAATGGGTACATTATACACTCATTTGCTCCAAAAAGGAAGTTTACTTTTTTAAGGAGAGAGGGTAAAATTGGGGGCAAAGGAGGGATGGTATTATGTTGCATGAATTTTCTCGGACAGAACTTCTCATCGGCAGCGAGGGCTTCAAACGCCTGACCGATTCCACGGTCCTTGTCTTTGGCGTGGGAGGGGTGGGCTCCCACTGCATTGAGGCTCTGGCCCGCAGCGGAGTGGGGAGGCTGATCCTGGCGGACGGGGACCGGGTGGCACTGACCAACATAAACCGTCAGAGCATTGCCAGCCACAGCACGGTAGGGCGGTACAAGACCCATGTGATGAGGGAGCGCATACTGGACATTAATCCAAGGGCCTGTGTGAGTACTTACGAGGAGTTTTTGCTTCCGGACAATCTGGAAGATTTTTTTTGCAGGGTGGGAGAAAAGGCAGATTATCTCATTGATGCCATCGACACCGTGGCGACCAAGCTGGCCGTCGCGGAGTATGCCCAGAGAAACAGGATCCCTCTGATCTCCTCCATGGGGACGGGAAACAAGCTTCACCCGGAACTGTTTGAGATCGCGGACATTGCCCAAACTTCCGTGTGCCCTCTGTGCAGGGTTATGCGCCGGGAGCTGAAACGGAGAAATATCGAACATCTGAAAGTCCTCTACTCCAGAGAAATCCCCAGAAAACCTGCCAAGGCCAGCCAGGAGGAGACCCAAAAGAGGCAGACGCCTGCCAGCATATCCTTTGTCCCGCCGGTGGCAGGGCTTCTCATAGCCGGGGAAGTGATCCGGGATCTGGCCGGAGTGACATGACGATTAAGGGGAGAGCCTTTGCCGCGGTTTAGGGAGCATCCGGATCAGGAAAACGCAATCGGGCAGGGGAGGCTTTTCCCCTACTCGCCGCGGGGGCCCGTGCGCCGCTTTAGCGGCAAACTTCCACTGCACGGGCCTGCGCATAAAAA
>CAMTAF010000182.1 GCA_947066955.1 uncultured Hungatella sp.
CCATCAATGTGGAGAAGGCCATGATGAACTCCGAGGTGGGGTTTGGGAGAAAAGTTTTGCAGGTGTTTGAGAATTACGGCATCTCTTTTGAGCATATGCCGTCGGGGATCGACACCATGACCATCTTTGTCCACCAGTCCGAGTTTGAGGAGTATGAGCAGTCCGTGATCGCGGGAATCCACAGGGCCGTGGAACCGGATTTTGTGGAGATGGAATCAGACTTGGCCCTCATCGCTGTTGTGGGTCGGGGGATGAAGGCCACCAGAGGGACAGCCGGGAGGATTTTCTCGGCCCTTGCCCACGCCCGGGTCAATGTGAAGATGATTGACCAGGGTTCCAGTGAACTGAATATCATTATCGGGGTCAAGAACGGGGATTTTGAAGCCGCGATCAAGGCGATCTACGATATTTTTGTGACAGCGGAACTGTAAAATCTGATTATTTTGTAAATTTTAGCTCTTTCTGCTTTAATTTCGCAAAGAATGTGGTATACTGATAAGTATCATATTTTGGAAATTATTCCAAGGAGGAGCGGGTCATGTTAGAGAAAATCGATCTGTCAAAAAAGGCAGATAAAGAGACATTCAAAAAGGTTATGGAGACCGAGGGCGGAAGGCTGGCAGTGCTTCAGAGGGAGTGCAAGGCAGCGGGGATCCCTGTGATGATCGTGTTCGAGGGCATGGGAGCCGCCGGCAAAGGGGTGCAGATCAACCGCCTGATCCAGGCTCTGGATCCCAGAGGTTTTTCCGTGTTTGCCACCAATTCTTCCAATGAGGAGGAGCAGATGAGGCCGTTTTTGTGGCGCTACTGGACAAAGACCCCGGCGAAAGGCAGGATCGCGATCTTTGACCGCAGCTGGTACAGCATTGTTCAGAGGGACCGGTTTGACTGCCCTGACAAGGAATTGGATCTGGAGGGCGCTTTCCAGGATATCCTGTCTTTTGAGAAACAGCTCAGCGATGACGGCACTGTGATTATCAAGCTGTTCCTCCACATCTCCAAGGAGGAGCAGAAAAAGCGGTTTAAGAAGCTGGACGATTCCAGGGAGACGGCCTGGAGGGTGAACAAGCAGGACTGGAAGCGGAATAAAGAGTACGACAGCTATTTAAAGATCAACGAGGAGATGCTGGAGAAAACGGATACAGAGTACGCTCCCTGGACCATCATCGAGTCCACGGACAAGGATTACGCGGCCATGAAGATTCTGACTACTGTGGCGGACCGGCTGGCATATGCTCTGGATAAGAAGAAAGAGACAGAAAAGGAATCAAAAAAGAAGACAGATCAGATTCCCGCCGAGAGGTTCCAGAACGGGGTCCTGTCAGGCATTGACCTGTCAAAGAGCCTGACCAAGGCTCAGTACAAAAAGGAGCTTGACGGGCTGCAAAAGCGGCTGGAGAACCTGCACAATGAGCTGTACCGCCTGCGCATCCCGGTGGTCCTGGGCTTTGAGGGCTGGGACGCCGGGGGAAAAGGAGGGGCCATCAAGCGCCTTACCAGCAACCTGGATCCCAGAGGCTACCAGGTGAATCCCACGGCATCCCCCAATGACATCGAGAAAGTACATCATTACCTGTGGCGGTTCTGGAACAACATGCCCAAGGCGGGGCACATCGCGATCTTTGACCGGACCTGGTACGGCCGGGTTATGGTGGAAAGGATCGAGGGCTTCTGCACCGAGGCGGAGTGGAAGAGGGCTTACCAGGAGATCAACGAGATGGAGTCCCACATGGCCAACTTCGGAGCCGTGGTGCTGAAGTTCTGGCTCCATATCGACAAGGACGAGCAGGAGCGGCGGTTTAAAGAGCGCATGGAGAATCCGGCCAAGCAGTGGAAGATCACGGATGAGGACTGGAGAAACAGGGAGAAGTGGAATCTCTATGAGCAGGCTGTGGACGAGATGCTGGTGCGCACATCCACCACCTACGCGCCCTGGATCGTGGTGGAGGGCAACTCCAAGTATTACGCCAGGGTGAAGGTTTTACGGACAGTTGTGGAAGCCCTGGAGGCCAAGATAAAAGAAGTGAAGAAGCAGCAGAAAAAATAGATACCGATGACAGGAGGACAAGGACGGATGGGTCAGGATGCGGTTGCTATGTTTGACATGAAGGTAAAGCATGTGGGGATCAACGCGGACAGCGGTGAGCAGGCTGCTGCCTGGGCGGCGGATTTCCTTAAGCTTATGGGAATCCCCACAAAAGACGGGGAGAAATCGGTGTGGGCCGGAGACCTGGTGGAGATCATGAAGGGGGACGGAAGAGGCACTGTGGGGCATATCGCCTTTTCGGTCAATGACTGTGACAAGGCGGTGGAATATTTTAAGGGCCTTGGGATGACTCCCGTGGAAGAGACCAGAAAGGTGGAAGACGGAAGAACCGTTTTTATCTATTTTAAGGAAGAGATCGCGGGATTTGCGATTCACTTAAACCAGGCATAATATGAGCAGGGTATTGATCATCGGCGGTGGCGCGGCTGGCATGGCAGCGGCCATCGCCGCCGCCGGATGCGGACATGAAGTCCATTTATACGAAAAAAATGAAAAGCTGGGGAAAAAGGTCTATATCACAGGCAAAGGCCGGTGCAACGTGACCAACAACTGCGGCGTTGAGGAGCTGCTGGAGCATGTGGTGACCAACTCCCGTTTTCTCTACAGCAGCTTTTACGGGTTTGACAGCCAGGAGGTGATGAACCTTCTGGAGAGAAACGGCTGTCCTTTAAAGACGGAGCGGGGCAACCGGGTGTTTCCTGTGTCAGACAGATCCTCCGACGTGATCGGGGCTCTTTCCAGGCAGATGAAGGATCTGGGAGTCCGGGTCCACTTATTCGGAGAGGTTCGGGAACTGATGGTGGAAGATGGCGTGTGCAGAGGACTGGTGCTGTACAAGGGAAAGCAGAAGGTGTGGGGCGATCAGGTGATCGTGGCCACGGGAGGCCTGTCCTACGAGAGCACCGGGTCCACCGGGGATGGCTATCGCTTTGCCCAGGAGGCGGGGCACAAGGTGACGCAGCTTCGGCCCGCCCTGGTGCCTTTTGAGGTAAAGGAGCTGGTGGTGGAGGAGCTTGAGGGCCTGTCCCTCAGGAACATCGAGGCAGTGATTCTGGACGGGAAGAAGGAGCTGTACCGGGAGTTCGGGGAGCTTGTGTTCACCGGTTTCGGTGTCAGCGGCCCGGTGATCTTAAGCGCCAGCAGCTTTGTCTCTGCCAGATTGAAAGAAAAGCCTCTTACCTTATCCATTGATTTAAAGCCTGCCCTCAGCCAGGAGCAGTTGGATGCTAGGATCCGCAGGGATTTTGAGGACAACACCAACAAGCTGTTTAAGAATTCCCTGTCCAGGCTGTACCCCGCGAAGCTGATCCCGGTGATCATAGGGAGAAGCGGCATATCCCCGGAGAAGCGGGTCAACGAGATTACCAGGGAGGAGCGGCAGCGTCTTTTGGAGGCTACAAAGGGTTTTACCCTGACCCTCACGGGAACCCGGGGGTTTAAGGAGGCGGTGATTACCCAGGGAGGCGTTGCGGTGAAAGAGGTGAACCCTTCCACCATGGAGTCAAAGCTGGTGAAGAACCTCCGCTTTGCCGGGGAAGTGCTGGACTTGGACGGGGTGACGGGAGGGTTCAACCTCCAGATCGCCTGGTCAACGGGGTGGGCGGCGGGAAGCAGCATCCCCAAGTAACCCCCATGCCCTGTCAGGGCGCCGCCATGAATAAAAGAAACCAACCAAAAGGAGTCAAGTTAGCATATGACAACATACAATATTGCCATCGATGGTCCGGCAGGAGCCGGAAAGAGCACCATAGCCAGAAAGGCGGCTGCCAGGCTTGGATTCATCTATGTGGATACCGGCGCCATGTACCGCGCCATGGCCCTGTATTTTCTGAGAAAAGGGATTGACCGGGATGACGAGAAGACCATCGCGGAGGCCTGCGGCAGCATAAACATTTCCCTTCATTATAAAGAGGGAGTGCAGCAGGTGCTCCTAAACGGCGAGGACGTGTCAGGCCTCATCAGGACAGAGGAGGTGAGTCAGATGACATCGGCGATCTCTGTCTATGCCCCTGTGAGAGAAAAGCTTCTGGAATTGCAGAGGGAGCTGGCGAGGACTCAGGACGTGATCATGGATGGGAGGGACATCGGCACCTGTGTGCTCCCCAATGCCCAGACCAAGATTTACTTGACGGCCAGCAGCCATGTGCGGGCCCTCAGGCGCTTTAAAGAGCTGGAGGAGAAAGGGCAGAGGTGTAATCTGGAAGAAATTGAGCATGATATTATAGAGAGAGACTACCGGGATATGCACCGGGATATCGCCCCCTTAAAACAGGCGGAGGACGCGGTGCTCATTGATTCCTCCCAGATGACCATCGACCAGGTCATCCAGGCTATCCTGGAGGCTGTGGGGGACAAAAATCCTGAGGACGGCAGGTGAGCCTATGGAAGTGATTGTGGCGAAGACAGCCGGATTCTGTTTCGGAGTCAAACGGGCAGTGGATCAGGTTTATGAACAGATCGAACGCGGCGGAAAGCCTGTGTATACCTTAGGGCCCATTATCCACAACGAGGAGGTGGTGCGGGACCTGGAGGCCAGGGGGGTCCGGACGCTTGGTGGTGTGGAGGACCTAAAGGACATCAGCCAGGGCATTGTAATCATCCGCTCCCACGGTGTGGGGAGAGCCGTCTATGACCAGATCCGGGCCAGGGGGCTTGAACTGGTTGACGCCACCTGCGTCTTTGTAAAAAAGATCCACAAGGCTGTGGAAGAGCAGAACCGCCTTGGGAGAAGAGTGATCATCATCGGAGACAGCGCCCATCCGGAGGTGCAGGGCATCAGAGGATGGGGAGATGACCGCACTTTGGTGGTAAAAAATGAGGAGGAGCTGGAACATTTGCCGGATCTGACAGGGGAAAGCCTGTGTATCGTGGCCCAGACGACATTTAATTACAATAAATTTAAAGATTTAGTTGAAAAATTTTTGAAAAAGGGTTATGATATACTTGTTTTAAATACGATTTGCAATGCAACACAGGAAAGACAGGTGGAAGCTGAACGTATAGCTTCGCAGGTAGAAGCCATGATTGTTATAGGCGGAAAGAACAGTTCCAATACCCGCAAACTGTACGAGATATGTCGAAAGGAGTGTAAAAACACCTATTACATTCAAACATTAGGCGATTTTGATCCTGAAAGTGTAGGTTCTGTGCGCAGCGTAGGTATTACAGCAGGGGCATCGACCCCCAAGAATATTATTGAGGAGGTTCATACGAATGTCAGAGCAATTAAATGAGTTTGAACAAATGTTAGAAGAATCGTTAAAAACAATACGTACAGGAGAGATTGTCACTGGTAAGGTCATCGACGTCAAAGAAGATGAAATCGTCTTGAATATTGGCTATAAATCCGACGGCATTATTCCCAGAAACGAATATACCAATGAATCCGGTGTCGATCTCACCACAGTGGTGAAGGTGGGTGATGAGATGGAAGCGAAGGTTGTTAAGGTCAATGACGGTGAGGGCCAGGTTGCTCTCTCCTACAAGAGACTGGCTGCTGACAGAGGCAACAGAAGATTAGAGGAGGCGTTCAACAATCAGGAGGTGCTGACCGCAAAGGTGGCTCAGGTTCTGGACGGCGGTTTGAGCGTTGTGGTGGAGGAATCCAGAGTGTTTATCCCCGCCAGCCTGGTATCGGATTCCTATGAGAGGGATCTGTCCAAGTACGCGGGACAGGATATCGAGTTTGTCATCACAGAGTTCAATCCCCGCAGAAGAAGGATCATCGGCGACCGCAAGCAGCTGATGGTGGCCAGAAAAGCGGAGATGCAGAAGGCATTGTTCGAGAGGATCCATGTAGGCGACCGTGTAGAGGGTGTTGTGAAGAATGTAACGGATTTTGGCGCATTCATCGACCTTGGCGGTGCGGATGGCCTGCTCCACATCTCAGAGATGTCATGGGGACGTGTGGAGAACCCGAAGAAGGTATTCAAGACAGGGGAGACTCTGACTACCATGATCAAAGATATTAACGGCGAGAAGATCGCTTTGAGCCTTAAGTTCCCGGAGGCAAACCCGTGGGCTGACGCTGCTTCCAAGTACGCGGCAGGCAATGTGGTAGTGGGCAGAGTCGCGCGTATGACGGACTTCGGCGCATTTGTAGAGCTGGAACCAGGCGTGGACGCTCTGCTCCACGTATCCCAGATCTCCAGAGAGCATGTGGAGAAGCCGTCCGACGTCCTCTCCATCGGCCAGGAGATCGAGGCCAGAATCGTTGATTTCAACGAGGAGGGCAGGAAGATCAGCCTGAGCATGAAGGCTCTTCAGAACCAGCCGGTTTCTGACGCAGACGTAGCCGATGTGGACATTGATGCCATGTCAGCGGAAGAGTAGACTGCAGGACATTAAGCGAAAGCCATAGACAGTGCCAAAAAAGATAAATAAGAAGACGCCCTGTGTGGATTCACAGAGGCTGACTCTTATTTATCTTTTTTGATGAATCTGGCAGGTGACGCGAAGCGTCGCGTGCCGAAACATTATTAGGAGGAAGGCAAACGCGCAGCGTTTCTAGGATGCCTTCCGACGACGTGGCAG
>CAMTAF010000183.1 GCA_947066955.1 uncultured Hungatella sp.
CCTGGTGCCGGACAGCCAGATCCTGGACGGACTCCTGGAGAGCGAAAAAGAGTGCGGGTGGTATCTGGAACAGGAGGAGAGGAAACTTGAGGAGGCCCGTGAGAAGGAAGAGAGGGTGAAGGCGGAAAGAGAAGCCTGTCTCCAGAAGGTGATCCGCATGGCAAGGGAGCTTCCCTACGGCAGGACTTTAAGCGCCTATGAGGAGGCGGAAGAGGCAGGGGAGGAGTATCTGGAAGCCTGGTCTCGCGCCTGCTCAAAGCTCCGTGACCTGAGCCATCAGAAAGAGCTGCTGGAGAGGGAAAAGGACAAGGAGGAGCAATATGAGGAGACCCAGGACACTGCTCTCGGCGAGATCCGGGAGAAGAAGAAAGAACTGGAGATTACAGAGACAGCCATCAGGAAGGCAGAGGAGTTTTTAAACCGCCCTGAGAACCGTCAGCTGGCCGCGCGCTTGGAGCAGCTTCGGGCGGAGAAGGAGGAACTGGAAAGAAACTTAAGGGAATGGGGAGAACGGCTGGCAGTGATCAGAAGCCAGAAAGAGTCGGGGGCCAGACAGCTGGAAGAGAGGAAGGCGAACCTGATCCAGGAGATCGCCAGGGAGACCCGCCTTCGGAATTATTTTGAAGAGGAACTGGATTTAAAGCTGGTGCTGGAGAGGGGAACCAGGACTTTGAAAGAGTGCGCCGGGGAGGCCTGGTCTTCTTTGAGGGAGAGCGATCGGAACCGGGAGCCAGGCGCTCTGGTAGGAGCTCTTCATGAGAACTATCATAAGTACAGCGGAAGTCTTCTGGGCTACGGCATTGCCATGGAGGATTGTTTCCAGGAGGGGGCGGCGGACGGGCTGTCTCTGAGAAAACGTCAGCGGATCTATTCCATGTGGAACGGGAAAAAACTGTATTTTGCCCAATTTGTTCAGACTTTGAAAAATTCCATAGAGGAGACAGAGCTTCTCATCCAGGAGAAGGACCGGGAGATCTTTGTAGACATTCTGTCCCGGACCTTAAGCCAGCAGCTGACGGACCGGATCGAGGAGAGCCGCCAGTGGATCCGGGATATGTCAGCGCTGATGAAAGACATGGACACATCCATGGGCTTAAGCTTTTCCTTGGAATGGAGGGCCAGAACCGCTGAGGGAGACCAGGAGATCGACACCCTGGAGCTGGAAAAACTGCTGAGAAGAGATCAGTCTCTTCTTACTTCTGAGGATATCGAGCGGGTGGCCCGTCATTTCCGCAGCAAGATCCAGACGGAAAAGGCGAAGCTGGAAGAAACGGGAAGTGTGATCAACTATATCGACATGGTCCGGGATGCCTTAGACTATCGGAAATGGTTTGAGTTTCGGATGTTTTTCTACCGGAACCAAGGGGAGAAAAAGCCTCTTACCAATGGGGCCTTTAACAAATTCAGCGGCGGCGAGAAGGCTATGGCCATGTATGTGCCGCTGTTTGCCGCTGTCAGCGCCCAGTATCAGAAGTCATCAAAACGGGATGTTCCCAGAATGATGGCCTTGGACGAGGCATTTGCCGGGGTGGATGACAAAAATATCAGCAGTATGTTCAGGCTGGTGGATACCCTGGATTTTGATTATATTATGAATTCCCAGGCAATCTGGGGATGCTATGAGACGGTTCCGGCCCTTCGGATCTCGGAGCTTTACCGCCCGGCAGATGCCCGGACAGTGACGGTGATCCATTATACCTGGAACGGACATGAGAGGATCTTAGATGAGCAGTAGAGAAGAATGCGCGCTGTATTTTAAGAGTCAGCCGGAGTACAGCCGGATCTTTCAGGAGATGAGGAAAAAATGGGAGAGCCTGGGGCGGACAGCCGGGAAGGTAACTCTGATCAAAGGGACAAAGGAGGAGCGAAAAGCCCTGGAACGGTTTCTTGGCAGGGCCATGGAGAAGGAAAAGATCGCGTTTTCCCTGGGGGAATTTGAGAAGGCCCTGGGGGAGACGAAGTACGGACACCTCTCCCTGAGGGAGCTTTTGGAGGAGTATTTCGGGGAACCTTTGGTGGGGAACCAGGAGAGAAGGCAGCAGAAACAGAGCAGGGAAAAGGAGTTCTGGGATGGGCTGGAGAGGGAGATGGAAGAGGCGGGTGACAGGAAAGGGCTGAGGGAGGAGGCCGGCAATGAGGAGAAGGGGCCGGGAGAAGATGCTGCCTGTGAAGAGGTCATCAGCTGGCTTCGCCAGATGAGGGAACAGAAAAACCAGGGATATGCCACTGTCATGAAGGAGTATCAGAAGTCGGAAGAGTCTGCCACGGAACGGGTCTGGGAGATTGCCCGGTGTCTTAAGTTATGCGGCCTTTCCGGCGCACAGGGGCAGGCGGGCGGCTATGGGTGGCAGGGAATCCGCCTGGCAGTTCTGGCGGCCAGGGCCACAGGCAATCCCCATGCCCTGGACCGTCAGAGTACGGCGGGAACCCTTTTATCCTATGTCCTGTGCCGCCGTGACGGCAGCGAATTCCCGGAAAACGCCAGGCAGTGGAAGGAACTGTATGAGAGGAACGGAATATGGGTGGATGAGCTGTCCAGCACGGTGGCGGCTTTTAACATTCATCTGATGACAGAGGAGGGATTGCATCCGGCCTATGAGGGTTACTGCCTGAGACAGGAGCCATGCATCATCTCTCTGGCCAATCTGGCCTGTGCCCGAAAGGCTTTTGGAGAGTCCAAGAGAGTCTATATTGTGGAAAATGAGATGGTTTTCAGCGAACTGGCAGAGTGGCTTTCCGGCAATCCGGTCACTCTTTTATGTACCTCAGGACAGCCAAGAACCGCTGCCTACAGGCTGATGGAGCTTTTGTGCGAGGGCGATGAGGGGCTCTCTTTCTGGTATGCCGGGGATATGGACCCGGAAGGCCTGGACATTGCCCAGAGGATTGGCGACAGCTTCCTGGGAAGGGTTCGGATCTGGAGAATGAGCGGGGCGGACTATGAGAAAGCCATTTCCCGGGAGACAGTGTCGGAGCGGAGGATGGAGATGATGAGGAATCTGACCATTCCTGTGCTGAAAGAGACAGCAAAAAGGATACGGGAACAAAAACGGGCAGGGTATCAGGAACTGCTGATCGGGGAGATGGCCAAGGATATTAAGGAGGAAATCCAGCGGATGGAGAAAAGCTCCTTTGCGTGATGACAAGACAAAACAGACCATATGAGGGTGCTGCGAAATCTTCCAGAGTGATTGCGCAGCACCCCCATTTCAGCGCAGACCGTGTGATCAGACCGCGTTTTCTTCCAGCCAGCGGACCGCGCAGTGGGCCAGGCAGGCAGAGCCTATGGGACAGACCGCCTCATTGAACCGGACCTTGGGATTGTGGGCAGGGGCGTCCCCCCTTTCATCCAGATACCCTGCCGAGAGATACATGAATACGCTGGGGACTTTTGCGGCGATGGACGCGAAGTCCTCGGAAGCGCTGGCCGATGTGTCGGGGACAGGGGTGAGACCTGGGATAGGCAGTTCCTTCATATATCTCACCATGGCGTCGGTCACAACAGGGTCGCAGACCAGGGGCGGCACTTGGGAGATCATCTCGATCTGTGTCGACCCGCCGAATACCTCCGCGGTCTTCTGAGCAGTTTCTTTTATCCGCCGCACCAGCTTCTCGCGGCTGGCGCTGTCATTGGTGCGCAGGGTTCCCTGGAGGACAGCGAGATCCGGGATAATGTTGGGCGCCGAACCTGCGGAGAAGTTGCCGATGGTCAGCACACAGGCTTTGCCGGGGTCTGCCTCCCGGGCGATGAGCGCTTCCAGGGCAAGGTAAATGTGGACACCGATATTGATGGGGTCGATGGAACAGTGGGGGTAAGCTCCGTGGGCGCCGCGGCCGTGGACCGTGATCCGGAAGCCATCTACAGAGTACATCATGGTCCCGCCGCTGTTGTACATGAACAGGCCTATGGGCATCCTGCCGGAGCCCACATGGTAGGCAAGAGCAGCATCCACGCCATCCAGGATCCCGTTTGCCATCATATCTTTCGCGCCCTCAAAGGTTTCTTCCGCGGGCTGAAACATAAACCGAACCCTGCCCCGCAGAGAGGCTTCATTTTCTTTCAGCATCTTTGCCGCTGTGAGCAGCATGGCGGCGTGAAAATCGTGGCCGCAGGCGTGGGCCTCTGTGCCGGTTGGGCAGGCAAAGGCTTCGCCGCTTTCCTCCGGCATGGGCAGCGCGTCCATGTCCGCCCGCAGCAGGATGGTCTTGCCGCCATCCGGGCCCAGCTGGGCGGTCACCCCATGCCCGCATGGGTGGGGATCCAGGCCGCAGCTTTTCAGCTGGTTCAGGACATAGGCCTGCCCTTTGGGCATCTTTAAGCCCACCTCCGCGTTTGTGTGAAGCCAGCGGCGGTGGGCGATAGTCTCCTCACTTAATTCCAGTGCTCGTTTATAAAAATCCATATAGCTGCCTCCTACTTTTGGTAGCGGCACGCGCCGCTTCGCGTCACCTGCCAAGTCGTCGGAAGGCATCCTAAAAACGCTGCGAGTTTGCCTTCCTCCTTTCCAAGGTATTGGCACGCGCCGCTTCGCGGCCCCTGCCAGTTCGTCGGAAGGCATCTTAAAAAACGCTGCGAGTTTGCCTTCCTCCTAGAACAGTGATGTGAAAGATTGTAGCAAAATGCCTCGGCCTTGTCAACGGGGTCTCCGGGGCAAAAGAAATCTTTATTCGCTCTGGCAATTACAGGCGTTTTGGTGTATGATATAAGAAACCATGGCAGGTGACGCAAAGCGTCGCGTGCCGATACAAAAAGGAGGAGCGGTATGGCATTAAGTAAAGATTTTTTATGGGGCGGCGCTCTGGCTGCCCACCAGTTTGAGGGAGGGGTGCTGAACACTTCAAAGGGATACAGCGTAGCGGACGTGATGACTGCGGGCGCCCACGGTGTTCCCCGGGTGATCACCGACGGCGTGGAAGAGGGGAGATATTATCCCAACCATGTGGGCATTGATTTTTACGGACATTACAAAGAAGATATCGCCATGTTTGCGGATATGGGATTTAAGTGCTTCAGGACCTCCATCGCGTGGACAAGGATCTTCCCAAAGGGCGATGAGGCGGAGCCCAACGAGGAGGGGCTTAAGTTCTACGACGACGTCTTTGACGAGCTGCACAAATACGGCATTGAGCCTGTGATCACATTGTCCCATTTTGAGATGCCCTACCATCTGGCAAAAGAGTACGGCGGATTCATGAACAGAAAGACCATTGATTTCTTTGTGAAGTTTGCCACAGCCTGCTTTAAACGTTATAAGGACAAAGTGAAATACTGGATGACGTTTAATGAGATCAACAACCAGATGAATTACAAGAACGACATCTTCGGATGGACAAACAGCGGCGCCCATTTCGGCAATTATCCAAACCCGGAGGAGGCCATGTATCAGTGCGGCCATTATGAACTGGTGGCCAGCGCCTTGGCGGTGAAGATCGGCCATGAGATCAATCCTGACTTTAAGATCGGCAACATGATCGCCATGGTGCCCATCTATCCCTACTCCTGCCGTCCCGCTGACATGGTTTTGTCTGTCCAGCAGATGCACAACCGCTGGTTCTTCTGCGATGTGCAGTGTCGGGGTCATTATCCCGCCTATACATTGAAGATGTTTGAAAGAAAAGGATTTCATTTAGATATCACCGAGGAGGATAAGCGGATTTTGTCCCAGGGGACCGTTGACTACATCGGATTTTCCTATTACATGACCAACTGCGTGGATTCCACGGTTCACAATGATGTGTCCAAGTCTGTGGACGGTTCCGGCGAGCATTCTGTAAAGAATCCGTTCATCAAAGAATCTGACTGGGGATGGGCGATTGATCCCGAGGGACTGCGCTATGCCCTGAATACCTTCTATGAGAGATATGAAAAACCATTGTTTATTGTTGAAAATGGATTCGGCGCCATTGATGTGAAGGAGGAGGACGGCTCCTGCCATGACCCGTACAGGATTGATTATTTGAGAGCGCATATCAAAGAGATGAAGAAAGCGGTTGAGGAGGATGGCGTGGATCTCATGGGTTATACTCCCTGGGGATGCATCGACTGTGTGTCCTTCACAACAGGAGAGATGAAAAAGCGCTACGGCTTCATCTATGTGGACCGGGACAATGAGGGCAATGGAACCTTGGAGAGAAGCAAGAAGGATTCTTACTACTGGTATAAGAAAGTGGTTGCCAGCAATGGGGAAGACTTAGAGTAGACGTCCCATAGAGCTGATGCTGCGCAAAAGACTTAGCGAAAGCCCACTGCCTTGTCTTGGGCTTTCGCAAAACAGAGCGATCCTGCGGTCACGGCCTCACAAACCGTCTGAGCACAGAAGAGTACAATTCCTCCATTGGCCGGAGATCTCTGTCATACATGACATAATTGTCTAGATACCCCTGATTTCCAATCTGATTTTTTCGAAACATATCCTCCCTGGAGAACCAGCCCAATATTTTTACGC
>CAMTAF010000184.1 GCA_947066955.1 uncultured Hungatella sp.
CTGGGAAAGGCGGTGGAAAGGCTTGCGTGGCAGGCAGAAGCCGCCCGGAGGTCCGACAGCGCCGACCAGATGTCCCGGGAGCGCTCAAGGAAGATATCCCAGCTGACAGTGAGGAGCCTGGAGCTGGATAAAAAAGAACTGGAGAAGCAGCTGGTAGCTTTAGAGGAGTTGGAAACAGCGGACGGCCAGGTGAGGGCCCCGGCGGACGGAACAGTGGTGGATATGGAGGTGGAGGAGGGAAAGACCTCCACGGGCCAGGAGCTGTTGTCCCTGACCGCGGGAGGCGCCTGGTTTGAAGGAACTTTCCAGAAAGAGGAGCATAAGCTGGCGGTGGGGGACACCATAGAGATCACGGTCCCCGGCACGGCACAGCCTGCGGAGGCGGTCATCAGCCGCATGAACCTTCTGGGGGACCAGGAGGGGATCTTCCAGGCGGATTTGGAAGACAAAAGGCTGAGACTTGGGACCGTGACCCCCTATTCCTCCTCCAGCCAGTCCGACGTATTTGCCAAGGTTATCCCCTTAACAGGGCTGCGCAAGGACATGAAGGGATGGTACTGCCTGGTGGCAAGGCCGGTGGACACCATCCTGGGCCAGGAGTTCCGGGCCCGGCGCGTGGACGTGGAGGTGCTCCTCCAGGGAAATGAGGAGGCGGCCATAGACGGAGCCATATTCGAGACCGACCAGGTGATTGTCGGGGAAAACAAAGCAATCGGCGAAGACAGCCGCGTAAGACCGGGAACCTAGGAGGAAGGCAAACGCCCAGCGTTTTTAGGATGCCTTCCGACGACTTGGCAGGTGACGCTTTGCGGCGCGTGCCGTTACCAAGAGGAAGGCAAAAGGAGGGGGACAGATGGGGCAGAGGAGAAAGAGAGTGGTACAACAGGCTTTGGACCTGTGCATGGCAGCGGCGGCTTTGGCGCTGTGCGGCATGATGTTCTGGCACTATGTGCTCCTGGCTCCCTGCCGGGTGGAGACGGACTGCCGGGGCCAGGGGATCGGGACAGAGCAGCTGAAGGAATGGGAACAGCGGGGAAGCGGCGAGGCCTTGGGAGTCACGGGCATGGCGGGATGGCGCATACAGGAGCAGGAGACCGTGGTCTCGGTGAGCACGGGAAGGCGTCAGAGAGCGCCGGTGACAGCGGTGTACGGGGACATGGAACTGGCGATGCCCTCAAAGATCCTGGACGGACGCTATGGGCTGGACGGGGATGGGGATTACTGCGTGCTGAGCCAGGGTCTGGCTTCCCATCTTTTCGGGAGCGTGGAGGTGGCCGGGGAATGCGTGAAGGCCGGAGACCAGCGCTACATCGTGGCCGGGGTTGTGGAGAACCAGGAGGACTTGTTGATAATTCCCGCAAAGGAGGGAAAGGTGGAGCAGATCGCCGTGTCCTTTGCAGGAAGGATGGGGGCAGAGGCGAAGATGAGGCAGGTGATGGAGGAGATAGGGGGAAGGTGAGAGGGAGAAACATCTGAGGGCGGATTCAGAAAACAGCCGAAAAACAGTTGACATTTCCTCTTATGTAAGTTACCATACAATCAGAATATGTACTGCCCGCAGCCCGAAGGGGCGGCAGTCCAGGGAGAGACCTTTTTGAGGGGGTCTCCCTTTTCTTTACATAGGGAAAAAGAATCGCGTCTGTTTTCCGCAGGCTGAGGGTGTTGTTACTCTAATTTTATCTGTAAAAACAAAATATGAAAAATTAAATTGCATAATGGACACTAAATCCTGTTTTTGAGTATAATATAAAGATAATACGAAAAAATATATTGCATATAATTTTGAAATGCAGTATAATGTGTATGAACAAAGAGAAAGGATGTGTCATTATGAGGATACAGGCCGTAGTAATAGATGGATTTAAAAATTTATCTAATGTGAAAATTACATTTAATAATATTACAGCGCTTGTTGCGCTTAATAATTTTGGAAAATCTAATGTGCTTTCTGGTATTGACTTTGGATTAGCTTTTATAAAGGCGACCATTGATGACAAGGTGAGGATGATGGCTAATACTAATCTTATCCCAATTAACCAGACTATGCAGGGGCGAAACTACAAGTTCGAAGTAGAGGTTTTAACAGCAGATGAGGGAAAGGAATTTCGTGTTCAGTATGGATACGAGTTTTCATGGCAGTGTGATGAAGACGATGAGCCGGAAATTGTTAAGGAATACCTAAAAATTAAATTAGATGAAAAAGGACAAAAATATACGCAACTGATAAATAGAACAAAAGAGACTGCATTGTATAAAAGTTCTGAGACTGGAAGATGTTCTTCAAAGCTTAAGATTGAATCTTCAGAGTTGGTTGTGAATAAACTAAGAGCATACGATGAACTTTATTATGCAGCAATTATTAAGAAGCTAAACGGAATGAGAATATATATGGAAGATAATTTGGATGCAAAGAGCTTCTATCAGCCTGATCCCATCATTCGTAAAGGATTTGAAAATGAGATGATTAACGCTGATAATCTTCCACGTATCATTTTTAATCTGAAAAAACAAAATGCAGATAAGTTCGAATTACTGAAGGACGTGTATTTTCAATTGTTTCCGGATATTGAAGATATTATAGTAAAGAATTTTAAAATTAATGCTACAGAAAAAGGACAATTTCCTGAAGATGCACCGTTTACATTTACAAATTCTATATATGTTTTATTTGTTAAAGATAAAAACTTGACAAATCCTGTTAATTTTTCAATGATGTCAGATGGGGCTAAGAGGGTGTTTATGATACTGACGAAAATAATCGTGTCTAGTGTTAGCAATATTTCTTTGATAGCTATTGAGGAACCGGAAAACTCTGTTCATCCAGGTCTGTTTCAGGCATATGTACAGATTATTAGTCAGTTATTAGATAACTGTAAGGTTATTATTACCAGTCATTCTCCGTATATTATTAGTTATTTGGATCCTTCATGGATTCATGTTGGTATGAATAGGAAGCCTGGTGTGGCAGAGTTCTTTGCATTTAAGAAAACAAGTCAGAAGCAATTAGAAAATGATGCCGAAGGACTAAATATGAGTATGGGGGATTATCTATTCTCAGTGCTTGCTGACTCAGAGAGTAACATAAGGGACTATTTGGAGTGTGGTGCCGATGAATAAATGCCTTGTACTTTTTGTAGAGGGTGATACAGAGGTTGAATTTTATAAGCAAGTAGTTGCAAATGTTAGAAAACTACGCCCTGTGGATAGATTTGATACTAATATTGAATATAGAAATGTCAGAGGTGTAGGGGGTTTCAAAAGTAATGCTCTCAGAAAATTCGTAAAAGAAATCAAGCCCAAATATGAAGATGATTGTAAATTTACTATTGTATTATGCAGTGATACAGATGTGTTTGAGTTTGCCTCTAAGCCCCCGATAAAGTGGGATGAAGTAAAGAGAGAACTTGTAAATAATGGGGCTTCAAAAGTCATTCATGTACAAGCAAAAAGGTCAATTGAAGATTGGTTTTTATGTGACACAGAAGGAATTTTAGCATTTTTGAGGTTGAATAAGAATACAAAAGTATCTGGAAAGAGCGGGTATGATAAACTTCAGCGTTTGTACAAGCAGGCCAATAAAGTATATTATAAGGGAATAAAGAGCAATGGAATGATAGGGCGTTTGGATATTGAAAAAATAGCAAATGCGGTAAAAGACCAGTTGAATCCTTTATATAAAGCTCTTGGCGTAGATAAAAGCTAAATATCGATTGGTATGTAGGAGTATTTCTTGCAAACTAATAATACTAAAGAAAACTTTCTAAATTTGTTCATTTACAATCTATTACAGAAAGAGGAGATCGCATGCTATCAAGATTCAAACAGTTATTTGCCCAGGTGGATATGACCGTGGGAAGGCCGTGGGAAAAGATCGTGGCGTTTACCATCCCCATGCTCATCGGCAACATCGCCCAGCAGCTGTACAACACCGTGGACAGTATTGTAGTAGGAAGGTATGTGGGAGACAATGCTCTGGCGGCCGTGGGGAGCGCCAGCCCCATCTTAAATCTGCTTCTGGTGCTGTTCGTGGGCATTTCCATGGGAGCCAGCATCATGGTGTCCCAGTATTTCGGCTCCAATGACCGGGAGAATCTGTCCCGGACCATAGGGAGTTCCATCACATTGACGGCAGCGGCCTCCCTGTTTCTCATGGTGTTCTGTTCCATGCTTATCCGCCCGGTGCTCCATATGCTGAACACTCCGGACACCATCCTGGACTGGTGCGCCTCCTACCTGTTCATCTTTCTCATGGGGATCAGCGGGTCAGCATACTACAACATCCTGTGCGGGATCTTAAGGGGGCTGGGAGATTCCCTGTCCGCCCTCGTGTATCTTCTGATCGCCACGGTGCTCAACATTGTCCTGGATGTGTGGTTTGTGGCAGGCTTTGGCATGGGAGTGGCGGGGGTGGCCCTGGCCACGGTCATCGCCCAGATGATCTCCGCTGTCCTCTGTATGCTGAAGCTCAAGAGGATGAAGCATCTCTTTGACCTGGAGCTGAGATATATAAAGCCCCACAAGGAAAATATGATGACCGTCTTAAGGCTGGGCCTCCCATCCGGAGCCACCCAGGCTATCTTTTCCCTGGCCATGGTGGTGGTCCAGTCCCTGACCAACAGTTTTGGGGAAATGGTCATCGCCGCCAACGTGATCATCATGAGGGTAGACGGATTTGCCATGATGCCCAACTTTTCATTCGGGACAGCCATGACCACCTACGCAGGGCAGAACGTGGGGGCCAGGCAGCTTGACCGAGTCAAACAGGGGGCCAGGCAGGGAACCCTGATCGCCGCGGGAACCTCGGCAGCCATCACGGCCCTGATCCTGGTGTTCGGTCGGCATTTGATGGCCATATTCACCGACACACAGGAGTTGGTAATCTTAAGCGCCAACATGATGTCCATCCTGGCTGCGGGGTACATCGCTATGGCGGTGACCCAGAGTCTCTCGGGAGTCATGAGGGGAGCAGGGGACACGGTGACTCCCATGTGGATCTCCATGGTCACCACCATTGTCATCCGGGTTCCCTTAGCCTACGGCATCGCCTGGATCACGAGAACGCCCCAGCTGCCTCAGGGGAGGTACGAGTGCATCTGGATCTCTCTGCTCATCTCCTGGGTGCTGGGGGCAGTGCTCACGGCAGGGTGCTACCGGCTGGGAAGGTGGAAAAAGAAAATACCCATGACATTTTCTGAAAGTCAGTAGGAGATCACCTCATGCCCGTCCTCTGTCACCAGGACCTGGATCTCCCACTGGGCCGAGGGCTTGCCGTCCTCGGTGTGCACGGTCCAGTCGTCTTCTTCGTCCACATAGACCTCCTCGGTGCCCATGTTGATCATGGGTTCTATGGTAAAGATCATGCCCGGGACCATAAGCATCTCCGTGCCCTTTGGGGCCACATAGCTGACCCATGGATCCTCGTGGAATTCCAGTCCCACGCCGTGTCCGCCGATATCCCGCACTACCCGGTATCCGTGGGCCCTGGCGTGGTCGTTAACCGCCTGGGACATGTCCCCCAGAAAGCCCCAGGGCTTTACCTGCTCAAGGCCAAGTTCCATGCATTCTTTTGTCACTTCCACCAGCTTCCTCTTCTCAGGGGACACGTTTCCGATGCAGAACATGCGGGAGGAATCCGAGAAAAAACCGTTTAAATTGGTAGAACAGTCGATGTTGATGATATCGCCCTCCTTGAGCACCACGTCGGGGGATGGGATGCCGTGGCATACCACATCGTCGATGGAGGTGCACACGCTTTTGGGAAAGCCTTCAAAATTCAGGGGAGCGGGGACAGCGTGATACTTTGTGGTCTGTTCATAGACCCACTGATCGATCTGGGCCGTGGTGACTCCGACGCCGATCCTCTCTGCCACATAATCGAGGACAGCGATATTGACCTTCGCGCTTTCCCGAATGGCCTGGATCTGGGCAGGGGTCTTGATCATGTTACGAGACGGAACCATGTGGCCCTGGTGGCGGTACTGGGCGATCTTCTGGTCAAAATCATAGTGGCATTTTTTGTACTTTAATCCGCTGCCGCACCAGCAGGGATTATTGCGGTTAAGAAAATGCATGGGTATGGGCTCCTTAATTTATATTGTGCGCCTCAGCGCACTTCCTATTATATCATGTCACCGCCCGCCAGGGCGCTGACCTGCGTGCGCCTCAGCGCACTTCTTATTATACCATAACATGGCCCCAATGCAGGATAAACTTTCAAAGTTACAAAAATGTTACAGAACAGGAAATGAAAATTTT
>CAMTAF010000185.1 GCA_947066955.1 uncultured Hungatella sp.
CAGATACTTGGCGAGGAAGAGAGAAGGGAGACAGACAAGTGACAATCAAGATCGGTATTTTAGGGTATGGAAATCTGGGAAGAGGAGTGGAGTGCGCCGTAAAGCATAACCCGGATATGGAGCTGGCGGCAGTGTTTACACGGAGAGATCCGAAAAATGTGAGGATTCTTACAGAGGCTGTGCCGGTGTACCGGGCAGAGCAGGCGGCGGAGATGAAGGACAGCATCGATGTGCTGATCCTGTGCGGAGGCAGCGCCACGGATCTTCCCGGTCAGACCCCGGAGTATGTAAGATATTTTAACGTGGTGGACAGCTTTGACACACACGCCAGGATTCCGGAGCACTTTGAGGCAGTGGACAAGGCGGCAAAAGAGAGCGGCCATGTGGGGCTGATCTCCGTGGGGTGGGATCCGGGAATGTTTTCCTTAAACCGGCTGTACGCCAATGCCGTTTTGCCGGGAGGAAAAGATTACACCTTCTGGGGCAAGGGGGTGAGCCAGGGACATTCTGACGCTGTCAGAAGGATTGCGGGGGTGAAGGATGCAAGGCAGTACACCATCCCTGTGGAGGAGGCCCTTGAGGCGGTCAGAAGCGGCAGCAGCCCGGAGCTGACCACCCGTCAGAAGCACACCAGGGAGTGTTTTGTGGTGGCGGAGGAAGGGGCGGACCTGGCCGCCATCGAGAAGGAGATCGTGACCATGCCCAATTATTTCGCGGATTATGACACCACGGTCCATTTTATCAGCCAGGAGGAGCTGGACAGGGATCACGCCGGAATTCCCCACGGCGGTTTTGTCATCCGCACAGGCAGGACCGGCTGGAACGACGAGAACAGCCATGTCATCGAATACAGCCTGAAACTGGATTCCAATCCGGAGTTTACGGCTTCTGTGATCGCGGCTTACGCCAGAGCCGCTTACCGCTTGAGCCGGGAAGGACAGACGGGCTGCAAGACCGTGTTTGATATTGCCCCGGCATATCTGAGCCCTGAGAGCGGGGAGAAGCTGCGGAAGTATCTGCTGTAAAAATACTTTTATACAGCAAAAAATACAGCAAAGGAATTGCCAGAGGGGAATCATTTGTGCGTTTGGTGCGGAATTTAGACGATTTTGTATTGATTTACTGTTGAATCTATGTTATATTAACTAAATAACTTTAAGGAATAAGATTTCGGTTTCCGCGATGCATCCGACCCCATGGTCGTGCAAATAAAATTAAGAGGTGAGAGCATTATGAAAAAAAGAACTCTGCGGGTATTTGCCACCGCGATGGTCCTTTCCCTTGCCGCCAGCCTGTTTATGGGCTGCAGTTCCGGGAACAATCAGGGAAGCCCTGAGTCAACCCAGGCAGCAGGAGGATCTACAGAAACCGCGGCAGGCGGCTCAGGAGGCAGTGCCGCGTCAGGCAAGGACACTCTGATCATCGTAACTGCCAACGAGACTCCCAGCGTTACCACAAACATGCACAATGCGGTGGCCGGCGATTATCTGAACAAGATGACCCATAACTGCCTGTTCTATATGGACGAGAACATGGCCGTGCAGCCGGATCTGGTTGAGAGCTACGAGAACCCCAGCGACACAGAGTGGGTGTTCAAGCTGAAACAGGGCGTAAAGTTCCACAACGGCGAAGAGATGAAGGCAGCCGACGTGAAGGCTTCCCTGGAGCTGTGTAAGGAATCTCCCGATGTGTCTCTGTACGGAACCTCCACAGGTACCATCGAGGTGATTGACGACTACACCGTAAAGATTACCACAGACGGCCCTCAGTCCGGCCTTTTGATTGACTTGTGCCATCACGGCAACGCTATTATCCCGGCAGATCTGATCGAGAGCGGACATGACTTCAACAAGGAGCCCATCGGCACTGGCCCATATAAGCTGACTGCCTGGAACAAGGGCGAGAGCCTTGAGTTCGAAGCCTTCTCTGATTACTTTAAGGGCGAGCCGCCGATCAAGAAAGTAATCTGGAAGATTATCCCGGAGGGTTCTTCCCGCACCATGGCCTTGGAGGCAGGCGAGGCTGACCTGATCGTGGAAGTGGAGAACAACGACATTTCCCGTCTGGCAGACAATTCCAAGGTGACTGTTTTCAACGAGGGCTCCACTTCTCATAACTTTATGATGATCAACAATGAGAAGGCTCCCTTTGACAACATTAACTTCCGCCGCGCCATCGCTTCCGCTATCGATAAGAACGCAATCATTCAGGTGGCGTTAAACGGCGCAGGCACCGTAGCCGATTCCATGGTTCCGGACTGCTTCCCTGGAACCACCAATGAAGGCGCTCCTACCTTTGATGTGGAGAAGGCCAAGGCTTACTTTGCCGAGTCCGGGCTGAATGCCGCTGACTGCGGTTTCGCCATCATCTGCTCCGACGATACCAAGCTCCGCGTGGGACAGGTTATCCAGAGCTGCTTAAAGGAGAATCTGGGAATCGATGTTACACTGGAATCCATGGACCTTGCTACATACCTTGACGTGACGGCTACAGGCGACTATCAGGCAGCGCTGGGCGGCTACACTTCCAATTCCCTGCTGTCTTACGCGCAGGGCGTGTACCATTCTGCTTCCATCAACGCCTCCAACAAGACCCGTACCAACGAGCCGGAGATCGACGCTCTCATTGAGAAGATCCAGGCAACGGTTGATCAGGCCGAGAACGAGAAGATTGTTACAGAGTTCAACTTGAAGATCAATGATCTGTGTCCCCAGGTTCCTCTGTACATGCGCAACAACGTCCGCGCTTATAACTCCGGCCTTGCCGGTTTCAACTTAAACGCAGGCGGCAATACCTACTATGACTGGATGAGCTGGAATTAACCGGCGCGTTTTGACCTGCATTTTGGACAGGGATCGGCCCCTGGCGGGCCGGTTCCTGTCCTTTTATGCGCAGGCCCGTGCAGTGGATATTTGCCGCTAAAGCGGCGCACGGGCCGCGCGGCGGGTAGGGGGAAGACCTCCCCTACTCGATTGTACACGGTTTCGGTTATTTTAAACCTGAGAAAGGAGGAGATCACACAGGATGATCAAGTTTATTATCAAACGTCTGGTAGCGCTGATTCCGGTTTTGCTTGGTGTTACCCTGCTGGTATTTTTTATCCTTGACCTGGCCCCCGGCGACCCCGCCAAAACCATACTGGGAGAACAGGCGCGTCCGGAAGACATCGCCGCGCTGCGGGAGGAGATGGGGCTGAATGATCCGTTTATCGTCCGTTATGGCCGGTACATGTTTGATCTGGTTCAGGGAGATTTGGGAACTTCCTATAAGACCCGGGATCCGGTGGGGGAGGAGGTATGGGCCCGTCTGCCAAATACCATCACTCTGGCGCTTACCTCAACAGTGGTTGCCATTGTGCTTGCTCTGCCCCTGGGAATTATTGCCGCCATCAAGCAGAATACGCTGTTCGACGGCATCAGCATGTTTATCTCGCTGCTAGGTATTTCAATGCCCGTCTTTTGGATGGGGCTTTTATTGATTCTTTTCTTCTCCGTAAAGCTTGGGTGGTTTCCTGTAGCAGGAGCCGACCAGGGTATCAGGAGTCTGGTGCTGCCCTCGGTTGCTTTGGGCTTTATGCACATGGCTGCCATCGCGCGTACAACCCGAAGTTCCATGCTTGAGACTATCCGTCAGGATTATATCCGTACCGTGCGGGCAAAGGGCCTTCCGGAGCGCGACATCATCACAGACCATGCCCTCCGCAACGCGCTGATTCCCACTACAACCGTTATCGGACTGCAGATCGGTCAGATGCTGGGCGGATCTGTCCTCACGGAGAGCGTATTCGCGTGGCCCGGAATCGGGCGGTATATGATTCAGTCCATCCAGGGCCGTGATATCCCGTCGGTTATGGGCTGCATCATCGTCTTTGCCATTGGTTTCGCGCTGATCAACCTGCTCGTGGATCTGATCTACGGATTTATCGATCCGCGCATCAAAGCTCAGTATAAGTAGGAGGAGGAAGGCAAACGCGCAGCGTTTATTAGGATGCCTTCCGACGACCTGGCAGGTACCGCCAAGCGGTGCGTGCCGATACCTTGGAAAAAGGAGGAAAAAAATTGAGTAGTGTTACTGCTGAAAAAGGAAATGGACAGGTTTCTGTGAAGAAAAAAAGCCAGCTGGCTGATGTCTGGAAACGTCTGTGCCGCAATAAGACGGCCCTTTTAGGGCTTGTGATCGTGATCCTTCTGGTATTGATCGGTATCCTCTCTCCTATCATCTTTGATTATGAGACTCAGGTGATCAAGACCGATTATTCCAGCACCCTTCAGCCCCCGTCCGCGGCGCATCCTTTCGGTACGGACGAGCTGGGGCGGGATATTCTGATCCGCACCCTGTACGCCACCTCCACCTCCCTCTCGATCGGTGTAGTTACGGTTGTTGTGGCCCTGGCGGTGGGCCTGGTTTTAGGCTCCGCGGCAGGATATTTCGGCGGCAAGGTTGACATGATCATCATGCGTATCATGGATATCTTCCTTGCCATTCCCGGAACGCTTCTGGCCATCTGTATTGTGGCGTCCTTAGGTAATTCCATCACAAACCTGGTGATCGCCCAGGCAGTGTCCGCGATCCCAAAGTTTGCCAGGGTGGTCCGGGGCGCGGTTATGACGGTCCGCGATTCCGAATATGTGGAGGCGGCCAGGGCTATCGGGGCCAAGGACACCACCATCATCTTCCATGATGTTCTCCCCAACAGTCTGGCTCCCATTATCGTCCAGACTACTCTGGAGGTGGCAACGGTTATCCTCTCCATCGCGGGACTTTCTTTCATCGGCCTTGGCATCCCGGCTCCCAGGCCGGAATGGGGCGCCATGCTCTCAGCCTCCCGCTCCTATATACGTGACTACAGCTACATGTGTATGTTCCCGGGGCTGGCGATCATGATCACCATCCTTTCCCTGAACCTTTTGGGCGACGGCCTGCGCGATGCCCTTGATCCCAGACTGCGTTAAGGAGGTGCCCAGATGAGTGAAGATGTTAAAAAAGATTTAACCGCCGAAATCAAGGATCTGGTTATTGAGTTCCGGACAGATTACGGCGTTGTCCAGGCTTTAAACGGACTGGAACTGGAGATTGAGAGAGGAAAGACCTTGGGGCTGGTGGGAGAGACCGGCGCCGGAAAGACCACCACAGGCCTTTCCCTGCTGCGCCTGATCCCCAACCCGCCGGGAGTGATTGTCTCCGGCTCCATCAAGCTTGACGGGAAGGATATCCTTTCCATGAGCGAGAAAGAGATGCAGGATATCCGTGGCAAGACAGTGGCCATGATCTTTCAGGATCCCATGACCTCCCTGGACCCGGTTATGACGGTTGAACAGCAGATCGCCGAGGTCATCAAGCTCCATGAGGAAGGCGGGCAGGCCGAGGCGCTCAAGAGAGCCCGTGAGATGCTTGAGCTGGTGGGAATCCCAGGCAGCCGCGGCGGTGAGTATCCCCATCAGTTCTCCGGCGGCATGAAGCAGAGAGTGGTTATTGCCATGGCTCTGGCCTGCAACCCGGAGCTTTTGATCGCGGACGAGCCCACCACGGCCCTTGACGTGACTATCCAGGCCCAGGTTCTGGAGATGATGAAAGGCCTCCGTGAGAAATACAACACCTCCATGCTGATGATCACCCATGACTTAGGCATTGTGGCCGAGATCTGCGATAAGGTTTCGGTTATCTATGCCGGCCGCGTCATTGAGCACGGAACCCTTGAGGATATTTTCAAAAATACCCGCCACCCCTACACGGAAGGGCTCTTCAACTCCCTTCCCAACTTGGAAGACCGTCAGGCGGAGTTAAAGCCCATCAAGGGTCTCATGCCTGACCCCAGCAACCTGCCCAAGGGATGCGCCTTCTGCCCCCGCTGCGATTATGCCATGGAAATCTGCAAGACCCAGAAGCCGGACCGCACCTACCGCAACGACACCCACTATGTGGAATGTCATCTGTACAATAAGGACAATATTCAGGAAGGGAAGGTGAAAAGCCGATGAGCACACAGCCATTGCTTGACGTTAGAAATTTGAAGAAATATTTCAGCACGCCCAGAGGAATGCTGCACGCTGTCGATGATGTCACCTTCACCATTGAAAAAGGGAAAACTCTCGGCGTTGTGGGCGAGTCCGGATGCGGAAAGTCCACAACCGGGCGGGCGATTTTAAGGCTTCTTGAGCCCACCTCCGGCCAGGTGCTTTTTGAGGGCCAGGATGTGGTAGCGCTGTCCAAGGAGGAGATGCGGAAAAAACGCACCGAGATGCAGATCA
>CAMTAF010000186.1 GCA_947066955.1 uncultured Hungatella sp.
TGATCAGCCTGACAGGAGATTACCGGGAATTGTACAGACGCTTTTTAGATCGGAACAGCAGCCCCGGCCGCCATAGAGGGCATGTAGTCAACTGTTACCCGGAACCCAGCCCAGGGGCCGCCCCGCCTTCGGTTTCCTATGAAGCCTTTGTGTCGGGAATCCTTGCCAGAGGAATGGATCACTTTTCCCTAAAAGGCCCCTGCATAACCCTGGATACTACAGACTTTACGAAGATTGACTACGAAAAACTTCTCCAGGAGATCAGAGCCTGTCAAAAACAGCTCCAACAAAAGCCAACAGACGGAAATTCGGAGAAAATGATAGTTTAGTACAATTTTTTGCCATAATAAGGCAAGAAAAAACTGTAAAAAAATGGTTATAATGTTCACGTAGGCAATGAGCAGCGCGAAAAGGAGTGTATTTACATGATTTCAGTAAACGACTATACAAAAAAATTATACAATAAAGATCTTCCTTCCTGTTCCGACACGGAAGTCTACCATGCCCTTTTAACCATGTCCCAGGAAGCAGCCAAAGAAAAGCAGACCAACCAGGGCAAGAAAAAGATCTACTACATCTCAGCGGAATTCCTTATTGGAAAGCTTCTGTCCAACAACCTGATCAACTTAGGTCTCTATGACCAGGTAAAGGCAGAACTGGAAAAGGCAGGCAAAAATTTAACAGACATTGAGGAGATCGAGCCGGAGCCATCTCTTGGCAACGGCGGGTTAGGCCGCCTGGCCGCCTGCTTTTTAGACTCCATGGCAACCCTGGGCCTCAACGGAGACGGAATCGGCTTAAATTATCACCTGGGCCTGTTCAAGCAGGAATTCGCAGACAATCTGCAGAAAGAGACCGCGAATCCCTGGATCGAATCCCACAGCTGGCTGACCCGGCGGGAGGTGAGCTATCCCGTGAGCTTCGGGGGCATGACCGTCCGCTCCTGTCTCTACGATATCGCGGTTACCGGGTACCGCAACCGCACCAACCAGCTTCACCTTTTTGACATCGACACCGTGGATGAAGGGATCGTCACAGAGGGCATCAACTTTGACAAAGAGGACATCGAGAAAAACCTGACTTTATTCCTGTACCCTGACGACAGCGACGAGAAAGGCCGGCTGCTGCGTATTTTCCAGCAGTATTTTATGGTCAGCAACGGGGCCCAGTATATTCTTGACGAGTGCACAAAGAAGGGCTGCAATCTCCACGACCTGCCGGACTACGCGGTGATCCAGATCAATGACACCCACCCCACCATGGTCATCCCGGAGCTGATCCGCCTTTTGACCCAGAGGGGCATTGACATGGATGAGGCCATTGACATTGTCTCCAGAACCTGCGCCTACACCAACCACACCATCCTGGCCGAGGCTCTGGAAAAGTGGCCGGTCCGCTACTTAAAGAAGGTGGTTCCCCAGCTTGTGCCCATCATCGAGATCCTGGACGACAAGGTGAGGAGGAAATTCGACGACACCAGCCTGGCGATCATTGACAAGCAGGACAATGTCCACATGGCCCACATTGACATTCACTACGGATTCAGCGTCAACGGCGTGGCCTATCTTCACACGGAGATCTTAAAGAAGGATGAGCTTCACAAGTTCTATGAGATCTACCCGGAGAAGTTCAACAACAAGACTAACGGCATCACGTTCCGCCGGTGGCTTCTCCACTGCAACCATCTCCTGGCCGACTGGATCACCTCCAGGATCGGAAACAATTACAAGCTTGACGCGGCGGAACTGGAGAAGCTGGGAGAGCTGGCAGGTGATGAGAGGGCCCTCCACGAGGTTCAGGCCATCAAGCACGCCAACAAGAAGATCCTCAAAGAGTACCTTCTCAGAACCCAGGGAATCGAGATCGACGACCACTCCATTTTTGATATCCAGGTAAAGAGGCTCCACGAGTACAAGAGACAGCAGATGAACGCTCTGTATGTGATCCACAAATATCTGGAGATCAAGAGAGGAAAGAAACCAGGCCGCCCCATCACCATCATGTTCGGCGCCAAAGCCGCCCCGGCCTACGTCATTGCCAAGGATATTATCCATCTGATCCTGTGCCTTCAGGAGCTGGTGAACAATGACCCGGATGTAAGCCCCTACCTGAAGGTGGTTATGGTTGAAAATTACAATGTAACCCTGGCAGAGAAGCTGATCCCGGCCTGCGATATTTCCGAGCAGATTTCCCTGGCATCCAAGGAGGCCAGCGGAACCGGAAACATGAAGTTTATGTTAAACGGCGCTGTGACCCTGGGAACCATGGATGGAGCCAACGTGGAGATCGCCCAGCTGGTGGGAGAGGACAATATCTATATTTTCGGGGAACACAGCGAGACTGTCATCGACCACTACAAGAAGGGGGATTACTGCTCTAAGGATTACTATGAGAAGAACGCTGACATCAAAGAGGCAGTGGACTTTATCACAGGCCCCCAGCTTCTGGCGATCGGGAAGAGGGAGAACTTGGAGAGACTGTCCAAGGAACTTCTGAACAAAGACTGGTTTATGACCCTTCTGGATTTTGAGGACTATGTGAGGGTGAAAGAGCAGGCCTACAAGGATTTCGAGGACCGGGATTCCTGGATGAGGAAGATGCTGGTGAATATCAGCAAGGCAGGATTCTTCTCCTCCGACAGGACCATTGCCCAGTATAATGAGGATATCTGGAAATTGGATCAATAGATTTCTTCTCCGTAAAAGAAGAAGAACCCCCGAATGTACTGCAATACAATCGGGGGTTCGTTCTTTTTGTACTGTTTGAAAACTACTATCTTTCTTTGCCTATCGGCATTATAGCATATGCGGAGCCGATTTGCAATATACCCCCGAAATATTTATTTGTCAGTTTTATTCCGTTTTCCCCCACCTATGCGCGCCAGCATGGGGAGAAAGACCTCCCCTACTCGCTCAGCCGACGATTCATTGCTACAACATACTCCACCCCCCGGAGCAGCCCATCCTGGCTGATGGGGTCTGTCACAAAGTCTGCCGCCGCCTTCACCTGGTCGTTGCCGTTGCCCATGGCGATGCCCACCCCGGCGTACCGGATCATGGGGATATCGTTGTATCCGTCGCCGATGGCAGCGATCTGATCTCTGGAGAAGCCGTAATATTCCATCACCTTCTGGATCCCCAGGCTCTTGCTGCCGCCCTTGGGCGTAATATCGAAGGCTCCCCCGTCATGCCAGCGGGTGATATCGCACAGGGGCAGGCAGGAGGACAGAAGACTGAGATTCTCGTCGCCAATGTAGGGGATCATCTGGTACACCGGATGCTTAAGGCCCCGCTCCATGTGGGGCTCCACGGGAGGTATGGCTGTGCCGATCTGTGCCTGGAGCCTTTCCAGCTCAGGGGTGACGCGGCTGACATACATGGCGTCTTTCTCCATGAACAGGAGAGCGAACGGAAGCTCCTGGCTGAGGGCAAGCATGGCTTCAACCTGTGACACAGGGATAGGCTGTTCGTATAGGACGGACAATCCCCCATCCAGGCAGAGACTGCCGTTCAGGAGGACATACCCGTCAAACTCCAGGTCATCCAACAGATTTTCCTCCTGGATCTCCAAAAGATGCCTGCCGGTAGCAACAAAGCAGAGGATGCCTGCCTGCCGGGCCAGATTCAGCGCCTGGCGGGTGCCGGGGCGGATGCCTGTCTCCGTAAAATCCCTCAAGGTTCCGTCGATGTCAAAAAATATGGCTTTTATCATAAATGAGTGTCTCCTTTATCTTGTATAATCGGCTCTTGTAGGATCGGCAGCAGAGGCGGCCCTGAGTTTTGCCTGATTCTGGACCCGCTCCCTCACCTGCTGTACAAAGGAGGGAGGCCCCAGAACCTTCACCACAGGGCCGAAGGACAGGACTTGAATTAAAAGCTCTGTCTCCCACCTCATGTCATAATAGATGGTGCATCGGTAAGTGCCAGTCTCTTCTATCCGCTCCACCTGTTTCTCATAGCAGGAAAAATGGAGCAGGGCCCGCTCCAGGCCGTTGCGCTCCGTGGTGATCTCCAGTACCAGAGGTTCCCGGCACATCTCCTTGTCCAGAAAATATTCCACGTCCACAGGGCCGGGGAGGGGATCTCCCTGTTTTTTCAGGGAGAGGATCCTGGCCACATTGATTAAATCCATGCGCTGTCTGCCGTTTTTTCTCCAGGCCAGGGCATGAAGCCGGAATTTGCCATCCCGCTGTCCGTATTCCAGGCGGCAGGGGAGCCAGGTGTGGGAGATGACGTTTCCCCTGCCTGACAGATAAGAAATGGACAGAGGCTGGTGCGCGCCCATGGCAGACAGGAGAGTGTGCATGTGTTCCCGGTACATGACCGAGGAAAATGGGTCATGGTCCCCATACTGGTCAAACAGGCAGAAGTCTTCGGCGCGGTAGAGGGGTTTTACATCTTCAAGGCAGGCTTCCAAATCTTTTAGCTCCTGGTCCGTAAAGAACAGACAGAACCTGGGGTCAGCCGTCAGGGCCTTGAGCCAGGATCTCTGAAGAGCAGTGAGAGCCATGGGAAAAATCGGGTTTGTGAGGACGGACCGGTAAAAGCCCGGCTTCCCTTCATCCTGGGTCAGAAAGGGCCAGACGCCCTCTGTCAGCCGCGGGACGATGGAGAGGGCGCTCTCGCCGTAGCCCAGCTCTCCGGCCAGGGCTTCCATGCGCTTTCTGGTGACAGGGTGCGCGCCTGCCTCCTCAAGGATACAGGCCACCACATGGTAATAACAGGTATACAGTTCTGAAAATAAAGAAAGTTCTTTGGTCTTTGTCATAAGCGCGTTCTCCTGGTCAGGGCTGCTCCGAGGAGAGGCAGCAGGCCTCCATAAGATCCATATCATCCCAGAAACGCTTTTCCACACCCCGGTCCGAGCAGCGAAAAGAGCGGACCCTGCCTGTAAAAGATTTTGCCCAGGGAAGGAGTTCCCACGGGTCTAAGCACAGGCGGCGGTACTCATAGACTCCCGGCTCCAGCCGCTTTAAGGAGCCTCCCCGCCCCTCCCGCTCCAGCCGGGTGAGGATGTAGCCCTCCTCCTTCTCGTCAAGGCAGATTTCCATGGTCACGGACTCCGGCTTCTGGGGATTTCCGAAAGATACTCCCCAGATATAGGGAAATGTGTCCAGGAAGATCTGGGCGTACTTGTCAAAACAGGGGTCCGGCTCCAGAACCCTGGCGCTGTGTATGGAGTCTAAGCGGAAGGAAGCAAGGCGGTGGGAATCGTGTCTTCTGGCGCACACATATCTGCGTCCTGTCTGGGTGCTGGTGAGGATCCTTAATGGCGTGACAATGACATCCCCGGCCCGGCGGTTCCTGGCGCTTTTTACGGTTAAGAGAACCTGACATTTTTCTTCTATGGCTGTCAGGATAGGGAGAAGGATCTCATCCTCCAGGGTGTGGACCAGGTAATCGCCGCGAAAACGGAAGAACTCATTTTTTTTATTCCAGAAATCCAGGATGGTGCTGCCGATGAACCCGAAAGGGGCGGCGCCCTGAAAAAAGCTGACTGCCATCCACAGAGGGGAGAGCAGATCGGGGTGGGACAGAGCCAGATTTGCCCCGCTGCCGTAAAGGTACTGCCTGCCCTCCTTTTTGCGGATCACCAGCCCCTCTTTCTCGTAAAAGGCCAGCTTCCGGCGGATGGTCTGGGTGTCCGGAAGACAGCCGCCCTGCTTTTGAACCTGGTCGGCAATGGCCTCCACGGACAAAAACCGTCCCTGGCTGAGAATGTCCGGCAGGAGAAAACGAAGGGAGATGTCATTGTCAGTAAATGTCTTTGACCTCCAGGCCTGGTATAAGGGGTTGACGGCCATGCGGCCGGAATCCAGGGTGAGGAACACGGATTTTTTGTGGCCCTTCTGGTCTGTCCGTATGTAAGGGGAGAACCAGCTTTCCATGCGGCGGCGGTGGTTGTCATAGGTCCTGCCGCTTTTCTCCCGGAAATCCTCTCTGGTCTTGAAGCCGTAGATGTAAAAGTCCCGGACATAAGACCGGATCTTGTCAAACTGTCTGATAAGTTCTCTGTACTCCGACATAACGGCCTCCTGAATAAGTGTGCCTTCTAGTATAACATATGTGGCCGAAAGCCGCAAGCTTCTGGAAACCTCGCGATAGTGTAACTTTATATGGGGAGTCGGATGGGCGCACTTCCCCCCTCCCCTTT
>CAMTAF010000187.1 GCA_947066955.1 uncultured Hungatella sp.
ATGCCGCCTATGATCGCTGCCGTAAAAAAAGCCGTGGCAGCGGAGCGGGACGCCGTCTCCTCGTCCCGGTTTCCCAGGGACCTGGAAATATAATTACCGCTTCCCATCCCCAGAGTGAAACCAATGGCCTGGATCATGGCCATGGCGGAAAACATAATTCCCACTGCCCCTGAAGCGCTGGTGCCGATCTGGCTCACAAAGAAGGTGTCCGCCATGTTGTAAATTGAGGTCACCAGCATACTGATAATGGTAGGCACAGCCAGTCTTGGGATAAGCTTCCTCACCGGGGTGTCTGTCATCTGTTTGAATTTTTCTTCTGTAGTCATGGCCTTCTGCATAGATTTTCTCCTGAATTCTAATTAAAAATTCTCCGGACGCTCAAAATACTCCGGTAGGTGGCATTGCCCACCTTGATCCCCGTGGAGGGGGAGCTGGCGTGGACGATCTGGCCGTTTCCGATATAGATGCCCACATGACCTGAATAGCAGATAATGTCTCCGGGCTGGGCGTTGGCATAATCCACCGCTGTCCCCGCTGATCTCTGCTGGGAGGAACTTCTGGGAAGAGACACGCCGAAGTTCTTATAAACACTCTGCACAAACCCGGAGCAGTCGGCCCCGTTGGTCAGACTGGTACCGCCGTACACATAGGGCCGGCCTATGAACTGCATGGCGAAATTCACCACCTCCTGCCCCTTGGAGGAGCCTCCGGACACGGCGGGCTTTGTCTCCGCCGCGGTGGTCGCAGGCGGCTCTGTGGCTTTTGGTCCGGGGGCAGCCTTAGATTCCGGCTGGACAGCCAGGGGAGGCGCCTGGGCAAAGCCGGCTGCCCCCGCCTGGGCGCCGGAAAGCCCTGACTCCGGGTTTTCCGCAATCAAGACCTGAGCTCCTGCCGAGCTCTCCGCGGCGGCGGCGCTGGCCTGGGCCGCTGCCCTGCTGGCCTCCTCGGCCTGCTGGCGCTGAGCGGCCGCCAGCCTCTGGGCCTCCGCCTGTCTCTGGGCTTCTGCCTTTCTTCTGGCCTCCGCCTCCGCCTGGCGGATCTCCTCGTTCTTCTTGGCAATAGCGGCGGTGTAGGCAGCGGCAGCCTTCCTTGCGGCTGCCAACTCCTCGTCAAAATTGGCGATCTCTGTCCGCTTCTGGGCAATGGTGGTCTCCAGCTGGGCCTGCTGGTCCGCGTATTCCAGCTGCATGCCCTCCATCTCAGCCTTCTCTGTCTCCAACTGGCCCTTGTACTGCTTTACCGCCAGCTTGGTGTCCTGAAACTCTGTTAATTTTTCCCTGTCGTAGGTGTAGAGGGCCTCTATGTACTCGCTCTTATTCAGAAGCTCGGTCATGCTCTTTACCTGGAGGAGGATGTCCAGATACTCCGTATCCCCCTTCTCGTACATGTACTTGATCCGCTTCTTCATGGCCTCGTATTGTTCTTCTTCTCTTGTCTTTGCGGCATCATACTCGTTCTGCGCCTGGTGAATCTGCTCATTCTTGTATTCAATATCTGCCTCCAGCAGGCTGATGTCCGCGATCAGGGCCGCCAGGTCATCTGACAGCGCGGCCACCTCGGACTGGGCGCTGTTGATCTTCTCCCGGGCCTCCTCCGCCTTCTGGTTGGCCTCATCAAGGCCTCTCTGAGCCTCCCTCTTCTCCCGCTCGGCCTTGGATGTGGCAAACGCGGGAAGGGGCTGTCTCCACAGGAGAGCCCCCGCCAGGGCCAAAAAAGCGGCCCTCCGAATTCCGGCTCTGTATTTTTTCCATCTCATTTCCATCCGTATCGTTCTCCTTAATGTCCGCTGTACATTCCTCTCCCCCCGCGGCCTTTTGGAACACTTTTTCGTACATATCTGCGGAAACTGTAGCAGAGGTTAAAATAGGTTGCCTCCTCTGTCTCCAAGTCCATAACCCACTCCGGATCCTTATCCAGATCAGGGAAATGAACGTCTGCCTCATAAGCATAATCAATATAGGTTACATGGGCTGTGTCGCAATAGGGAAGAAATAACCTGTAGATCTCCTCTCCCCCTGCCACAAACATATCCTCAGTGGGAACAGATGAAAGTGCCTCAAGGACCGCGCCTGCATCGCAAAAGCACTGAGCCCCCTTTACCCTGTACCGGGGATCTCTCGACAGCACCATGGTGGTCCGGCCGTAGAGAGGTTTTCCCCCCGGAAGGCTCTCCAGGGTTTTCCGGCCCATGATTACCACTTTTCCCAGGGTCTCCTCCCGAAACAGCCTCTGGTCCTCGGGAATGCTCACCAGCAGTTTCCCGTTTTTCCCGATGCCCCAATGTCTGTCAACCGCTACGATGATGTTCACTCTTCATCCTCCCCCAGTATCAGCTCCCGCCCGTAAGGCAGGCTCTGGATCCAGCCGCAAAAGCTCCTCCACTCCTCCAGCTTGTGGTTCTTTCTGGCATGGTAGATATTCACCAGGGTCTCGTAGTTCATGGTGCAGGTGCGCAGCTGGTTGTAGCTTGAGGGGAGGAGCTGGATCAAGTCGTACCAGTCTTCTTTTCTCTTCCCGGCGGTGTAGCGGAGACGGATCTCCTCCAGCTCTCTGATCAGATCCTCCAGCACCTTTAAGCTTCCCTCGGTCAGATGGTCATGGCTGAAATCCGCCAGTTCAAATGGTTTGGCGTGGATCTTGTGCATGGTGCTGGTGGAGTTGGCCACCGTGGCCACCTTGTAGGTGTCATATTCCTTCCACCAGTAGATGGGAGCCGTGATGTCCACGGACACAAAGATCTGCCGGATAAACTTTCTATGGTCGCTCCCCGCCTTTCTCAGCCTCATGGCCAGATCAAGGTCATTGGGGCCAAGGCGGTAATTGCCCTCCCCGTCATACCCGCTGTCCATGCGGGACCAGCTGTTCATCGGGTTTCTGGCCCCCCGCATGGCGTTTTCCAGATTCATCACAGCCGTGCGTTCAAACGTGATCATATGCGAAATCCTTTCTTTCTGTTGCGTTATGTGCTGCCGTTCCTCCCGTGGCCGGCCGCCGCGCCCATGGGTCGCGGGCCGGCGCCGTTATGAAGCCAAGGCATATGGGGTTACAGCTGGTACAGCAGCGCGTTGCAGACAGCGGCCGCCACATTGCTGCCGCCCTTGCGGCCTTTTCCCACGATCCAGGGCACCTTCAATGTCATGATCCTCTCTTTGGCCTGGACCACATTGACAAACCCCACAGGGACCGCAATGATTAGGAGGGGGGTCAGAATCCCCTCTGTGACCAGCTGGTGAAGACGGATCAGAGCCGTGGGGGCATTGCCCACGGCAAAGATACAGTCTCTTCCAAGAGCCGCCGCTTTGTCCATGCTGGCCCACGCCCGGGTGGTTCCTCTCTCCTTCGCCTCCCTGGCCACATCCTCGTCTGCCATAAAACAGTATACTTCATTTTTATATTTTTTTAAAGCGTTTTTGTTAATTCCCGCTTTTCCCATGTTGGTGTCCGTCACAATGGGCGCCCCCTCTCTCAGGGCTTTCAATGCCAGGGCCACCGCATTGTCCGAAAATGCCAGATTGTCCGCATAGTCAAAATCAGCGGTGGCGTGGATCACCCGCCTGATCACGGGAAACTGGTCCGGGGGAAACTTCCGGTCCCCCAGTTCCCGGGCGATGATCTCAAAGCTTTTCTTCTCAATGTCCTCGGGCAGGACCTGTTCCAATTCCATCTATCTCTCCACCCCCATGATCTCATAGATCCTGGACATGTCCAGGTGTCTTCTCAACTGGTCGGCCAGCCGGTCGTACTGGCGCTCCTTGTAGGCCTGGTAGTCCACAGGGGCTCCAGGTCCTCCTTCCAAGCCCTTTGCCTTCATCAATGCCCCCACAACCAGGGAGGCCACCTCGCCTTTGTCGAAGATTCCGTGGACGTAGGTTCCGAAACAGCACCCTTGGCTTGTGCCGTCAGGCCTCACGGCCCCCCGCTCCTCTGCGATATTCAGCAGGCTGTTTGCCCCTCCCCTTAAGCGGGTGACTCCCATATGGATCTCGTAGCCCTCCAACTCCCTCCCCGACAGGGCCGAGAACATGCCCTCCACGGAGCCAAACCGGCCTCTGACCTGGACCTTTGTCTTCTCGTCCTCAAAGCGGGTGTCCGCGGGAAGAAGCTCCATGCCTCTGACGAATCCCATGGCTCCCTCTACCTGGCCCGGGTCCTCCAGGGTCATGCCCATCATCTGATAACCGCCGCAGATTCCAAAAACCGGGATCCCCCTGGCGGCGCACCTGCACACCGCGGCTTCCAGCCCGTGACTGCGCATCCACAGAAGGTCATCCATGGTACTTTTTGTGCCCGGCAGGATCACCATGTCCGGGCTTCCAAGCTCCTTTAAACTCCTCACATACCTCAGGCTCACCTCCGGCATGGCCAGAAATACCTGAAAATCTGTAAAATTGGAGATCCTGGGAAACCGGATCACCGCTATGTCCACCAGTCCCCTGTGCCTGCTGCCTTCCAGATGAACTCCCAAGCTGTCCTCATCCTCCAAGTCCACGTCAAGAAAAGGGGTCACGCCCACCACCGGAATCCGGCACAGGTCCTGGATCATGGCTACCCCTGGATCTAAAATAGTCTTGTCTCCCCGGAATTTGTTGATGATCAGCCCCTTGATCCGTTTTCTCTCCTGTTCCTCCAGAAGCATCACCGTGCCGTAGAGCTGGGCGAACACGCCTCCCCGGTCAATATCCCCCACCAGCAGCACCGGGGCGTCCACCATGGCGGCCAGCCCCATGTTGACGATGTCATCCTGTTTCAGATTGATCTCCGCCGGGCTGCCCGCCCCCTCTATAACGATGATATCGAACTGTTGTTTCAGCCTGCCAAAGGACTCTAAAATATCAGGAACCAGAGTCTTTTTCCAGGCAAAATATTCCCTGGCCCCCATATTGCCCCGGTGAACCCCGTGGACAATGACCTGGGAACCCACATCTGTGGTGGGCTTTAACAGGATGGGGTTCATGTCCGCCACAGGCCTTATTCCCGCCGCCTCCGCCTGGACCGCCTGGGCCCTTCCCATCTCCAGCCCCTCCTGGGTGATGTAGGAGTTGAGGGCCATATTCTGGGACTTAAAGGGGGCTGCCCGGAACCCGTCCTGTTTCATGATCCGCAAAAGACCCGCTGTCAGCAGGCTCTTCCCCGCGTTGGACATGGTGCCCTGAATCATAAGCGTCTTTGTCATGGAGCTGCTCCTTTCTTCATTCACGCACCGCCAAACCACAGGATTCCGAAGCACAGAACCGCCATAAGCCCTGCCGAGGCGTACATAAGGCGGTTGGCTCTGGGGATATCCTCCTTCTCCACAGGCCTGGCACTGTCTCCGATGGTGGGTTTTTTATACAGTTTTCCAAAATACCAGGCATCCCCTGCCAGCTCCACCCCCAGCGCTCCGGCGCAGGCTGATTCTGTCTGGGCGGAGTTGGGGCTTTTGTGGGCATACCGGTCTCTCCGAAAGATCCGCCACGCCCCTTTTCCATCCAGCCCCACAGGGCCGGCGCAGACTGCCATCAAAAGCCCCGCGATCCTGGATGGGATCAAGTTGGCCAGATCATCCAGTCTGGCCGCGCAGCGGCCAAAATACAGATAGACATCATTTCGATACCCCACCATGGAATCCATGGTGTTCACTGCCTTATAGAGGAACATGAGGGGCGCTCCCCCCAGCGCCATATAAAAAAGAGGGGCAATGACTCCGTCGGAAGCATTTTCCGCCACAGTCTCCACTGCCGCCCTCACCACCCCCTCCTCTGACAGAGGCTCCACATCCCTCCCCACGATCATGGAAAGGGCTGCCTTGGCCTTCTTCTGGTCCCCGCCCTCGAGAGCCCGGTACACTTTCATGCTCTCGTCCACAAGGGACTTAGCCGCCACCATCTGATAGCACATGACAATCTCCAGGGCCAGGCGCGCGCTCCTGTGGATTCTCCCCGCCAGCGCCAGGGCGCCAAAAACCGCCGCGGCCGTCACCCCAAGCACCTCCAGCACCAGAACCGCCCCTGCCGCCAGCTCCCCTTCCCTGGTCTTGGGG
>CAMTAF010000188.1 GCA_947066955.1 uncultured Hungatella sp.
AACTGGCGGCTGACCAGGAACTGTCTTCCCTGTATGACCGCGAAGATGAGATCGGCAGTATCGCCAGAACCACCCATGCCCTATGCGAAAGGCTGCGTCTGACCATCGATGACATTGGCCGGATTTTAGGTGAGATGGCAGACGGCAATATTGCCGTCGATGTGGACCGTGGGGAAGCTTACTACATCGGAGATTTTCAGGTTTTAGCTAAAAGCCTGAAAACAATCCGCTCTAAGCTGCTCCGACTCACCCGGAACATTGCCCAGGTTTCCAACCGCGTAACAGACGAAGCGGACCAGGTATCGCAGAACTCCGTAAACCTGCTGGATGGAATCCTGACCCAGGAAACCTCTGTGGCCCGCCTCACCGAAAGCGCGGACGACATTGCCCTTCAGATCCGCTCCAACACCGAGAATTGCTCCACGGCCCAAAATCTGGCTGATCAAGCGGCCCTCCACGCCGCTGAGGCAGACCAAAAAATGGCCCGCCTCACCAGCGCCATGGATAACATCGCCCATTCCTCCGCTGAAATCGAGAAAATCACCCGGGTCATTGAGGATATCGCGTTTCAGACCAACATTCTGGCCCTGAACGCGGCTGTGGAAGCCGCCCGGGCAGGCACAGCCGGCAAAGGATTCGCCGTGGTAGCTGACGAGGTTCGGGCATTAGCCACAAAATCCGCTGATGCTGCCAAGGATACTACCAGCCTAATCAGCCGCTCTATCCAGGATGTGCGCACCGGTACGGAAGCAACCACACAGGCCGCCGAGATTATGGGCGTCATCAGCCAATGCACCGATTCCATTAAAAAGAAAATGTACGAGATCGCTGACGCCAGCACGCGCCAGGCAAATATGATTACCAATGTCGGGAAAGAGATTGAGGAGATTTCCCTTGTGGTACAAAACAACTCCTCTGCCGTGAACCAGAACACTGACACTCTTCGGGAGCTTTCCCAACAAGCAAAGGAACTTAACCATCTGGTGGGGCAGTTTCAAACCGGGCGGTAAAGCTGCCCCCACCCCCGCTCCACGCTGCAGGCCATCCAGCTGCCAGCCTGCACGAAGCTTGATCCTGTTTCCTGTACCGGGCTTCACACAGACTGGCGGATCTCCCTTTTATATGTCAAAAAATCAATGGGATTCACACACTACCCTGCACCTCTTCTTAAAGCAGGCAACGCCATACTTAAAAATCGTCTGGTATCCGTCTTCCTCTAATTCTGCGGCATATCCTTCTGTCCCGATCTGCTCCATGGCCTCCCTGCAGGCAGAGCCAAAGCTTCCATTTTCAGCGTACTTTACCTCTATAATGATCCCTATCTCCTCACTCTCAATCCTGATTACAATATCGCTGTACCCAGCCCCGGACTCTTTATTTCTACCTCTTCCGCCTGTCCCGCTCTCAGGGCATCGCAGAATTCCTCCAGCATCTTCCCGTCCTTCCCTGTCTCCTCTTTAAACATCGCCATAATCTGCTCTGTAAAGATATTCCGGATCTCCATGTTGGGAATCGTCAGTTCAACCCTCTTCCCCTCCGGTTTTCCCCGCATGGTCAGATACCCTGTCATAAACAGCACACTCCAGAGATTATCTATAGAATCATACAGCCTGTTGTAGGTCAGTTCCTCATGAACCTCCTTTGTCACCGTTTCCCCGGCAACCAGGGCCTCGATCTCACCCTTTGTCAACCCTCTGTCCACTTTTTCAATAAAATGCCTGACGATCCCGTTGCCGCTGGTATTGGACCAGTAATCCCTTGGCTCCATATACGGATCATCACACAGGTCATCGCAAAAATTGATAACATCCCACGGGCAGTATACCTCAACATTGCCGAATCGGTATCCGTCATACCACTTTTTCACCGAGTCGTACCGGTCACCCAATTCGTAATACCTCAGCATCTCCCTGACCTCCTGATCAGTGAAGCCAAAATATTCATCAAACCGAACGGATGTGATAGAAAAAACTTTCGGATTGTTCAGGCCTGTAAAAATGCTCTCCCTCGCCACGCGCAGACAGCCGGTCAACACAGCAAATTGGAGATAATCGTTGGTCTTAAGGGCCTGATTGAACATTCCCCGGATCAATGTGATCATCTGGTCATAATATCCCCTGTCACTGGCCTTTGCCAAAGGCACATCATACTCGTCGATCAAAATAATGGTTTTCTGTCCATAGTGTTTCCAAAGCAATTCTGAAAGCTCACACAGACTACAGCATAAGGTCTCATCATCCATATCGCTTTCCATCAGTCTCAGGACCATATTTTTTTCATTCTCCGAAAGGCTGCCGCTCTCAAGAAGGCATTTCCTCCTCCTTGCCTCCCGGTTGATCTCCCTGACCAACATGCCCCGGGCAGTCTCATAGTCCCCTGCCTCCACGCCCTTTAAGCTGATGGACACAACAGGAAACCTTCCCATATATTCCCTGCACAATTCTTCTTCCCCGGAGATCGCTAAGCCGTCAAAAAGCTTCTTGTCGCAGCCAATCTCGAAAAATGTCCGGAACATGCTCATATTCAGCGACTTGCCGAACCTTCTTGGCCTGGTGAACAGATTCACTTTTCCCCATCTGTCAAGAAGATCACGAATCATCCCTGTCTTGTCCACATAGTAAAAACCTTCTGTCCGAATCTCCCGAAAATCCTCAATTCCTATGGGAAGCTTCTTTTTCCTGTTTTCAATGCCCATATATTGTCACATTCCTTTAAATATTTGCGGATATTGCCCTTGCTCTCTCCGCCGCAATAAAAATCCGGCATCCTTCTGCCTCACTGCAGCTGTCTGATCTCCCTTCTAACATTTTCCGGTTCCCCAGGCCCCTGCCCTGCCGCTGTATCACTTTCCATATCTGGTTTATCACCTGTCAGATCATTTCCCTGAGGCATATGGTTTTCCCCTATCTCATTAAGATCTCCTGTCAAATTCCTCTCTCCCGGCCCAACCATCTTCCTTTCACCGCTCAATTTGTCTTTCCCGTCCCATTCTATTTCGTAAAACGTCTCGTCTTCGTCCATGGCCACTGTCCAGGTAACGGTTATCTTGGGCGCCGCCTCTGTCACTTCTGACCAATCCCCCGCTTTATTAGCCGCTCCGACGATGCGGAAAGAGTACTCATTGGGGGCTTCTCCCTCCAAAACTCCTGGAATCACCCCTTCAATGACCGCATCCCGGCCGCTGCCCACAGGCACCGTAAACTCCCCGTCCGTCAGGGCGAGGTAAAGGCTGGCTTCTGTATTATCCGGGAATCCCGGGTCATCACTCATGGTGATTCCCGCAAGACTATCGGGGGAAATGCTGGCAACGAGGGTAACTCTTACATCCTCCTCCCCTTTATTCAGAATCGTAAGGGCGTCGCTGGAACTGCTGTAATCCATCTCCGCTCCGCCGTCTAAGCGTCTGAAAAACACCGTGGCATCCTCCTCAAACCGGCTTCCGTCATAAGCAGCGGCATCGGTTGTGGCAATCAGCTCCTGGGGATCCATGATAAAGTCAAATACATGCTCCGTGTTGGTGGGCATTACCACCTGAACCAAACCGTCCCTGGCCCTCTCTCCCTGTGTATCAATTTCCCCGGCATCCATCGCCTGCCTCTCTGCCGTGGCCGGAGTAGCTGTTCCAGAGGAATCCTCCGCAGCGGACGGCCTCTGAGGCATCATGACAGAGATTGCCAATATCAGCCCTAAATACTTGATTGCCTTTTTATTCATGGCCTTTCCCTCCTCGATCACGCTGATAAAAGTATCCTTACTTTATAGTAAAATTTTAGCACAGAATATGGCAAATGTCATCTATCTGTTTTACTAAGTTCTTGTCCTTTACACTCTTCTGACTGTTTTACTTTTCTTACTCATGGGTATACTGGTACTCTCTACACATCGTTAAACAAAAGCAGGTTATAATATTTCTACCTTACAAAAATGTTCCTTTGTTTTCCTGCTATAACTGATTCCAACCGCCAATATCCGTCCTGTGTACTTTTCCCTTTCTCCAAGTTTCCCTCGGAAGCGGAGTGCATAATGTTTATCTTTAATCTGCTGGATTGCATCTTCCGGAGTACTATCTATTTTCAGTTCTAAAATCATCGCATCCTGATCTCTATGCTCTGGATAAAAAATAAAATCTACATACCCCTCTCCGGCCTTATCTTCCCGTTCGACTCGATATTTATCTCTAGCTGACAGATAAACCAAATTAATCACAGCCAATAGTTCAATCTCATTATTATAGGAAAGAATTGGTGATTCCGTATCATGGGCATATTTCAAAATCACTGACATTGTCTGGGTATCCCCGGCAAGCGTGGCTTTCAGCATTTTCTCCGATTTCTTTGCCAAATTGTGAATATACCCCAAACTGTCTTTTGATAAAAGCAATTCATCAAACTTTTCCATCAGTTCTCTGTTAGGAATAAACACTTCTCCGTCTTCATAAGTCAGCAGACCATACACAACCATCGCAGAATAGATCTGATTCTTCGTATTTAATTCTGTGGATGTAGCGGCATATCCCTGCAACTTTACCTCAACCCGCTCTCCAGCAACCATCAACGCCAAATCATCACGAACATCTTTGATATTATTTCGAACATAATAAAAAATCTCATCATATGGCCCTGAACTAGTCCAATAACAGCTTATCTGGTCATCTGTCAATGCACATATGACCGAACGAGGATTATACAGCTGTTCCCCTGCCGCTGTATGATACCCGTCATACCACCTGGTTAGATCATCCCGTGTAATCTTCGGGCTTCTGGTAGTCCGCTGGTAAACAGCAAAAAGCTGGTCTACCTCAGAATCAGAAAATCCGAAATATTCACTGAATTTCTTTTTTGTTGCCATATCATATTCTTTAAACATATTGATCTCTGATCCACTGGAATATTTTGCTATAGGCAGAACTCCTGTCATATAGGCAAGTTTCACATACGCCTGTCCTTTTAACAGATCTCGCAGAAACTCCAGATAATTTTTTTTATTATCTTCCGTTATAAAACTTTTGTAGAATATGGCATCCCATTCGTCAATTACAAAAATAAACTTGGTTTTCGTCTTTTCAAAGACAGAATGCAGATTATCCCAAACCGCTAAGGCCATATCAAGCCCTTGCTCAGGATAAGCCTCTATCAAATCTTCATTAATTCCATCCTGGATTCGCTCCATGTATTTCTCATAACTTTTACAATCTCTTGGCAGCCTGCTAAAGTCAATATAGATAACGTCCCACTTATTTAAATATTCCTCATAATACTCAGAACCAGCCACTTTAAGCCCGTCAAACAGGGATTTTCCCTCTGATGATTTTCCAAAAAAAGCCCCAATCATATTAGCCATGACCGTTTTCCCAAACCGGCGCGGCCTGGTAATGCAGAGATACTTCTGTCCATCTATAGCAACTGAGGAAATGATCTCATCGATCAGAGGGCTTTTATCTACAAAAAATCTGGTTCTGACCATATCTTTATAATCCTCAAATGGAACTATGCTATTTAAATATCTCCCCACTGCTATTCCTCCTGTCTTAGCATAGAATATGGCAAATGTCATCTATCTGTTTTACTAAGTTCTTGTCCTTTACACTCCGTGGACGGCCCGGACATCTTCCGAATACTGATATCCTGAGTCAGCCATTCTGCCCTTCAGAACCTCTACCGTGATCCCCAGCCTTTCTGCCCCTCGCTCCGGAGAAATGTCTCCATCCTGAACCAAAGAATAGATCTCGTAAGTTCTTCCCGCCTTCATCCCTTCTTTTTCCCCCTCTTTCCTTCCTTCTTCCCTCTCTAAAACCAGTTCTTCCCACCTCTGCATAATCTTCACTCCCGCCTTTTCCGACTGTTTTACCTCTCTCACTCTCTGTAAATTGTACCCTTTGTCAAGGACATTTTTTAAATTAATAAACAAGGAACATCTGTTCGCAAAATATCCTCTCTATAACACCTCCGCAATCCTATCCTCCAGGTCATCTATCACA
>CAMTAF010000189.1 GCA_947066955.1 uncultured Hungatella sp.
GGTTGAAAAATGCCTTACTTCTCCCTATGACCTTCTCCCCCATCCTCTTCCTCCTATCCCTTCACTCCTGACATGGTGATACCTTCGATTACATATCGCTGGAAGGTCAGATAAATCGTCATTGGCGGAATCATGGCAATCAGCATGGCCGCAATCTTGGTTCTGGGGTCGATCCAGAAATTCGGATTCAGCATATTGGAAATCGTCACACTGATCGGCTTTAGCTTCTGTCCGGTAACCAGTGCGGGCCACAGATACTGGCCCCATATTTTCATAAACATCAGTACAACCGTTGTTAATATCCCATTGCGCATCAGCGGCAGCACAATCCTTCCATAGATCTGAAAATGCCCGGCGCCGTCGATTCTGGCGGATTCAATGAAGGACAGCGGCAGATCCTCCAGAAACTGCATCATCACAAATACAGACAATGCGGACACCATCATGGGAAAGGAGATTCCGGCAAAGGTATCCGCCAGCTTCATGGCAAATACCAGACGGTACAGGGGAATGATATAGAGCACCTGCGGAAGCATCATGCTGGCCATCAAAAGCCCGAACAACAACCTTTTCAGCGGAAAATGATAAAAGGTAAATTCGTAGGCAGCCAGGGAGCTGATCACCAGAATCCCTGCCACCGTGAACGAGGTATAGATCAGGGTATGGACGGTAGAGGCCGCAATCTCCACCGTTACCAGCGCCTCCTTACATTTGGCGATCCCGTTGGTCAGGGAATTGGGGAAAAAGGTCCGCGTCAGATTATTGGTATCCAGGGAAAAGGTCCCGCTGAACAGAACCCACAAGGGGAACAGACATACCAGCCCCCAGGCTGCTGCCAGCAAAATCAGAATCCATTGTTCCCTTTTCTTCTTTGTCTTCAATGGTTTCCCCTCCTTATACTTTCTTCCGGCGGGCCTTGAACTGGATTGCCGTCACTGCCAGAATCACCGTCATCAGGGAGACTCCCTCTGCGCAGGCCCGCCCCAGACCGGATTTGCCTCCCAGATAGATATTCCTTACCATCTCCATCACCGGGAAGGACATCACCTGCCCCGGGCCTCCCACACTGTTGATATCGCTGCCGTTGGAAATAATCCAGGGAATATCATATACCTGCAGCGCACTGATAAAGCCGTAGGTAATCACAAAAAACAGAATTGGCTCCAAAAGAGGGATGGTGATTTTCGTCATCTTCTGAAAAGTGGAAGCCCCGTCGATCTCCGCCGCCTCGTAGAGATCCGGTGAGATATCCGCCATTCCCGCACTGATAATCACAAAATTAAAGCCTGCTGAATTCCAGATATCCACCATCATGACATAGATGATGGCATAGTATTTGGTGCTGTCCCAGGTAATCCCCCGCCCGATTCCGATATTGGCCAGAGCAGAGGCTACCAGTCCAGTCCCTGTTGTCATGAACCATTGCCAGATCCCGGCACATAAAAACAATGGCAGTACATAAGGCACAAAATAGATCCCCCGGAATACCGAAAACAGCTTCCTGGAAAGCTGGCGGGTAATCAGTGCCAGCACCAGGGACAGGGACAGGCCGATAGAAAGTGTCAGCGGAACATAGATCACCAGGTTCTTTACAGAATTCAGAAAACGGACAGAAGTGGTCCCTTTTCCGGAAAGAATCAGGGTATAATTGTCGAGTCCCACAAAATTCACGCTTCCTCTGCTGGATACCGACCAGTCGGTAAAGCTCATAAATACCCCTTGAAAGAAAGGATAAAGAATGAACACCGCAAACAACAGGAAGAATGGCAGCAGTCCCAGATAATTGAAAAAATATCTCCTTTTTATGATGATCGCCCCCCTTCCAGGCCTGTGGGCAGCACCCGAAGCCTTCCCGGCTCCGGGCAGCCCTGTTTTCTATTCCTCTCCTGCCTCTGCATATAATCCGTTAATCCCGTCAATCAGCTGCTGTGCCCCCTCCTCCGGAGTTATGGAGCCATTGGCAACCGCAGGCGCCACATCCCCGATCGCGCTGGTCCAGAATACGCTGCTGTGGCCAAAATTCATCTGATTCATTCCGCATTTCAGGCCGTCAGCCAAGATTGCCAGCATCTCGGTCTGCTGGGTATCCGGATCATCCATGGCATCCTCACGCAACACGGAACGTCCGATCACCTTCGCAAATTCCTGCTGCACCTCAAAGGATCCCATCTTCTTCAGCCATCCGCGGATCGCTTCATTTCTGCCCTCGTCTCCGGTATTGACGCCATACATGAAGTCCCAGCCCTGAAGTCCGCCGGTCCAGCCATTTTCCTCATAGGGAGGGATCAGCTGCACATCATAATGAGTCCCCGCCTGAATATAATCCGGCTCGTTCCATGGACCTACCGCGATAAATGCCAGTTCACCGGCCTTAAAGGCTTCGGATGCCGGAGCGTCACTGTAGGACATCCCGTTTGAATACGTTTCCAGCTTCTGCAAGGTCTCAAAGGTACGTAACAGCTGCTCTGCCTTAAGAGTTGTCTCTCCGTTCTCCAGGCCAACCGTCAGATTCGGCGCGTCACTGGCAAGCACAGCACCCGGACAATAATATCCGCCCTGAGACCAGGAATGCGTGGCATCGATCCCTGCTGCCTTCACTTTTTCACACTGTTCAAAAAAGACATCCCAGGTGGTAAGCGGCTCATTCTCCCAGTCAATGCCTGCCTTCTCCAGTACATCGGTATTGCGGAAAATGATCGGCACATAGCTCATAAAGGGAATGGCCCACATCCCCCCGTCCTGAGAGATGGCGGCAATCGCGGAATCGTAAAATCCGTCCTGATATCCTTCCTCGGCCTGATATACCGGGGTCAGATCTAAAAGGTCAATGGCCTCCTTATACTGGCGCATGTTGCGGGCGCTGGCAAAGAACATGTCCGGAAGCCCTACTCCGGCCATCAGGCTGGTCAGCAGATCCGCATCATTTTTGCCAATCAGGGTGATCGAGTTGACATCCGGATTCTCTTCACAGTATTCCTCCACCCACCGGTTAAACAGCTTTCCCTGATCATTCAGCACAGCATCGGAATATACCCAGAATACAAGATCATACTTTCCGTCCTCTGTAGTATTGCCGGCTTCTGCCTGTGCACCGCCCCCCGATGAGCCTCCTGAGCTGGCACTTTCCTTTGCCTCTGCCTGACTGTTGGCGGAAGAATCGCTTTTGGATCCGCAGCCAGCCAGAGAAGCAACCATCAGGGCTGCCGTCAACAGGAAACATAATCCTTTTTTCATAAACTTCTTCTCCTTTAAACATCTATTTTTCAAGAACAGAAACTCCGGCCGGCCGTTCCATTCTGTGAAATCTTTCTCCTCATGCAGGCCTTACACCCGCCTCTTATATAATGCCACCCCTGCCGCTCCCAGGATGCCGATCCGGTCGGCTCCCAGATTGGACACCTGAAGCTGGAAGCGCCAGCCCTCTCCTGTCATGGACCGCACCTTTTGCTGCAGCCGTTCGAAAAACCAGGGGTCGGAAACCACGCCGCCCACAAAACTGAAAAGCTGTGGATCCAAAAGATGTGCGATATTCACCACAGAGGCTGACAGCAGATAGAGTACGCGGTCCACCGCTTCCTCCGCACGCCTGCCTCCGTTCTTTGCCTTGTCAAATACAACGGCAGCCGGCATACCTGTCTCACGCTCGATTCCTCTTCCGGAGGCCTGGCTTTCCAGGTCGCGAAAGGATCGATCCGCCGCCGGGCCTGCCAGAAGATCGTAACCGATTTCCCCGGCATTGTTTCCCTTTCCCCGGACCAGCTTACCGTTTGCCACAACAGCCGCGGCAATTCCGGTTCCTACATTGTAACAGACAAAGTCCTGAAACCAGATTCCGGCTCCAAACAAAAGCTCCCCGCAGGCCGCCGCCTTTACATCATTATCAATATAAACCGGCAGGCCAAACTGGCTCTTCAGTCTGCCGCACAAATCAAAGCCAGGAGTCACTTTCATAATGCTCGTGGACAACAGCCTCTGATTGTGAAAATCAACATGGCCTCTGGATCCGACTCCGATTGCTGTCACCTCTGTCTGATGCTCATTTCTGCTTAACAGTTCCTGAATTTTTTCTGATAATTCCTCTGTCCACTCATCGATTCCGCAATACCTTTGAGGATAGCGCAGAGAGTCCCAGATCTTCCCTTTATTTGTTACCAGACCTATGCCGACCTTGGTTCCGCCGACATCAATCCCCAGAACCGTCTTTTGTTTCATAAATCCACTCCTCTCAGCAATCCAGTTCACACAAGGCAATGGCTGCTGCCCCCAACAGGCCGCTGTCGTAGCCTAATGCCGTGACCTGTATCTTCGGAAAATACCCTCGCAGACTTTTCGCCTCAGTCTTCACTACCTCCATCAAAGATTCCTTAAATAATTCAAAAGACATGGCAACCCCGCCTCCGATCACCACACGCTCCGGATTCAGGAGCATCACACAGGCCGCAATCACCTGCCCCAGATACCTCCCTGCCATTTCAAAGGCCTTTTTTGCAATCTCGTCCCCTTCTGCCGCCAGACGGGCGATCTCCCTTCCGTCCGGCATTTCTCCTCCGATCCTTTTGTCACCGCCCAGCTTCACATAGGTCTGTGCCAGCCCACGGCCGGAAGCAACATTCTCCAGGGCGTTCCTTTTTCCCTTCCCCCTGCTGCCTCTGCCGCCAGAAAGCTCCTCATTCACCCAGAAGTTTCCGATCTCTCCTGCAAACCCACAGAACCCCCGGTAGATTCTTCCATTTAAAAATAAGGCTCCACCAATACTGTTACTCACGGAAAGATACACAAAATGATCCGTCTTTTTACACAATCCAAACATTCGTTCCGCCACCGCACTGGCATTACAGTCATTTTCAATAAATACCGGACATCCGAAACGCTCCCGAATCAGTCTTCCCACCGGAAGCTCATAGATATTCATAAAGCAGGAGGAAACCCAGATACCCGTCATCGGATCTGTAAGTCCCGTGATAGTAATCCCAATGGAATGAACCACCTCCCAGGGATTGGCCGCCATCAGCTCCTGCATGGATTCACAGATTTCTTCAATCACGCTTTCCGCCGAAATATGCTTCCAGTCATATCTGCGTTTACAAAGTATGGTTCCGTTCTCCCGGACAAGACCCACCGCATATTTGGAGCCACCGATATCCACTGCCATTACTGTTCTTTTCTCCATAATCCTCTCCCCGACATCCTGTTATCTGTCCCTGTTATCTGTCACTTTCTACTATCCTTGTTTCCCTGTCTTATGTCCCTGTTCCGTTTCCCTGTCCTGTGTTCCTGTTCTGTTTCCCTGTCTTGTGTCCCTGTTCCGTTTCCCTGTCCTGTGTTCCTGTTCTGTTTCCCTGTCTTGTGTCCCTGTTCTGTTTCCCTGTCTTGTGTCCCTGCCCTGCTTCCCGTCTCTTGTCTCTTTCCCGATTCTCTCATCTGCTTTTTCTATGCTCTGTTCCCCCTCTTGTCCTATCATTATAAACATTATAAAAATTGTTGTCTATTGCTATATTATAAAATAATCATTTGCTATTTTTATCTATAATATATAAATTTAATTTTTATTTTTCCCCATATTTTTATGCATTTTTATCATATTTTAGAAGGATTGCTAAAATATTGCACAAAAATAGAATTAATATTTCGTCACTCCTGTCACAATCCGGCCGTTCTCTCTGCAATCGGACAGGAGTTTTTTCTACACACCAAAAAGGGGCTGTCGGCAAATACCGATTTCAGCCCCCGATTTCTAAAAAAAATTCTATGAATTCATTTTTCCAAACCCCTGATATTCCCTATAGATTAATGTCATGATGTTGGGGTCAAAAGGTCTTTTGACCCCTCTGATACCGGATTGCT
>CAMTAF010000190.1 GCA_947066955.1 uncultured Hungatella sp.
AGGTAATTATATTTACAGGAAGAGGAAGAGAGAGGTAGATGGTATGAATAATCCCGGATATTGTCAAGGTGCTTCTGATGAATGAGCTTCAGCGGAGAAGGTGCCGCTCAGGATTGTGCTGACAGGTTAATTCTACATTTTATAAAAGATTAAGTTGTAGTTTTTCTGGTTAGCATTTACAATAGGAGAAAACGGAAAAAAGGAAGTTCTGATAATGGGCAGAATCATAAAGAGGATCATGATCCTGGCCGTGGTGTTTGTGGCGGCCCTGGGAATTTACTTTATAACGGCAAGAAATGCCATGGACCAGACAGAGGCAGTGTACACGGTCATGGAGGACCCGTCTCTTCCGGTGGTATACACGCGCATGTTTGAAGGGGAGGAGAACCGTCTGGCGGCATACCGCCAGGAGATGAGCCAGACGGTCTCCAGGGAGTCCATAACAGTCCTGCCGGCGGACCGGCAGCTGGAGGTGAGGGTGGCGGAGTGCGGCGCCCAGATCACGGCTGTCCAGTACGAGATCCGCAGCATGGATTTAAAGCGGCTGGTGGAGAGGACTACCATAGAACAGTGGGAGGACGATGGGGAGGAGATCCGGATGACCCTTCCCATCCAAAACCTCCTGGCCAAAGAGACGGAATATCGGATGGATCTGATGATAGAAGTCCAGGGGCAGGGGGTTCTCCACTATTATACCAGGATCCTGTGGACGGACAATGACTACGGAGCCGGGATGATGGCCCTTGCCAGAGAATTTTCCACAAAAAGCTTATCCCCTGCCCAGGCGTCGGACCTGGTAACCTACCTGGAGACCTCCAGCACGGCGGACAACTCCTCCCTGGGCCATGTGAACATCAAGTCCAGCTTCTCTCAGCTGACCTGGGCCGGGCTGGAGATGCAGCTGGTGGGGAATATGGAGGTTACGCTGAAAGACTTGAGCGGAATTATGGGACAAGTCCATGTCCGGTATCAGGTGAGCCGGCTGTCGGAGGACGGGGAGACCGAGTACTATGACGTGGACGACGATTACACCATGAGGTGGAATACCCAGAGAATCTACATGATGGCCTTTGACAGGAAGACCAATCAGATTTTCTCCGGCGAGCGGGATCTTTTCTCCGGGCGAAGGCTTATGCTGGGCATTGGAAATGACGAGACCGTGCAGCTGGAAAAAAGTCCCGGCGGGCGGTATCTGGGATTTGTATACAATCGGGACCTGTGGTGCTATGACCAGAGGGAAGCCAGGGCAGTGAAGGTATTTTCTTTTAGGAGCAGCCAGGATACAGAGGGGCGGAGCAATTACAACCGTCACAATATCCAGGTGGTGTCCGTAAATGATGACGGGGACATGTTCTTTCTGGTGTACGGCTACATGAACAGGGGGCAGCACGAGGGCTTCCAGGGGATCAGCCTGTGCAGGTACGATCATTCGGGGGCCATAGAAGAGCGGTTTTTTATTCCCTCGGAGGAATCCTACGACGAGATTCGGCTGGACATGGAGACCCTGTCCTACTGCAGCCAGGGGGGAATGCTCTATCTGTTCCGGAATCAGGCCATTTACGGCATCGATTTATCCAGCAATGAGTATATGGTGGTGGCTGACGGGCTGATGGAAGGCCATTATGCCATCAGCAGCGGAGGGGAGAAGGTGGCCTGGCAGGATGGCACGGATATCTACGGTTCCACCAGCATCCATGTGTTTGATCTGGCCACAGGGACGCCCCAGGAGATTCGGGCGCCGGAGGGAGATATTGTTCAGTGCCTGGGATTCGTGCAGGAGGATTTTGTGTACGGGCTGGCGAGAAAAGGGTCGGAATGGATTCTCAACGGTCGCACGGAGACGCTGCCCATGTACGCCTTGGAGATCGTGGACGGGAACCTGGAGCTGCAGACCCGCTACGAGAGAGAGGGATATTATCTTGCCAATGTCCAGGTGGATCACGCCAGGATCCATGTGGAACGGTATGTCAGGGATTGGGAGCACAGCTATACCTACGCGGACGACGACACCATTGTGTGCAATACGGCCTTCGAGGATACTTATATGGAAGGAATCGGCTGGTTTGCCTCTGAGGTCAGGAGAAAACTGTACTTTATCCAGTTGGATTCTGAGGTGACGGGCAGCAGGGATGTGAAGGTGACGGCGGCCAAGCGGATCACCTATGACAGCTCCGAGATCCTCAAGGTTCAGTCGGGCATCCGGACGCCGGGAATGAAATTTTACGCCTACGGCCAGGGGAGGCTCCTGGGCGTCTACGGGGAATTCCAGGAAGCGGTGGAGTCCGCCTATGAGGATATGGGCCTGGTGACAGATGAGTGCCAGAGGATTCTCTGGAACCGGGTAAACCGCGGGTCGGCCGTCACCATCCGGGATCCCCAGAGAGAAGCTTATGATATTGTCAGAAGCCTGGGAGTATTTACGGAAGAGATGGAACTGGAGAACGGCGTGATGCTTCTGGACGCAAGAGGCTGTCTCTTAAATCAGGTTCTGTATTTCATCGGCCAGGGTTATCCGGTGCTGGCCTATCTGGAAGACGGAGGATATGTGCTGCTGAACGGCTTTGACCAGTACAATGTGTCCCTTTTTAACCCGGCTACAGGGGAATCCTGGAAGATGGGACTCAACGACGGAGCCCAGTATTTTGCTGACCGGAAAAATGATTTTATCTGCGCGGTGAACGTGGGAAGCTGACTTCTTTTGCACACGGGGCGGAATGGAAATATGGCTGCTTGCGCGGCCCCGCCCCCCCGTAACCCTGCCGGAAATACCCTGCCGGGGAAATGATGGGTTGACGCGTACCCTTTCATAATGTATAATCTACCTAAACGAAAGAAAAATGTAAACAGTTTGTAATAATATATATATAGAGGTGTAGGGGATGGAACAGTATATTATGAAAGGCGGCAATCCACTGGCAGGAGAGGTGATGATCAGTGGGGCGAAGAATGCTGCACTTGGTATTTTGGCTGCCGCAATCATGACAGACGAAGATGTTCTCATCGAGAATCTGCCGGATGTCAGGGATATCAATGTGCTTTTGGAAGCCATCCAGGAAATCGGCGCAAGGGTCGAGAGACTTGACAGACATACCGTAAAGATCAATGCAAAAGACATCCACGAGGTAGAGGTGGATGATGAGTATATACGAAGGATACGGGCGTCCTACTATTTTATCGGGGCGCTTTTAGGAAAATATAAAAGCGCGCAGGTTCCCCTTCCCGGGGGCTGCAACATCGGCAGCAGGCCTATTGACCTGCACTTAAAAGGTTTCAGGGCTTTGGGCGCCAGGGTGGAGATCGAGAGAGGGGCTGTGGTGGCCCACGCCATCGACCTGGTGGGAAGCCATGTGTATTTGGACAAGGTGTCTGTGGGGGCAACCATCAATATTATGATGGCGGCATCCCTGGCAGAGGGCCAGACCATTATCGAGAATGTGGCCAAGGAGCCCCATGTGGTGGATGTGGCAAACTTCCTCAACAGCATGGGGGCCAACATCAAGGGCGCGGGCACGGACATCATCAGGATCCGCGGGGTGAGGAAGCTCCACGGGACCGAGTACTCCATCATCCCGGATCAGATCGAGGCGGGCACCTTTATGTGCGCCGCGGCGGTGACCAGGGGGGATGTGACGGTGAAGAATGTGATCCCCAAGCATCTGGAGGCCATCTCCGCCAAGCTCCTGGAGATCGGATGCGAGGTGGTGGAATTTGACGATGCCGTGCGTGTGGTGGGCAAGTCCCGCCAGAGACACACCAATATCAACACCCTGCCCTACCCGGGCTTTCCCACGGACATGCAGCCCCAGATGGCGGTGACCCTGGCCCTGGCAAGCGGCACCAGCATCGTCACCGAGGGTATTTTTGAAAACCGCTTCAAATATGTGGACGAGCTTGCCCGAATGGGAAGCAATATCAAGGTTGAGGGCAATGTGGCCATCATCGACGGGGTCAGCGGTTTTACCGGCGCCTCCGTCAACGCGCCGGATCTCCGGGCAGGAGCAGCCCTGGTGATCGCCGGATTGGCCGCGGAGGGCTACACGGTGGTGGATGAGATCGGCTATATCCAGAGGGGCTATGAGCATTTTGAGGAAAAGCTGAAAGGCCTGGGGGCTATGATCCAGAAAGTGGACTCGGACAAGGCTATGCAGAAATTTCGCTTAAAGATCAGTTAGCTCTTGACAGGCTATAGAGGATTGGCTATAATTTTTTATGTAGAATACAATTGAAAAGTACGTATATCCCTTATTCAGAGTGATGGAGATACAAAGGATCTGTGAAGTCACGGCAACCCCGGACCCCGCATGGACGTCTATGTCTGCGCGGTGAGAAAGGAAGGTGCCAACCTGAGCGAGTAATCGAACAATAAGAGGATTTGATGTGAGATGATCAAGTCCGGAGTTCGCGAGCTACGGACTTTTCTTTTGGTTTAACCACCTGGCAGGTGACGCGAAGCGCCGTGTGCCGATACAAAAAAGGAGGAAATGTTATGGAGAAACGGTTATTTACATCAGAATCGGTGACAGAAGGCCATCCGGACAAGATGTGCGATCAGATCTCGGATGCTATACTGGATGCGCTGCTGGAGCAGGATCCCATGAGCCGTGTGGCGTGTGAAACGGCAGTGACCACAGGGCTTGTGATGGTCATGGGTGAGATCACCACTAAGGCCTATGTGGATATCCAGAAGATCGTCAGGAAGACGGTTCGGGAGATCGGCTATGACAGGGCGAAATACGGGTTTGACTGTGAGACCTGCGGCGTGATTACGGCCATTGACGAGCAGTCCACGGATATCGCCATGGGGGTTGACAAGGCTCTGGAAGCCAAGGAGAACAAGATGAGCGATAAGGAGATCGAGGCCATCGGGGCCGGTGATCAGGGCATGATGTTCGGCTATGCCACCAACGAGACCCCGGAGTATATGCCATATCCCATCGCCCTGGCCCACAAGCTGGCTCTCCGGCTGACAAAGATCCGCAAGGACGGAACTCTGGATTACTTAAGGCCCGACGGCAAGACCCAGGTGACTGTTGAGTACGACGAGGCAGGGAAGCCTGTCCGCCTGGACGCGGTGGTGCTGTCCACTCAGCACGACGAGCAGGTGAGCCAGGAGCAGATCCATGAGGACATTAAAAAGCATGTGTTTGACGTGGTTCTTCCCAGGGAAATGGTGGATGAGAATACAAAGTTCTTCATCAATCCCACAGGCCGGTTCGTCATCGGCGGGCCTCACGGGGACAGCGGCCTTACGGGACGGAAGATCATCGTGGATACATATGGAGGCTACGCCCGTCACGGCGGCGGGGCATTTTCCGGAAAAGACTGCACCAAGGTGGACCGTTCCGCATCCTACGCTGCCAGATACGTGGCCAAGAACATCGTGGCGGCAGGCTTGGCGGACAAGTGCGAGATCCAGCTGTCCTACGCCATCGGGGTTGCCCAGCCTACCTCTGTCATGGCGGACACCTTCGGCACAGGCAAGGTGAGCGATGAGAAACTGATTGAAATTATCAGGGAGAACTTTGACTTAAGGCCGGCAGGAATCATCAAGATGCTGGATTTGAGAAGACCGATCTATCGGCAGACAGCCGCCTACGGACATTTTGGGAGAAATGACTTAGATCTTCCCTGGGAGAAGCTGGACAAGGCGGAAAAGCTTAAGAAATATCTGGGATAACAAAACATAGAAGACTACACAGGCGCGGCAGAGGGCTTAGAAGAACCCCTGCCGCTTCTTTTTAGTATGACGGGCATGCCGTCAGTCTGTGGTGAAAGTCCACAAGGGGCG
>CAMTAF010000191.1 GCA_947066955.1 uncultured Hungatella sp.
TTTAGGGCCCATGATCTACTTAAAGACCGAGACCAAGAAAACCTTGCAGATCGGACTTCGGATGTTTATCAGCCAGTATTCCTCTGAGTACGGATTGATCATGGCGGCCTCCGTGCTGTCCCTGATCCCGGTCCTCATCGTGTTCCTGTCACTGCAGAAATACTTTGTAGAAGGAATCGCAGCCACCGGAGTTAAGGGATAGGAGGAAGGCAAACGCGGAGCGTTTTTAGGATGCCTTCCGACGACTTGGCAGGTGCCGCGCAAGCGGCGCGTGCCGATACAACTGGGAGGAAGGCAACGCGGAGCGTTTTTAGGATAGAAGGAGGTGTTTTATGGGCAAGGAGATCTATGATCTGCTGAGAAAAAAGCCTGAGATGACTGTGAAAGAGATTAGCGGTGCTATGGATTTCGCTGTGGAGCAGGTCAGGAGGAATCTGAAAGATTTTACCTATTCATTTAAGAGAGCGTTCAGTGAAAACGGTTTCTATACGCCCACGGAGAACGTGAACTGGACCACAGGGTTCTGGACTGGGCAGATCTGGCTGTCCTGGGAGTGGGCGGCGCGGCAGGGAGACGAAGAGCTTGCCCGGGCCTTTCGGGAGGCGGGGGAGATCCAGATCCAGAGCTTTTTAGAACGGATCGACCATAAGAGGGAAGCGGATCACCACGACATGGGATTTCTGTATTCTCCCTCCTGCGTGGCAGGGTACAAGCTTGTGGGAAGCGAGAAGGGAAGGGAGGCGGCTGTGAAAGCGGCGGACCAGCTGATCACCCGCTTCCACCCGGTGGGAGAGTTTATCCAGGCCTGGGGGCCCATGGACCAGCCGGAGAACTACCGGTTTATCATTGACTGTCTTTTGAATCTTCCCCTGCTCTACTGGGCCTCAGAGGAGACAAAGGATGGGAAATACCGGGACATTGCGGAGAAACATATCCGAACCGCCATTGCCAATGTGATCCGGGAAGATTATTCTACATGGCACACATTTTTCATGAATATGGAGACAGGGGAGCCGGACCACGGGGCTACCTGCCAGGGATACCGGGATGGTTCCGCCTGGGCCAGAGGCCAGGCCTGGGGCGTGTACGGCACGGCAACGGCTTACCGGTACACGGGAAGGAAGGAGTATATTGAGGATTTTAAGCATGTGACAGGATATTTTCTGGAGCATCTTCCAGGAGATCTGGTTCCTTACTGGGATCTGGAGTTCGGTGAAGGGTCTGAGGAGCCCAGAGACTCTTCCTCAGCCTCCATCGCTGCCTGCGGCATGCTGGAGATGGCAAAATATATGGACCCAAAAGACAGGGAGTACTACAGGGGGATTGCCGGAAAGATCATGAAGTCGGTGGCAGACAACTATGCCGTGAAGTCCCTAAAGGAGTCCAACGGCCTGGTGCTCCACAGCACCTATTCTAAGAAATCACCCTACAATACCTGCACTCCCGAGGGGGTGGATGAGTGCAACATCTGGGGAGATTATTTCTATATGGAAGCCCTCACCAGACTTTTTGGGGACTGGAATCCCTACTGGTAGGAATCCGGGCGTGGACACTGCATATGATATTAGGAGGCGGGAACGATGAGACTTGAGTCAAAAGAAGATTTCAGACAGTGGATGGGCAAGGTTCTTGACCCCTTAAAGCCTTTGTACAGTCGGGGAAAGGCCAGGCTCCATCTGGGGGACAGCGGAGTCACCTATCCCCAGGTGAGCATTGAGATGGAGGCGTTTTCCAGGCCCCTGTGGGCTCTGGTACCCTTCTGGGCAGGTGGCGGAGAGGACAGGGAATTTGAGGAGATCTACAGGGAGGGCCTGGCAAATGGTTCTGACCCGGACCATGAGGAGTACTGGGGCGGATTTACGGATTACGACCAGAGGTTTGTGGAGATGGCCGCAATCGCCAGCGGCATCCTCTTTGCCCTGGAGAAGGTGTGGGAACCCTTGAGCCAGAAGGCGAAGCAGAATCTGGCGGACTGGCTGTACGGGATCAATGAGCACATTATCCCGGACTGCAACTGGCAGTTCTTCATGATCCTGGTGAATGTGTCTCTGAAAAAACAGGGATACCGGTTCAGCCAGGAGAAGCTGGAGTCCGGACTTGAGAAAGTGGAGTCCTATTACCTGGGAGACGGCTGGTACCGGGACGGAGGCTCGGCCCAGAAGGACTATTACATCTCCTTTGCCATGCACTACTATGGCCTTCTCTACGCCGCGGCCATGGAGAAGGAAGAACCGGAGCGGTGCAGGAGATTCAAAGAGAGGGCAGAGATCTTTGCCAGAGATTTCATCTACTGGTTTGACGAAAATGGTTCCGCCCTGCCCTATGGCCGCAGTCTGGCCTACCGTTTCGGCCAGGCGGCTTTCTGGTCCGCTTACGTGTTCGCCGGGCTGGATCAGATCCCGGCAGGAGTGGTGAAAGGAATCCTGGCCAGGCACTTAAACTGGTGGGACAGCCAGAAGATCTATGACCGGGACGGGGTGCTGACCATCGGCTACAGCTATCCCAACCTGATCATGGCTGAGCGCTACAACGCCCCGGGGTCTCCCTACTGGGGGATGAAGAGTCTTCTGTGCCTGGCGCTGCCTGACAGCCACCCATTCTGGCAGGAGAAAGCCGCCCCCCTCCCGGAGCTTGAGAAGGTGAAGGTCTTAAAACAGGCTGACATGATCATGCACCGCCTGGGGAAAGAGGTGGTGTCCTACCCGGCAGGGGTCTGCGAGAAATACGGCCACGGCCATGTGCCGGAGAAATATTCCAAGTTCGCCTACTCTACAAGGTTTGGATTTTCCGTGGCCAGAAGCCAGATCGTGCTCCACGAGAATGCCCCGGACTCTGCCCTGGCCTTTGTCATAGACGGAGACGACTATGTGTTCACCCGGAAAGTGAGCCTGTCCTACGAGGTGAAGGAGGACAGGGTGATCAGCACTTGGCAGCCGTTTCCGGGGATTTTGGTGACCTCCACCGTGATACCCCAGGAGGGAGGACACAGGAGAATTCATGAGGTGGAGAGCAGCTTTGACTGCACGGCATATGACTGCGGTTTCTCGGTTGAGAAATTCACGCCAGGATATGAGCAGAAGGCCGGCGGCCAGGAGGCGGAGGTAAGGTATGACGCCATGGGCTGCCATGTCCGGGGGGACGGGCCGGAAGCGAAAGGCATGATTATTGAGGCGGACCCCAACACCAATGTGCTGTATCCAAACGGGAGTATCCCGGCGGTGAGCTATTGGATTGAAAAAGGGAAGAAGATTCGGCTGGAGACCGTGGTGAGGACGTTTGTGAAATAAACCTGACGCAAATATCCCCCTGCTTTTTGGAGCAGGGGGATATTTTGGCTGTGGGAAATTTCATAATTGTCGTCTCTAATGGACAAATTGACACACGCTGATAAATATAGTATTATTAGCTTATAAAACATCACGGCGATTTGTGGCGGTATAGAGCTAGGATAAAGGGGAAGACAAGGCATGGTTTGAAAATTACTATGACGTAATGAACGTAGGCAAGTTCCGCTATCCTACCTATCCATTTATTTCCGATGCAGAAGCTAACTATGGTAAGAACATCGAGGATATGATGGTAGAGTATGTGTACCGCCTTATCAGCTGTCCTACCAGCGAGTTTGACGCTTTGCAGCAGGCAGAGTTCAGCAATCTGCAGAATGCAGGTCTTCAGCAGATTTTGGATGCCAGAGCAGAGTACTATGATGCAAATGTGAAATAAATAAAGCAATAAATAATGGCCCGTTACGGCTTGCCTACACCTATGGAAATGTGGTAAAATGGTAAGACCGTAATGGGCTTTGCTGGCAGATATTCAAAAGTGGAATAGGGGGATGATGGTCATATATTGCGTGGGGATTGATTTGGGAGGAACAACAATTAAGGCGGGGATTGTGGACGAGGATTACAGAATTGTGAAATCAGGAGCAGTCCCTACCGTTACAGATCGTGGAGCTCAGGGGCTTGTTGGAGATATGAAAGAGTTGGTGTCCTCTCTTTTGGAGGAAACCGGGATCTCCATGGAGGAAATCGCGTCAGTGGGGTTGGGGGTTCCTGGTACAGCCAATAAAAAGACAGGTGTTATGGAATATGCCAACAATCTGAATATGAAAGATGAACCCTTAATTCCGCTTTTGAAACGTTACTTTAAGAAACCGGTGTCCTTTACCAATGATGCCAATGCCGCAGCCTGGGGGGAGTACCTGGCCGGGTGTGGAAAGGGATATGCATCTATGGTGATGGTGACCCTGGGAACCGGAATCGGCGGCGGGATGATCCTGGACGGAAAGCTGTATGAAGGATGCAATTTCGCTGCAGGGGAATTCGGACATTTTGTGATACAGTATGACGGGGAAATATGTAATTGTGGACGGAGAGGGTGTTTTGAGACCTATGCCTCGGCTACCGGGCTGCGTCGCATGGCTTTAAAGGCCATGAAGGAGGAAGAAGGCAGAAGGAGCCTTCTGTGGAGCTTATGCGGGCAGGATGAGGATAAGGTAGACGGGCAGAAGATTTTTGAGGCCGCCAGAAGAGGGGATCTGACGGCGGAGAGCGTGGTAGAGAGATATCTGTATTATTTAAGCGTGGGAATTACGGATATTATCAATATCTTCCAGCCGGAGGTTCTGTGCATTGGCGGTGGAGTCAGCCGGGCCAAAGACCAGCTGTTGGAACCGTTAAAACGATTGGTGGATCAGCAGGTGTATACCAGGGATTCCGCAGTGAAGACTGAGATTGTCATTGCGTCTCTGGGGAATGATGCAGGGATTATCGGGGCGGCAATGCTGGATGACTGAAAAACCAAAAGAACTGCCGGATGAGAAAAGGATGGAAAAGGGATGAAGATTGACAAGTATGGGGAGATTCTGGGGGAATGGTTAAGAGGAATGGGGAGTCCGCCGGATGTGAAAAAGGTATTGTCCTTGGATAGTGAGATAAAGGAAAGTGAAACCAGGCAGCGGCTGATCGTATACATTCAAACGAAGGACAGCAAAGGGAATCCTCTGCTGGCTGAGATCCGGTGTTATCCTCTGCCAGACAACTCCTGGTGTGGAAACTTTGACGGGACGGATGAGCGGATCAATGAAGCTTATGCAACCGGTGACCTGGATTTTATCAGAACCGTGACCGATGAGACAGGATATGGGGTACTGTTTTTGAAGCCAGGATGGTATCAGATTGAGGCAGCAAAGGGATCTGCATACAGCGTGGAGGCAAAGCGTTTCCATCTGGAGGAAAACCAGACGATTCTGAAGTATGAGTTAAAGCCTTTGCCCAGGGAGGCAAAAGATGGGTGGTATGCAGGGGATATCCATCATCACAGCGTATTCAGCAGCCGCCTTTATGAGGGAACGGATCCGGTTATAGAGACACCGGTGGAGATACGGGATTCTATGAGGGCTGTGGGGCTGGATTTCGGCGCCTTAAGCGATCACCATAATGTGCTGGATCATGAACTGTGGGAGAAGGCCAGGACAGACGATTTTATGCCCATCCTTTCCAAAGAGATCTCCACAGGCAACGGCCATGTGATTTCCCTGAACGTGAAGAAGAATGAGGATGTCATTTACCGAATCGGAACACAGGAAGAACGGACCGATGAGTATCTGAGGGCAGAGTTTTGCCGGGTGACTGATGCGATCCGTCAGAAGGGCGGCATGGCTCAGTTAAACCATCCGAGAGACCCTCAGAAAGCCATCTCC
>CAMTAF010000192.1 GCA_947066955.1 uncultured Hungatella sp.
CTTCCGATCTCGTCTAAGATGATCAGGCTGCTCCTGGTGGCGCTGCGCAGAATGTTGGCTACCTCGGTCATCTCCACCATAAAGGTGCTCTGGCCGGAAGCCAAGTCGTCGGAGGCTCCCACCCTGGTGAAGATCCTGTCGCAGATGCCCACATCCGCCTCATCCGCCGGGACAAAGCAGCCGATCTGAGCCATGAGCACAATGAGGGCGGTCTGCCTCATATAGGTGGACTTTCCCGCCATGTTGGGCCCTGTGATGATGGAGATCCTGTTTTTGGAATTGTCCAGCACCGTGTCGTTGGACACAAAAAGGTGGTCCTTCTGCATCAGCTCCACCACGGGATGACGGCCGTTCTTGATATGGATGACACCCTTCTCGTTGATCTTTGGCTTTACATAATTGTTTCTGGTAGCCACCAGGGAGAAGGAACAGAACGCGTCCACCCCTGCCAGGGCTTTGGCGGTCTTCTGGATCCTGGCCACCTCTCCTCCGATCTGATCCCTGACCTGGCAGAACAGATCGTATTCCAGGGAAACCAGCTTGTCCTCCGCCCCCAGGATAATGTCCTCCAGCTCTTTCAGCTTGTCTGTGGTGTATCTCTCCGCGTTGGCAAGGGTCTGCTTTCGGATAAAGTAGTCCGGCACCATATTTTTAAAAGAATTGGTCACCTCAAAATAGTAGCCGAACACCTTGTTGAATTTGATCTTTAAGTTCTTGATCCCGGTCTTGTCCCTCTCCTCGGCCTCCAGCCCCGCAAGCCAGGACTTCCCCTCTGTCTTGGCATGGCGAAGCCTGTCAGCCTCCTGGTGGTAGCCTTCCCTGATCATTCCTCCTTCTTTCACCGCAATCGGCGGGTCATCCACAATGGCGGACTCAATCAGGCTAAAGAGATCCTCCAGAGGGTCTAAGTCCTCCCAGATCCGCCTCAGCAGAGGAGAATTCATCTCTCCCAGAAGGTTTTTGATGTGGGGAAGCATCTCCAGGGAATTTCGAAAAGATATTAAATCCCTGGGGTTGGCGGACTTGTAACTGATGCGGCCCATAAGCCGCTCTAAGTCATAGACCGAGTTTAAATACTCCCGGATCTCCTCCCTGGTGATATAACTCATGTTCAGCTCCTCGATCGCCTGCTGCCGCTCCAGGATAGCGGACTTTTGCACCAGCGGCTGCTCGATTAAGCTGCGCATCAGCCTGGCTCCCATGGCTGTCCTGGTCTTATCCAAGACCCACAGAAGAGAGCCTCTGCGCTGTTTCTCCCTCAAGGTCTCCAGAAGCTCCAGATTCCGCCTGGTGGAGGTGTCGATGATCATAAATTCCCCTGTAGTGTAGGGGGTGATGGCAGCGATGTGGTCCAGAGTGTTTTTCTGGGTCTCGTATAGATACTCCATCACCGCGCCCGCGGCGATAACCCCCGCGTCATAATCTCCCAGGCCAAGGCCCTCCAGGCTTCCCACATGAAAATGCTCCTTCAGCACCCTCCTGCAGGAGTCATCGGAGAAATAATGGCTGTCCAGGGAGGAGATCGCCACATGATACCGATCTTTTAAGTCTTCCAGATCAATGCCTGACATGTAAAAGGCCTCATTGCAGATGATCTCCGAGGGCGCGAATCTGTGGATCTCATCCAAGAGATTCCTCTCCCCCTCCACCTCCGTGACCAGATAATCTCCGGTGGTGATATCGCACGCGGATATGCCGAAGGTGTCTCCCACATACACGATTCCCATGAGGTAATTATTCTTTGTCTCGTCAAGGGCCTGGCTGCTGGTGATGGTCCCGGGAGTCACCACCCGTATAACCTCTCTCTTTACTAAGCCCTTCGCCTGCTTCGGGTCCTCCATCTGCTCGGCAATGGCAACCTTGTAACCTTTCTGCACCAGCTTGTATAAATAGGAATCCACGGCATGGTAAGGAATCCCGCACATGGGGGCCCTCTCCTCAAGGCCGCACTCTTTTCCCGTCAGGGTGATCTCCAGCTCCCTGGAAGCAGTCACCGCGTCATCAAAAAACATCTCGTAAAAATCCCCCAGCCGGTAAAAAAGCAGGCAGTCCGGGTATTGTTTCTTGGTCTCCATATAATGGACCATCATAGGTGATAATCCGGCCACGTTGTTAAACCTCTCTTCTTTGAAGTAAGTAAACGGTGAAAACTCCCGAAAATTCTTTCGGGAGTATCTTTTGTGCACACGGGGGCGGAAAGGAAATGTGGCCGCTTGCGCGGCCCCGCCCCGGCGCGGCGAGCAGGGGAAAAGCCTCCCCTACTCGATTAAGCTGAGAACCCACCGCAGGTTTACACGCCTGCCGCGGTTCCCATATAGTAAAATCCCTTGGATTCCTCCAGGTACACCGGGACAATGGTCCCTATAAGGGAGGCATCTCCCGGAAAATGCACCACGGTGTTGTTGCCCAAACGGCCTGTGACATAACCCTCCAGATGGTCGTCCAGGCTCTCCACCAGCACCTTCTGAGTGGTGTGCAGGTCCCTGGCGCACACCCTGGCGGAGAGTTCCTGCACCCGGGCCAGAAGCCGATCAAACCTTTCCTTGACCACCTCCTCCGGCACCTGATCCTCCATGGAGGCCGCCGGAGTCCCTGTCCGTCTGGAATAGATGAAGGTAAAGGCGCTGTCAAAGCCCACCTTCTCCACCACATCCATGGTCTCCAGAAAATCTTCCTCCGTCTCCCCCGGAAACCCCACGATGATATCCGTGGTCAGAGAGATGTCCGGCACCGCGGCCCGGATCCTGTCCACCAGGTCCAGATACTGCTCTTTTGTATACCGGCGGTTCATAGCTTTCAAGATCCGGCTGCTCCCGGACTGTACCGGAAGGTGGAGATGGCGGCAGATCTTTTTGGATCCGGCCATCACCTGGATCAGCTCCTCGGAGAGGTCCTTGGGGTGGGAGGTCATGAACCGAATCCTCTCAATACCTTCGATCTCCTCCACCTGCCTTAAAAGCCCGGCAAAGGTGACGGGAGTCTCCAGGTTCTTTCCGTAGGAGTTCACATTCTGCCCCAGAAGCATCACCTCCACCACCCCGTCCCTTGCCAGCTGCTTAATCTCGGCGATAATGTCCTCCGGCTTTCTGCTCCTCTCCCGCCCCCGGACATAGGGGACGATGCAGTAGCTGCAGAAATTGTTGCACCCGAACATAATGTTGACCCCGGACTTAAAGGGGAATTTTCTCTGCGCGGGAAGCTCCTCTACGATCTGCTCCGTGTCCCGCCAGATGTCCACCACCATCTTCCTCTCTTCCAGCCTCCTATCCATCAGCTCCGCCAGCTTGAAAATGTTGTGGGTTCCAAATATGATGTCCACGAACCTATAGCTTTTCCTGATCTTGTCCACCACCTCAGGCTCCTGCATCATGCAGCCGCACAGGGCAATGAGCATGTGGGGATTCTTCTTCTTCAAGGTGTTTAGATATCCCAGACGCCCGTAGACCCTCTGATTGGCATTCTCCCGCACCGTGCAGGTGTTGTAGAGAACAAAATCCGCCTTCTCGTCACCGGCCTCCTCAAACCCCGCCTGCTCTAAGATGCCCTGCAGCTTTTCTGAGTCCCTGGCGTTCATCTGACAGCCGAAGGTTTGAGTAAACGCGGTGGGACGACGGCCGTTTTTCCGTTCAAACTCCCGAACCCATTCCCGGCATTTGGCCATGTAATAGTATTGCCTGGCTGGTTCTTCTATGGGCGGTTCTGTATTTATATCTATTTTATCTAAATCAATTTCCTGATGCATTTCTCTTGACTTTTCTCTCTTTCTGTCATATAATCAAAACAAGAAATGAGTTTTTAACCGTACAGCCTTATGGCTCAAGCGGGGTACTCGTTTCTTTTTTTATGTTTATGATGTCATATAGATACAATTTCCTATCCACTGCATGTCTTATAACAAGCTCCACATGAAACACATTATATCGCAAAACTTCTTCATCGTCATCATAAATTGGAAGAGCAAACCGGGAATCATATCGATACCATCCAAATCTGGCATTTTTATCATGCTTTTTTGCCAGATTCTCCCGAAATCTCTTGTTTTCCGCAATTTCGATCATCTCAGGAATTCCCTGTACAGCATTAGCTTTCGCCTTTGCAAGAGCTCCTTTCAACTTTGCCGTATAATTGGATCCTGTGTATTCATCGGGAAGATCACTGCCTATGTATATGATTTCTTTACTTTCAGCAATTTCTACAAATTCTCCAACATATTGCTTTAAATACTGCTCAACCTCATCCCAGTCAATATTCTGTCTGCCTTTAAAACGTATGTCATTTATTACCACAATCTGATTCCCTTTCACATCTTTTATAACACTTATGTTCCTTTCCATAATCCCTCTCTATCCGCTCTCCTCTCGTATCTTTTCAAAATCCTGTTTACTCACACGAACAGGCAGCCGAAAGTTTGAGTAAACGCGGTGGGACGATCAATCCCACCACTCAGCCTCATTAAACAGATCCCACAAAATCTGCTCCTTCTGCTCATCCGTCAGATTGTCCCAATCGCTGTAAGGGCTTGCGCTGTTGCTCCCCGAGGAGTCTCCCGTGATGGTCTTTCCCGCTCCTCCCTTTGGCTGGGAGAAATCATCCATGATCATCTCATACCGATACTTGTCCGCCAGCTGGGCCGTGGTTCCTCCAAACCGGATGTACATGATGGAACCGCCTCTGCCGTCGGCGATCACGTCCTCCACCTGGGGATCAAAGATGTAGGTTGTTCCGTTGTAGTCTAACTGGCACCAGGCATGGGGAGTAAAGTCACCGTTGGACTTGTGGGTGGAACCCCCTGCCGTGTACATAGGCACTCCGATCTTCCTGGCCATGACAGAAAATGTCGCCGAGTAGTCGTCGCACACGCCCACCCCGCCTGACAGGACGCCGTAGGCATAGTGATAGCTGCCTCCAAAGTAAGGCTGCTGGCCATAGACCGTGTGGGTGATAAGATAGTCATAACAGGCCTTTAACTTGTCGTGGGTGTCCATGTCCTCTGTGATGATCTGGGCAAATATGGAATTCAGCAGAGCATCCAGATCCTCAAAGCCTGTGGACTCCTGAGGGTACAGAGGAATCGAATCCAGAACCTGCCGCAGTCCTCCGTAGTAAAGGTCCCCCTTGTTGCTGGGAAGGCTCCTTACAGGCTCAATTCTGGCCCCGTCCGCTCCCACCCGGCTCCCGTCAGGGGCCGTGGTGTCGGAGATCATATAGCCTCTTCCGTCAAAATAATAGGCTTTCCCGTCTATATCCGTAAACCAGGTGTTGGCCTGATAGCTTCCGTCGTCGTTTTGATACCACCAGCCTACATTGTCATGTTTCCACTCTCCGGCGTAAGCTGTCATGGACAGTCCGGCGCTCACAAGGGCTGCCAGCACCGTTGCTTTAACATATGTTGAATGATCTCTCATGGTCTCCTCCATTTTGTAACTGTGTTTTTACCGCCGGCACAGCAGGCGCGAAAGCCTTCCGGACCGTTATGTCTTGTCAATTATATTATGTCACCACCCGTCAGGGTGCTGACCTGCGTGCGCATCAGCGCACTTCAAATTATATCATCCATTTTTCTGGGAAACAAGCAAGACTTTTTAAACCGATAGTGTAACTTTATATGGGGAGTCGGATGGGCGCACTTCCCCCCTCCCCTT
>CAMTAF010000193.1 GCA_947066955.1 uncultured Hungatella sp.
GGTGAGAGAGGATGCCATGAGTCTTTTTGGATTTCTGACCCGCCAGGATTTAAAGATGTTTAAGCTGCTTCTGGGAGTCAGCGGCATCGGACCCAAGGGGGCCCTGGGGATTCTCTCCGCCATGAGGCCCGACGATCTCAGGCTGGCTGTGATCTCAGGGGATGTGAAAGCCATCTCCAGGGCTCCCGGCATCGGGAACAAGACGGCCCAGCGGCTGATCCTGGATTTAAAGGACAAGATTTCAGTGAACCAGATTTTGTCGGCACCCCATGGGGAGTCAGGCGGTGAGGCGGCTGACAGCGGTCTGGGAGCAGGGGCAAGGGAGGCCGTTGAGGCGCTGGTTGCCCTGGGATATTCCCCCGCAGAGGCCACAAGGGCCGTGAGCAAGGTTGCTGTCACCGGGGATATGACAGGAGAAGATGTGCTGAAGGCCTCTCTAAGGCATTTGGCATTTTAGATATAGAAAGGGAACCGGATCAGAAAGCCGGGATTTGGGCAGGAAGATATGGAACGCAGGGTCATCAATACGGAGTTGACAGAAGAAGACAGTAAGGTGGAGTCCCACTTAAGGCCTCAGCTTTTGGCGGATTACATTGGCCAGGAGAAGCTGAAATCCACTTTAAAGATCTATATTGACGCGGCAAAGTCCAGGAAGGAGAGCCTGGACCATGTGCTGTTTTACGGGCCTCCGGGGCTGGGCAAGACCACTCTCTCCGGCATCATCGCCAATGAGATGGGGGTGAACATAAAGATAACCTCGGGTCCGGCCATCGAGAAACCGGGGGAGATGGCGGCTATCTTAAATAACCTTCAGGAGGGGGATGTGCTGTTTGTGGATGAGATCCACAGGCTGAACCGGCAGGTGGAGGAGGTGCTGTACCCGGCCATGGAGGATTTTGCCATAGACATTATGCTGGGCAAGGATTCCTCCGCCAGGTCCATCCGGCTGGAGCTTCCCAAGTTTACTCTGGTGGGGGCTACCACCAGGGCGGGGCTTCTCACGGCCCCCTTAAGGGACCGGTTCGGCGTGGTGGCCAAGATGGAGTTCTACACCGTGGAGGAGCTAAAGGCCATCATTCTCCGGTCCGCCAAGGTTCTGGATGTGAAGATCGAGGAGGCGGGGGCCGTGGAGCTGGCCAGGCGTTCCAGAGGAACCCCCAGGCTTGCCAACCGGCTGCTAAAGCGGGTGAGGGATTTTGCCCAGGTAAAGTATGACGGCGTGATCACCAGGGAGGTGGCGGATTTTGCCCTGGATATCCTGGATGTGGACAGGCTGGGGCTGGACAACAACGACAGGAGCATCCTGTTGACCATTATCCAAAAATTTTCAGGAGGCCCTGTGGGGCTGGACACCCTGGCGGCGGCTCTGGGAGAGGATGCGGGGACTCTGGAGGATGTGTATGAGCCCTACCTTCTCATGAACGGCCTCATCAACCGCACTCCAAGGGGCAGGGTGGCCACGGAACACGCCTACCGCCACCTGGACATGGAGCCGGGCTGATTTCGGGGGAGGCAAAAGCATTGTCCGGAGACGCAAAGCGGCGCGTGCCGCTACCGAAAAAGGAGATAGGGAATGAATAGTAAAGGCAGATTTGCGGATACGAAAAATTATGCGGAAGTTTTGATAGACGGCAAGATCTACACCATGGGCGGCACGGAGGATGAGCACTATTTCCAGAAAGTAGCCAGCTATATCAATGAGAAGACCGCTCAGCTGAGACGGCAGGAGGGATTTGGCAAGCAGAGCCAGGAGTACCAGGCAGTGATGATTTCCTTAAATATTGCCGACGACTATTTCAAGGCCACCAACCGGGCGGCAGTGAGCGAGAGGCAGAGAGATGAGATGGAGCGGGAGAGCTACGGCCTGAAACACGAGCTGGTGACCACCCAGCTGCGCCTGGAGAATGTGTCCAGGGATTTGGAGGAGAAAAAGGCGGAGCTGGACAGGGTGAAGAAGGAACTGGAGAAAGCCCAGGAGGAGCTGCAGAGGATGAAGACAGCCTCCCACAGCCGTTAGCCGCAGAAAGGGCAGACTGAAAAGGAGAACCACAGGAGAGAGGCTATGACAAGAGTAAGAAGGCCGGAGGTGCTTGCGCCGGCAGGGTCGTTTGAGAGCATGAAGGCCGCCGTCTCGGCGGGGGCGGACGGGGTTTATATCGGAGGCAGCCGTTTCGGCGCCAGGGCATACGCGGACAATCCAGACGAGGATCACCTCCTGGAGGCCATCGACTATGTCCACCTCCACGGGGTGTCCCTGTATATGACGGTGAACACTCTCATGAAAGAGCGGGAGCTGGGGGAGCTCTATGATTTTCTGGCGCCCTATTGGGAGAGGGGGCTGGATGGGGTAATTGTCCAGGATCTGGGAGCCGCGGCCTGCATCAGGCAGTGGTTTCCCGGCCTTCCTATCCACGGCAGCACCCAGATGACTATAACCGGGGTCTATGGAGCCAGGATGCTGGCGGACCTTGGGTTTAAGCGGGTGGTGACAGCCAGGGAGCTGTCCCTGGAGGAGATCGCCAGGATCCACAGAGAGATCCCCATAGAGATCGAGTCCTTTGTCCATGGGGCCCTGTGCTACTGTTATTCCGGACAGTGCCTTTTAAGCAGCTTCATCGGAGGCAGGAGCGGAAACAGGGGAAGGTGCGCCCAGCCCTGCCGCCTGCCCTACCAGGTTATTTCCAAAGATGATGCCAGAAGGGGAGCAAAAGGGCAGAAGGACCGGAAGAACCAGAAGGCCGCGGATGACCGGTATCTTCTCAGCATGAAGGATCTGTGCACCCTGGATCTGCTTCCGGATATCATAGAGGCGGGGGTGGATTCCCTGAAGATCGAGGGGCGGATGAAGAGCCCCAGATACACTGCGGGAGTGGTCCATGTCTACCGAAAATACGTTGACAGATACCTTGCGGGAGGGCGGGCCGGGTACCAGGTGGATCCGGCTGACCGCCAGATGCTTCTGGACCTGTTTGACAGGGGAGGGTTTACAGAAGGGTACTACCGACAGCATAACGGCCCGTCCATGATCGCCAGGAAGGAGAAGCCCGCCTTCCGCCAGGGCAATCAGGAGCTGTTTGACCGGCTGGACCGGCTCTACGTGGAGACGGAGAAAAAGGAGCCGGTGAGGGGCCTTCTCACGGTGAGGGAGGGGGAGCCCCCGACTCTGGAGCTGGAACTGTTGTCAAAGGGCCCGGGCCAGGGCATAAAGGCCACAGCGCAGGGGGAGACGGTCCAGAGGGCCCAGAACCAGCCGGCTTCCCGGGAAAGGCTGGAAAAACAGATCCAAAAGACAGGGAACACGCCTTTTTATATGGAAGAATTGGAGACAGACCTTATGGGGCAGGCCTTTGTCCCCGTACAGTCCCTCAACGAATTGAGGAGAGAGGGATTAGAATCCTTAAAAGAGTCCATATTAAAACCATATAGGAGAGAGGCCGGGGACCGCGGGGACATGACCGGGCAGAGGTCTTCCGGCGGGGCAGGTGAGAGCAGAGAGCAGAGTCGGGCTCAGAGGCGGGAGGCGGAAGACAGCGCCGGACAGAAGAAGCCCCCGGCGCTCCATGTGTTGCTTCCCCATGCCGGAGGGCTCTCCCGCGTCCTGGGAGTGGAGGGAGTCAGCCAGGTGATCCTTGAGTCGGACGGAGCCGGGGAAGAACAGTGGCAGGACCTTGCAGAGCAGTGCCATGCCAGGGGAGTTAAGTGCGTTCTGGCCATGCCTGTGATCTTCCGGAAGCAGGCAGAGGAGTATTTTGAAAAGCGTATTTTGGCCCTTGGGAACGCTGGTTTTGACGGGATCCTGGCGCGGTCTCTGGAGGAGATCGGTTATCTCCGGGGCAAAGGGATGACGTGTCCCATTTACGGAGACCACAATCTGTACGCCTGGAACCGCAGGGCCAGACAGGCTCTTCTGGAGCTTGGGTGCGCCGGGGTGACGCTGCCTTTGGAGTTAAATGCCAGGGAACTGGCAGACCGGGGGTGCAGGGGGGAGGAACTGACGGTGTACGGTTTTCTTCCCGCCATGGTGTCGGCCCAGTGTGTGAGGAGAACCATATCCGGCTGCACAAAAAGGCCGGAATGGCTGACCATGAAGGACAGAACCGGAAAGGAGCTTTTGGTGAGGAATCACTGTGATTTCTGTTACAATGTCATCTACAACCCGGATCCCCTGTCCCTCATAGACCAGGCGGAGAGGATCCTGGAGATGGGGTTGGATGCGGTGCGCCTTGATTTTACAAAAGAATCAGTTCCTGAGATGGAACAGATCACAAGAGCCTGGGCCGGGAGGCTGTCCGGCGGGGAGGTGCCCACAGGGGGCCGGGGAGAATTTACCAGAGGACATTTTAGACGAGGCGTGGAGTAGGTGATAGCTTGGCAGACCTGATAACAGACATGTCCAGATATCTGATGATCTTTCTGATCGCCCTGTACACGTACTGGGATTTCAGATATTTTGGAGTGAGGGAAGACAAAAGAGGGCGGATATGCAGGAGGCTGGCTTTTCTTATGCATTTGCTGCATACCCTGGCATATGGAGTGATGTTTTTAAACACGGATGACTGGAGGCTGCCTGTATTCTATGTGGTTCAGACAGTGTTTTTCCTGTGCTATTCTTTCTGTTGCCGACGGTGTTACCGAAACCGGTCAGATATCCTGCTGAACAATATGTGCATGCTTCTGTGCATAGGCTTTATCATCCTTGCCAGGCTCTCCTTTGAAAAAGCGGTGAGGCAGTTTGTCATCGTGGTCTTCTCCGGGGCAGTTACCATGGTTGTGCCTTTTATTATGGATCATGTCTGGCAGCTGGGAAAGGTTCCCTGGCTCTACGGGGGCCTGGGCCTGGGGCTTCTTCTGGCGGTGTACGTCTCAGGGGATGCCAGCTACGGAGCCCAGCTTTCCCTGACAGTGGGGAGCCTTTCCATGCAGCCCTCAGAATTCGTCAAGATCAGCTTTGTGTTCTTCACGGCAACCATGTTCTACCGCTCCACGGGGAGAGGGAGAGTTTTGGTGACCACTGCCGCAGCGGGGCTCCATGTGCTGATTCTGGCGGCGTCAAGGGATCTGGGAAGCGCCCTGATCTTTTTTGTCACCTACGTGTTCATGCTGTTTGCGGCTACATCAAACTGGAAATATCTGGGTTTGGGTCTGGGCAGCGGCTGTGTGGCCTCCGCGGCCGCCTATATGTTGTTTTCCCACGTCCGGGTGAGGGTTATGGCCTGGCTGGACCCATGGGCGGACATTGACAACAGGGGCTATCAGATCACCCAGTCCCTGTTTGCCATAGGCACAGGAGGCTGGTTTGGCATGGGGCTTTTCCAAGGCCTGCCCAACAGAATTCCTGTGGTGGAAAAGGATTTTGTGTTCGCCGCCGTCTCGGAGGAGCTGGGGGCATTGTTTGCCGTCTGCGTGCTCCTCATCTGTCTGAACTGTTTTCTCCAGTTTCTCATGATCGGATGCCGCATGGAGGCCATGTTTTATAAGCTCATCGCCTTAGGGCTGGGCACGGAATATATTGTCCAGGTGTTTCTGACAGCAGGGGGAGCCACAAAATTTATCCCTTCCACAGGGGTGACCCTTCCTTTTGTCAGCTATGGGGGAAGTTCTGCCCTGAGCACCTT
>CAMTAF010000194.1 GCA_947066955.1 uncultured Hungatella sp.
AGAACCTTGAATTGCAAATTGGAGATTTAGTAGAAATTAGTTATAACGGAGAAATCATGGAATCCTATCCTGCACAATTAGGAGAGGTTTATGCAATTACCGTGATAGAGCAGACCGAAGCCAATACCATATGGGATAGAATACCTATGGTAAGAATAAATGGTAAATTGTACTACGATACAGGGAGAGAAAGCACCATGGATGCACGTTGCGGCACTATGGATGGGGAAATAACATCAACTGTCGATGGAACTGAAATACCAACAGAAGATAATCAGTCTAATTTTGGAAGCGGATTTGGTTATCAGTATGGAGCAGACGATACAATAGAGATTTATATGAATGAAAAGTGGTTTGTCTTTGAATACAGAAAAGAATCTGAATGAGATAAACGATAGATAAGTCAAGTTCAAACTCCAGGATATCATTTCGGAGGTCTGTGCAATCGAATAGGGAAAGCTTTCCCTACTCGCGCACCTGGCGCCCGTCAGCTTTGGCTGACATATTTCCTCTGGGTGCCGTGTGCATAAAAAGGCACCGAAGCCAATCCTGATTTGACTTCGATACCCAACCGGAAAATCATTTCAGCTCAAATATCGTTTCAATTCATGATAAAAATTCTCTCTTGTTCCTGCCATAATAACAACGGCAATTTTATCGTCTTCTTCATAAATGCTATAGGCAATTTCATAATTGGTTCGATTATAAAAAACATCATACCCATAAATTCCCGCCAAAACTCCTGCTTTCAGAGTACCGCAATATGGATTCTCTCTTATGGTTTCCAGAGCTTTTCTAAATGCCGTTTCTAGTCCTTTTTCTTTTATCTTTTTAAAGTACCGTTGCGCAGCATTGGATTATCGCATTTCATACATCTATGAATCCTCCGTACCAAACAACCCATCCAAAGAAGCTGCCTTTCCGCTTTTCACGATTTCGTCTGCCTCTGCGATAAGCTGTACTACTGCCGGACGGATTTTTTGCATTGCCCTTTAAATGCAAGTCAAAAACTTTTGAGGTATGGTAACCTGACGCTTTGTAGATACGCTAATAATCTTTCTGCTAAAAAACTACCCGCTGCTGCCATACGAATCACCTCTATCGCTCTAAATTTTCCATGTAATATGCTTTTCTTGGTTTCTTTGTTACCATTATAATACGTTATTTTAGTGATGACAATTCGTACCCCACAACAAACCTAGTGTACTGTTGATATCATTAACGACTACTCAAGATAAAATGTAAAAGAGCAATCAAGTCTCAACCTCAAAGACATAATTCCCCTTTTTTCAGTGGATAAGGCTCCCTCTCATCTGTAAGATTCAGCAAATAATCAATAGGTGATTGTGGAATCTGGAAAGTTTACATAAGATAGCCAGCGGAATGTCCCTGTCCTCAATCTCATAATAAGAGTAACTTTTCTGGGAGATGGAAAGAACTCTGTCAATCTCTGTCTGGTTTAAATGTCTGTCCTTCCTCATCATCCCAATGCACAAAGCTGCAAAGAGCGATTTCTGGGTTTTCTAAACGGTATTTGCTTAGCATCAAGCAGGGAAACGCTATAAAACTCTTCCTTCCTGTCTGCCTTATATGCCCTCTCCCATATCCTAAGAGCCATAAAAACCGTAATCTCAATATCGGTATCAAAGCAATATAAACAGGCACCGGTATGGCTTACAACGTCTAAGATCAGCAGCCTCGCGTCTTCATTTTCAAATGTAACCTGGTTTATGGTATCTTTTGTGATCATCATAAGACATTACCTCCTGTATCGTATTCGAATGTATGTTCTGCCTTTCTATAGGATCATTATACGAACATTTGTTCTGTATGTCAAGAGGAAGATTTCTCCTTTCCTCACCGGGCAGCAGTCCATCTGATCATTAGGATTAGTACTAATCACCCTGTACAGCAAATTTCCATAGGGAAATTTATTGATAAAAGGCACGATGGCCTTCCCGCTGTAAATCAACCCCTGGCTGGAATCCGCGTTCTTGATATAATTTTGCTGGGTCTCCGAAATATGAAGCATAACTCCAATCTCATTCCGGTCCTCAGCAGGCTGATTCAGCATCAAAAAACGGACTGTTGTTGATAATCCCCCTGAGCTCCCGGTTCATCCAAAGATCCTCGATATTCTGAGTAATCCCTGTAGGAACCCCTCCGTACTTTGGAAACTGCTTCCACATATACATCAGAAACCTCGCGCAGTTCTCCGGCTGGGTAAGGACATACAGATCATCAATATAAATCCAGGTACGGATTCCCCTGGCTTTATTGGCGATAGTCCAGTTCCAGATGTAACCAGGTACTTTCCCTGGATAATATCGCTCTGCCCCTCGCCGCTCTTGGAAAGCAGAACCTGTTTTCAATCCTTCCGAAAACCATGATAGATGTCATCCTGTTCCGCAAACAGAGTCTCCTCCTTGAATTTTTCCTTATCAATGCTTCGGTTAAAGATCACAATCTGGGATATGCCATACTTATTCGTGAAGAGTTCAGTTGCCTAATAAACTCACATGAACAGGGACACGGACAACCGGATTCTGGAAAACTGAATACAGGAGGTCACAAATGAAAGAACTGCCAGAAAGAATCCATGACAATACCAACGGTCTTGAATACGTTCTTGTAGGTGATTATTACATTCCCGCCCTGCGGCTGACAGAGGAATCCCGCCCTATCGGGCATTGGGGACGTAGGCGCAAAGCCTATCTGGAAGAAGTCCGCCCCGCCCTATATTGCAGGCTTTCCAAAGATGACGGCACGAACAACGAAAACATGAGTATCAGCACACAAGATGCCATTTGTCAAGGATAGTTTCTCCGTAAATATTAAAGAGCCACTGTTCACATCTGATCAGCGACTCTTTTCTTTCTGGCATTGTGTTTAAGGAAACCATTCCTTGTTATTAACCAATCATTCCACCCCCAATGCCTTGAAAACAGCATCCTCCGCGCTATTGTAGAAAATCAGGTTGAAGCTGCTGATAAGGTCAGCGGGGACGGTGGCCAAATCCACCGCTGAGGTCATTGGCAACAACACTTTTTTTGCTCCGCTGTCCAAGCATACTTGCAGTGCGTTTGCCAGTTCCTCCACCTTCATCATGGTGCCGCTGATGCTGATCTCACCCAGCACAGCCAGGGAACTAAGCGTCGGCTTTCCCAGTGCGATAGAACAGATTGCGATTAAGGTTGGCAGAGCGAGCCTGCTGGTCATTCCGATGCCCTGCAGATCCTGATAATTCACGATGTAGTCCTTCGTTGTGGTGCTGATTGTGCCGCTGATGCGGTTTGCGTTTGCTTTCAGGAAATTAAATGCTGTGTTGGCGGCCTCTCTGCAATCCCGGTCAGAGCCTATGCCTGTACGCTCAAACTTGCCGTTTCCGGGGAGCATCTGGCTTTCCAGGCGGAACACGCCCATCATGCCTGATTTGCCATTCCCAACGGTATAGACCTGCCCCGGATTACATATTCCCTCTGGGATAAGTTTTCCGCCGCCCTGTTCTGGCACGGACACATAGCGTTCCTCGAAGGTATCGTTATCAATATACGAGAAATTAACATCGTAAAACTCCATACCACCCAGCTTTTTAAGCTGTTCCTTGACACGGCGGCGCATTTCAAGGGAGATGGCGAGGATTTCCTCCAGTTCTTCTTTTGAAAACTCTCCGTCAGGATAGACCAGTTTCAAAAAGCCTCCAACCATCTTACGGACAGCTATCGTATCCCTCTGATTCAAGTTCTTGCCAAGCCGGAAATGCTTGTCCAGGGCATCGCCGTACTGCTCCTTCCGCAGTTCCCGGAGAAATTCCGCCAGATAGTCGGTAATAAACCCATAGTCATTTGTAAAATGCCCTGGGCGGAACTTGGGGATTTCCCAGCCGGGGAGGTAGCAGTGCATACGGTCAAGAAAGGCTGTATCCGTCCCCATTTCTGACGGGAACGGATCAAACAGGCTGGATGTTTTCAGGAGTACATCTACGCTCTGATTGATATTCCCGACAAACACCATAGACGCAGAGGCGGCTTTTTCCTCTTTTCCACGGGCAAAGGAACCGGATGCCATATAGTCCTTCATGATCTGGATACCGTCTTTATCCTTGAAGTTGATACCCGCTACCTCGTCAAAGGCCACGCAATCCCACAGCCCTACAAGCCCGACCGTCTTTCTGCCCATATTATAAAACAGGTTCGCCACAGTCGTCTGACCGCCGGAAACAAGGATGCTGTTAGGAGAGATTTCTTTATACAGGTGGGATTTTCCCGTACTGCGAGGGCCAAGCTCACAGAGGTTAAAGTTGTTCTCCACCAGCGGCAGCATCCGGGCAAGCAAGAGCCACTTCACGCGCTCCTCCAATTCGTCTGGTTCCATGCCGATAGAGCGCAAAAGCACATCGATCCATTCCTCCTTGGTAAATGCTTTGCGTCCTGCTTTCAGGTCCTCCATATCCACATGAGGCATTTGGATTGGTGTCAGTTTATAAATGCGGATCGGGTTTCCGTTTTTCTTATCTTCCTCAACATACTCATACTCCAACTGGACAATGCACCAGATGCCCCCGCAGAGCAAGCGGTCATACTTAGTCGGGTAATCTTCGTGGATAGGGATGTTTTTCAGGCCAAGGTTAGAAAACTCAGCCTCATAGCGGTCTTCCTTAATGTTCAACATAACGGTAATTTTATCAATGACTGTGTGGCTCCCCCGCTGGCGGAGCATAGACAGTATCTTTTGTGCCTCATCCGGGCGCACGAAGTTGTCAGCAAGGATGCGCTTGACGCTGCCCACACCCTCCTCGATAACTTCCGGGTCGTCCGAGCTGCAATACTGCCCCAGCAGGAACTCCAAGACATAGACGGGGACGTTGGCGCCCTCTTTGATTTTTTTCGTCAGATCCTTGCGAACAATCTTCCCATCGAACCACTGGCGGAGCTTGCCCTTCAGGACAGCTCTGCGATCTTCGCTCTCTCTTATATCTGGCATGGTGCTACCTCCGCAGACATGTTATATCCCAAATCCGAAGTCATCCGCAAAGGCAAGATCCATAAGCATGGGGTGGCGGAAAACCTCTAAACCTGTGTTATCATCATATACAACAAGGAAATACTGCTTGTCCCTGTCATATCGTTTGTCCTTGAACTGGAACTTCATTCGGAACATACGCTTTAGCGCATCCGGATCCCGGCTGTCGGCAAATAAGCTAACCTCGTTGGAAATACGCTCATTGTCCTCCGACACGAAGAACATTTTATAGGTCGTTGCTTTGACCGTATCGCTGACAGGCTCCGACTGGATAAATTCCAATATGGTGATTTTATTGGTGATCTTCTGGACCATGCTGACCAGGGCGATCTCAGCATTCTTCGTTTCGATATGCCCCTTTTCCATCCGTATATCAATGACCGGTACAAGCATTTCCTGCGGAGAAGACCCACCGTGGACATAGTTCTGACCGCCTCCAGCAACCTTGAACACATTGCTGCTGACAGGGAAAGATACAACTTT
>CAMTAF010000195.1 GCA_947066955.1 uncultured Hungatella sp.
GAAAGAACCGGGCAGCGGGGCGGGAGAGAACAGAGAATATGACACAGAAAGAAAGAAACTATACGCTGGTGGGCATGCCCGCGTCAGGGAAGAGCACGGTGGGAGTCCTTCTGGCCAAGCGGCTGGGATTTTCCTTTGTGGACGTGGATATCGTAATCCAGGAGAAGGAAAAGAGGCTTCTCAAGGAGATTATTGCTCAGGAGGGGATTGACGGGTTTATGGCTGTGGAGAACAGGATCAACGCTTCCCTGGATGTGGACCGCGCAGTCATTGCGCCGGGAGGCAGCGTGATCTACGGAAAAGAGGCCATGGATCATCTGAGCAGGATCAGCACCATCGTATATCTGAAGCTGAACTATGAGGATGTGGAGAAAAGACTTGGCAATCTTGTGGACCGGGGAGTTGTCCTGAAAGACGGGATGACGCTTTTGGATCTGTACAATGAGAGGGTTCCTTATTATGAGAAATACGCTGATATCACTGTGGATGAGACCGGGCAGACGGCGGGTGAGACAGTGGACTATCTCAGGAATCTGATCGAAAAGAGACTTGGGCTTTGAATTGGAAGAGGGAATCTCAGGAGACGGGACTCCCTCTTTTTATGCGCAGGCCCGTGCAGTGGAAGTTTGCCGCTAAAGCGGCGCACGGGCCGCGCGGCGAGTAGGGGAAAGACCTCCCCTACTCGATTGCACACGGGCCCTGAGAAGAGGTTTGTCAGCAAAAGCTGGCCGCGCCCCCCGGTCTACAGCATCTCCATGTAGGCCAGGACCTTGTCCAGAAGGATCAGGCCATAATGTACGAACACAGCCAGGATCACCAGAGTTATGAGCAGGAACACGGCTTTGTAGATCAGGTAGGCTTTGGCAAAATCCTTCTTAGGGCCCGAGGTGGAGCTGCAGGCCAGGATCACCAGGTAGATCCATCCGACGATGGGGATGTTCATGCACATGAAGGTGACGAACCAGCTTCTCACCGGAACAATTGGGGCGGATTTTCCGGAGCCGGGCTTTCTGCCGGTTCCGGCTCCATCCGTCAAAGTCTTCTGGCTGGTTTTGCCATGCGGCAATGGTATTTTCACGGTCATCTCACCCCCGGTCCTTTGGACGGTGTCCAGTAATATTGTTCTGTCTGATACAGGTCATAGAGCTCCTGCTGCTCCCTGTCCTTCTGCTGGGCCTGGTAGGTGTTCCACTGGGCCTGGGTGGGCAGGGTCCGGATCCTGGCAATGGCCGCCTCCAGGCGGGCCCGGTATCCGTCGGTGGCAGTGTAGCCGTAGAGCTCTCCCAGCTTGTCGATGGCTGTGGTGACCAGATCGTTGGCCTCAGAGGAGCGGTACTGTATGCTCTCCACCATTTCAAGAGCTGTCTCGAAAGCAGCCACACGGTTCTGGATTTCCTCCTCCTTGCGCCGCCCCTCCGCTTCCTGGTCGGCTCTGCGGCGCTCCTGCTGCCTTGCTAATTCCTGCTTTTCCTCGTAAACCCGGATAGCGTCTGACATGGAATCCATGATCTGTGAAAATTCTTCCCACCGGATTTCCGTGCGGTCGAAAAGCTCTTTTCTCTTCTCGCCGTCCTCCAGCCGGGTCAGGTTTTCGGAGATGGCCTGATGCTGGCTGCGGACTTCCGAGACATCTTCCACGGAATCAATGGTTTTGTTCTCAAAAGCAGCTACCATCTCCTCCAGCTGGTCCGTGAGCTTTTTCTGGTTTTTTTCCGAGATGTTCTGCTGGGCTCTGAACTGGGAGCTGGTGCTGAAATAGTCTACCAGATTCGTTCCCGCGGCATAATCCGGCTCTATGTAGAGGCCGTCTGCTAAGTATACCACAGACGGGGCGGGGAGAAGGGGAGGCTGTGGGGGAGCCTCTTCTGCCATAGCCTCAGAGGGCTGCTGGGCAGATTCTTCCTCCTGGCCCTGGGTCTCAGGGGCAGCCTCGCTGCCCTCTCCTGCCTCAGCGGATTCTGAGGAAGGGTCAGGCGAGGAGGGAATCCCCGGGCCTATGGGGGCGGGGCGGGTGGGCTCCGGAACGGATCTGCTGCCGGAATCAAGTCCTACTCCCGGGCCGATTTCCTGATCAACGCCCGGTCCGGCGGGGGCTTGGGAGGAGGCGCCGGGACCTGCCTCCTGGTTCTGGGAGATGCCTGGTCCGGACGTCCCCGGACCGGGAGCGGTGTGGAGGCGGTACACGCCGTCGTCCGGATCCTGGGCAGCGTGGAGGCGGTACACGCCGTCGTCCGGATCCTGGGCAACGTGGAGGCGGTATACGTCCCCGTCCTGGTCCTGGATCGCGGCGGCGGTGTACACGGGTTCCGCTGCTGCCACATCCGGCGCGGCTATGACGGTGCTCATAAGCTGTCTCGACTCTGCGTCCTCCCTGGAGATGGAGGTGAGGGCCGGATGGAGCCGCTCTCCGGTGACGGAGTTGTAGGTATCTTTCACCACGGTTTCGGGGCGCTCCCAGTCCCAGGGCTCCAGATTCTCGTGGAGCTGGTTCATGACATTTTTCCAGATAGCTCCCGCGTAGGTGCTGCCGTAGACCCCCGGCATGGCCCGGGGAGTGTCGTAGCCAACCCAGACGGCAGCGGTGTAGTAGCGGGTGTACCCGCAGAACCAGGTATCTTTGCTGCTGTTGGTGGTTCCTGTCTTTCCCGCAGCCGGCATGCCGCCGGAGAGGCCTAAGCCTCGGCCTGTGCCGTAGGGGGAGGTGAAGGTGCCCTTTAACACGTCGGTGAGCATAAATGCGCTGTCGCTGCCGTATACCTGTCTTGTGATGGAAGGGATGCGGGAGGTGAGGACGCCCTCGTGCTCGTGCTGGATCTTGAGGATACAGGTGCGGTCATTGTAAAGGCCGCCGTTGGCCAGGGTGCTGAACCCCTTTGCCATATCTACCACCCGCACGCCGTTGGTAAATCCGCCGATGCTCAGAGACTGTACTCCGTTGTCCACATAGGTGAGGCGGTGGAACTCCATGTTGTCCAGATAGCTTAAGCCGGTGTCGATGCCGATATCCTCTAAAACCTGCCAGGCCACAGTGTTCAGGCTGCGGTTTAAGGCCTCCCGCACAGTGACGGGGCCGTAGTAGCGGCCGCCGCTGTTGGAGGGGCCGTCCTCCCATTTGTGGTCGTCTATGATCCGGGAGGGGTAATATTCTCCGGTGTCAAAGGCCGGGCCGTAGTCGATGAGAGGCTTGATGGTGCTTCCCGGCTGCCTGGCGCTTAAGTAGCCCCGGTTGAACTGGTCCTCGGTGCCCCGGCCTCCCACTATGGCTACCACGTAGTTGGTCTGGTTGTCCACAATGACCCCGGCGCCCTGGAGGGCGAATTTGCCGTTCTCCTGGATCTCCGTAAAGGGGGAGAGAACATCGTCTAAATGGGTCTGAAGCATCTGCTGGATATCCTGGTCAAGGGAGGTGTAGATCTGGTAGCCGCCGTTCCGGATAGAATCGTTTTTCTCATTGTACGCGGTGGTGTAGCGCTCTATGTACTGGTCGTAATCTTCCTTGTCCGCAAAGGTGTAGCGGAAGGGAAATTCCTCCTGCTTCATCAGCTCTAAGGCAGCGCAGTGGACCGCATAGCTGGTGAGGTAGCTGTCGTCGGTGCCCTCCTGCTCCTGCTGCAGGATGCGCAGAGGCTGGCTCACTGCTTTGTCGTAGGCTTCCTGGGACAGCAGGTCAACCTCCAGCATGCTGTGAAGCACCTCGTCCCTCTTCTTGCGGGAGGCGTCGGGGTGGGTGATGGGATCGTAGGCCGAGGGGCTGTTGCTGATGCCCACCAGAACCGCAGCCTCATGGACCTCTAAGTCGGCGGCATCCTTGCCGAAGTAGTAACGGCTGGCAGTCTGGACGCCGTAACACCGGTGGCCGTAGAAATTGGTGTTGCAGTAGAATTCCATGATGTCGGCCTTGGAGTAGGCTTTCTCGATCTCGGGGGCCAGCAGGATCTCCACCATCTTGCGGGTGAAGGTCTTCTCCTGAGTGAGATAGGTATTCTTGATGATCTGCTGGGTGATGGTGCTGCCCCCCTGGGTGATGGCGCCTCTGTGCTTTACCAGGGCAAGCCCGGCCCGGAAGGTGGCGATCCAGTCCACCCCGTTGTGACTCTTAAAGCGCCGGTCCTCCTGGGCGATGTAGGCGTTCTGCAGGTTCAGGCTGATGTCCGAGATGTCCGCGTACTCATAGTGGCCCGCGTTGATGATGCCGATGCGTTTTCCGTCCTTGTCAAAGATCTCCGTATCCGACAGCATGCTGAAATCGTCCCGCTCCATCTGGGCCAATGTGTCGTAAGCCACCTGGCGGGCCTCCTCCAGATGAGGCTTTACCTTGATGAAGACCACCCCACCTGCTGCCACGCAGAGTATGAGGAATACGGTCACGATCTGGAGGGCGCACTGGAAGATCCAGCCCGCGGCTCCCAGAAGGCTGAAGACAGCGGAAAACAGAATGCGGACGAATTTCTTAACAAAATTCATGGCATATAGTCCTTTCTGAGATTTTCAAAATCAAGTAAAAGCAAGATTCCCATAAGCTCATTATAAAACAAAAACCAGAAAAAGGGGATAAAAATTCAGAAATTTTCTTGAAGGAATTTGAAAAACGTTATAAAATGATGCCAGAGTCAAAACATCTTTTGACCAAATTTGTCAACCAAGGAGGGATCTGTGAGATGCAGTATAGGGTAATGGGAGATACTATGCCAGCTATTGAGGTGATGTTTGACGCCCCCGGAGAGGGGATGTACACCCAGTCGGGAGGAATGGCATGGATGACAGAGGGGGTGGAGATGTCCACCAACACTAAGGGAGGCCTGATGAAAGGGCTTGGACGCATGTTTGCGGGGGAGTCCATGTTTATGGCTACCTACCGGGCTCAGAGGGCAGGGGCCTTGATCGCCTTCGCCTCCACTGTGGCGGGACGGATCCTGCCTGTGGATGTGGGACAGGGCGGACTGATCTGTCAGAAAGGGGCCTTCCTGTGCGCCCAGGAGAGCGTCAGTCTGGACATTACATTTACCAAGAAGTTTTCAGCCGGCCTGTTCGGCGGAGAAGGCTTTATCCTTCAGGAGATAAGCGGCCAGGGCATGGCTTTCCTTGAGATAGACGGAGATATGGTGGAGAAGAATCTGGCTCCCGGTGAAGTTCTGAAGGTGGACACGGGAAATGTGGTGGCCTTCGAGAGGAGTGTAAGCTATGAGGTGGAGACGGTAAAAGGCCTGGGAAATATCTTTTTCGGCGGCGAGGGCCTGTTCCTCACCAAGCTGACAGGTCCTGGAAGAGTGATCCTCCAGACTCAGAATATCGCTGAGTTCGCAGGGCGGATCGCCCGTTTTATCCCCACCAGCGGAAAGTAGGGGGCCGGAGCGCCCCGCCGCTTTCCGCTGGCCCGGCGCGGCGGGCAGGGGGAAACGCCTCCCCTGCCGGATTTTGGTCACGGAAAGGGGAGACAGCGGATTGGATTTTAACAATCCGCCACTGCTTTCAGATATACGGCAAGCTCCAGTTCCAGGGCAAT
>CAMTAF010000196.1 GCA_947066955.1 uncultured Hungatella sp.
TAGCCGAGGTCGTCGGCGTAGATGAATACGACGTTAGGGGCTTTTGACTTTGTCGTCAAGTTTGCCAATTAAAGAATGACAAAAGGCTTTTTCGTCAAAGTCTGGCATCACAAAAAGTATCTTTTGAGAAAGACTACAAATATAGTCATCATTATAGTGCTCTTTATGTTTCATGCTCGTTGTCTCCTTATAAATTGTTACCGATATGATAACATAAAAACAGTCTGTATGTTAATAAACTTTCGGCATATCTATCGGCTAAGTATTCCCTTCTCTCCCCAAATCGCTTATAATAGCTTTACATCAGAGAAAACGGGCAGCGTTCCCTATTTGGAGGATACGCACCTTCGGGACTGGTTTAGCTATGTTGTGGGTATCTTTACGGGCATTGTGGGCGGCCTTAACGGGCTACTTGCATTAGTCCAGAAGTGTAAATCTTACATAGATGGGCGCAAGGCAGAAACAAAAAAGACCCATCAGCAAGCTTGCCGGCATCTGATGGGCCGAGGGATGATTGCACAAGCAATCGTTAATCACCAACGGGCGGCAGCTACATCGCCGCCTTTACGGAAATATAAGAAGATACCAATGTCAGTTAGTTTAGTATTAGGTCAGATTCTGCTATAAGGGGTCAAACAGGCAAATGTGGCTGTCATTTCACAAATTGCTTGTCAAATTCTGGATTAAAGTAGTAAAAATTCTTGGCATCTAGTTTGTCTTTTATTTTCTCCAGGGCTTCGCCGAATCTTTGAAAATGAACGAGTTCCCGTTGGCGGAGGAACTTAAGCGGCGCGAGAACCTCAGGGTCGTCAATCATGCGGATCAGGTTATCATACGTGGTTCTGGCTTTCTGTTCGGCAGCCAGATCCTCAGTCAGATCTGTGATGGCATCGCCCTTTGACTGGAATTCGCAGGCATTGAAAGGGATTCCTGCAGCTGCGGTAGGCCAGAGGCCGGACGTATGGTCAATATAGTAGGCATCAAAGCCACCGGCCTTGGCCTGTTCAGCAGTTATATTTTTGGTCAGCTGATAGATGATGGCGCAAATCGTTTCCTCTCCTTCTTTCCCACCTTCCCGATTCTTTCTTCCTCCCATTTTCTCACTTTCTTTCTCTCACCCTTCTCCACTTGTCTCATGGCTCCTCTCGATATACTCCTTTACCTCCCTCCACAGGATCTCTTTCTCCTTCCCCAAATAAAGGCTACCGAAACGCCTCACTTCCTTCAAATTTTTCGCCCTCTCGTCCTGATAGCCCTCATGCACATACACCAACTTTATGATCTTCCCATTGTCCCCTGTCCCTTCGACGTTTGACATTCCCTTTTTCTCATAAAACTCTAACGCGATGCAATTTTCATCCGCTTCCATGTACAGATATTTCACCCGGCGTTTTTCTTGGACTCTGTTCTATCTTATAAAAAAGCACATGTATTCCATGGACATACCACATTACCGTTCCTCTGTTACCCACCCTTCTCCTCCAGAGAGCCAGCCGTCTTTTTCATATCTGCCTTGGACCGCTTCATCCAGAGGGCTTGTCTTTGCCTCCTCACTGAGCGGGGGTGAGGGGGCAGTTCCAGGAGCCGATCCAGAAGGTAAACGGTTTCTCCTGTGGTTGTGTTCAAAGCGGGTATGGGTAAACGAAATCGTTTCAAGAGACGTCAGCAGATGTCTCTTACACCAGTTTTTGATCTGCCAGTAGATTCTTTGTTTGACACTGTCTTCCAGCATGGCATTGCATTCCTCCACCATTCCAAAGAAAATTTGGCAGCCTAATTCCCGCATAGCATGATTTGCTTCACCCGAACCGCACATTCTCCCAGAAGAAAGAGAGCTCCATAAAAGTTTTTTGATTTTCTTCTGAACTCGGGATTCCATATTCCACAAAATGTTGTATACTATTATATATAAGATGGTAGCTTCTTTCGTATGTATTTTGTCGTGATTACATTATACTATAAAAAGATATCGTCTTATTTTTTTATTTCTTAAATTCCCCTAAGTAAGGTTACATTACCGGAAGATCATTCTGCTTTTATCATCCGGTAGCCCACCCCGATGTGGGTCTGGATATACTGTGGGGAGCCGTCCCCTGCCTCCAGCTTTTTGCGCAGAGTAGCCATAAATACCCGCAGGGAGGCCACGTCATTGTCCCAGCTTCTGCCCCATATGTTCTGTGTGATGTAGGTATGGGTCAGCACCTTCCCCACATTCCGGGACAGAAGGCACAAAAGCTTATATTCCATGGGAGTCAGATGAAGCTCCTGACCATCGAGATAGGCGCAGCCGCCGGCATAGTCCACCTGCAGCTTTCCGTTGACAAACACGGAGCTTCCTGACTGGCTCTCTTTTGCCATGTAGGCCAGCCGTCTCTGAGTGGCACGAAGCCTGGCTAAAAGCTCCTCCACAGAAAAAGGCTTTGTCAGGTAGTCGTCCGCCCCGGCGTCCAGAGCCATAATCTTGTCTGAGTCCTCGCTCCTGGCGCTGATGACAATAATGGGCATGTTGGACCAGGACCGGATAGTGCCGATCACCTCCACTCCATCCATATCCGGCAGTCCCAGGTCCAGAAGCACAATATCCGGGTTGTGGGAAGACGCTTCCATCACAGCCGTCTTTCCGTCAGGCGCCACCAAGTAACGGTAGTCGTTGGTCTTTAAGGCCGTAACCATCAGGTTGCGCACCGGGGTATCATCCTCCACAACCAGTATCAAAGGTTTATTCATGCAATTCCACCTCCCCCAAAGGCAATGTAAATGTAAAAACAGCCCCCCTCGGCTGATTGTCTGACACAAAAATGCTCCCACCGTGGGCATTGATGATGGAACGGCACAGAGAGAGGCCAAGCCCTAAACTTCTGCGGCTGTCCGCCACTTTGTTGGCTCCGCTGTAAAACATGTCAAATACCTTTTCTTTCTGGTCGTCAGGAATCCCCGGTCCATTGTCCCATATGGAGACTTCAACCATGCCGTTCTTTTTTTCTGTGCGGATCTGGATCAGGGACCCTGCCGGCGTATACTTAACAGCATTGTCCACAATGTTGATGATCACCTGGACAATAAGCTTTGCGTCAATCCTGGCGAAAATAAAATCTTCCCCACTGTGTACCTGGATCTCATGCTCCCTGCTTTTGCGGTCCACATGGCTTAAGGCCTCCCCTATGACTTCATCCATCAGTTCCGCTGACTGGTTTAAGTTCATCCGCCCTTCCTCGATCCTGGTCACTGCAAGCAAATTCTCCACAAGATTAATCAGCCATGCCGCGTCGTCATAGATATCCCCGAACATCTGGCGCCTGGAAGCATCATCCAGCTTCTCATAATCGGACAGCAGATAGCTGGCATTGCCGGAGATAGATGTGAGAGGCGTGCGCAGGTCATGAGAAATAGCCCGGAGCAGATTTGCCCGGAGCTGTTCATTTTTCGCCATAATGGCTGCCTCTTCTTTTTCTTTGGCATTTTTGATGTTCTCCAGAGCCAGGGCGCACTCCCCCAGGATAGACAGAACCACGCTGTTCTCAAAAGAGTCCAGCACCTTATCGCCCACAAAGATTCCCGTGACCCCGTATACCCTCTGGTTAACCCGGATAGCCAGATACAGACACTTGCTTTCCCACAGCGTATCCGTTGTGGCTCCCGCCAGTTTGTTGTTTTTGAAAACCCATTCCGCCGCCTCACGCTCCTTTTCCGAGATCAGTTCCTGGCTCTTAGGTCCTTCCGCAGGATAAATCCGGGGCTCGGACAGGCCCTTTTCCTCAGAGAGGTACACGATGATGTCCCTTTTCAGAAGCTTCAGAAGCTGACCCGCGGCTGCCCCGGTTACGGACCAGGCATCTTTCTCTTTCTGAAGAAGCTGATTTGTCTCAAACAGGATCTTTGTGCGGAACGCCGCGGCCGCCGACTGCCTGGCATTGTTCTGAAGCCTGGCGGCAAGGGAGCCTGTGACAAAGGAGGCCGCGAACATGACGCCGAAGGTCACCGGGTAGCTGGGGTCATGAAAATAGAATGTGAACCGGGGAACGGTAAAGAAGAAATTAAAAACAAGCACACCCACAACTGACACAGCCAGACTGCACAGCCTGTTGGAGGTGATCACGGAGACAATAAGCACGCCTAAAATATACACGTTAATAATATTTGCCTCTGTAAATCCCAGAGAAAAAAAGACAAAGCTCACCAGCGTTGCCGCCAGGAGCACCAGGAGGCTCTTTATCCCATCCCACAGCGAGACAGACAGAAGCTGGGACAGTTTTTTCCTGGGTCTCTGATAGGTGCTTTCTGCCTCAGTGTCCGGGATAATATGGATGTCAAGGCCGGGTGCATTTTGGATCAGCTGCTCTGTCAGGGTCTGCCTGCCCAGAATCCCCTTTCTGGATACAACGCTTCGCCCGATGACGATCTTGGACACATCGGACAGGCGGGCAAACTCTGCGATCTGAAAGGGCACATCCTCCCCGTGGGTAGTCTCGATCCTTGCCCCCAGCTGCCTGGCAAGGCCCATATTGTCCCGCAGCCGCCTTCTGTCCGCTTCCTCCATGGAAGGAAAATCCGGGGTCTCCACAAACAAGGCCGTGAGAGTCCCTCCAAAGGCCCCGGCCATCCTGGCGGCTGTCCGGATGGTCTTCGCGTTGGACGGCGAAGAGGAGAGGCAGACCAGGATGTGTTCATCCGTGTGGTGTCTGCCTCCCCCCGGCCGGGCGCTGCCTGTAAGCCGTTCCAGCCTGTCCGCCAACCGCCGCAGGGCCAGCTTTCTCAAAGCCGTCAGCACCTCCTGGGTGCAGCAGCCGTCCCCGGCTGTCTCCAGACTCCTCTCCCGCGTCCCGCCGGCGACCGTCTCCGTCTCCAGGTTCCCTTCCTGCGCTCCGCGGCCAGTCCCCTCCGCCTCAGGGTTCCTTTCCCGCATCCCGCGGCCGGTTTCCTCCGCCTCGGGGTTCCTTTCCCATGTCCCGCAGCCAGTCCCCTCCGCCTCAGGGTTCCTTTCCCGCATCCCGCAGCCGGTTTCCTCCGCCTCAGGGTTCTTCCCCAGCCTCCTCAGAAGCTCCTCCGGTTCAATGTCTACAAGTTCTACCTGATCCGCCTGGTCAAAGACAGAATCCGGGATCCTCTCCCTGACCTGTTTTCCTGTGATATCGGCTATAGCGTCGTTGAGGCTCTCGATATCCTGAACATTGACGGTAGTATACACATCAATCCCTGCCTTCAGCAGTTCCTGCACATCCTGATATCTTCTGGTGTGGCGGCACCCCTGAGAGTTCCTGTGGGCCAGGCCGTCTATGAGGATCAGCTGAGGCTTCCGCGAAAGAGCGGCATCAATATGGAATTCCCGGATAACCCCGTCCTCCCGGCGCAGTTCCAAGACAGGCAGCTGTTCCAATCCCTCTAAAAGCTCCGCAGCCTGGGAACTTAAATCAGGCTCCATATAGCCCGCAACCACAT
>CAMTAF010000197.1 GCA_947066955.1 uncultured Hungatella sp.
ACATACAATATGGGGGCTGCCTATTTATTTTGTCAACATATTTTGAAACACGCCCAAAAAATAATGAAATTAACCCATTCATGGATCCTGTTCCTCATTTATAGCTTTCAGGATCCATTCAGCACAGTGGTTCCAAGTAAAGTTCTCCGCTGTCTTTTTATAACCATTCTCAATGATTTTCCCCGCCAGCTCTCCATCATCAAGGAGACCCTTGGCGATTTCCGGCAGCTTCTCCAGGTGATCCAGGTCATAGAGGGCAATATCCACCCCGTCGGTGTAGTTATTGTCAATCCAGCTACTGCTGTCCGTCAGGGGGACGGAACGCTGGAGCAGGGTGTTAAAGATCCTGTCATGGGTTCCCTGTTTGAATCCCGGCATTACATTCAGGTTGATTTTGGCATCTGCCATATAGGACAGAGTATCCCCGTAAGGGATCCGGTCATCGACCCTATGGATATTGGGGAGGGCGGAGGCAGGAAGATTTTCCCAGCCGCGTCCCAAAAGGTAAAGGTCCAGCCCGGATTCTGCCAAAGCTGTCACCACCCGTCCCCTCTGGTACATGCGGATGGCCCAGTCTACATAGTTAGAGAGGTTCAGCGTGGATTTTAAGGCTTTATCGGAAAGATTCAGGCCCATCTGGTCTACGGTGAGAAGAATGCCTTGAACCACGGACAAATGATTGTTCTCTTTTAGGTTTTCAAGCGTCCTTTGATACAGCTTTAGCAGGCTGCTGTTCTCCGAGCACAATTTAGTGATCTCTGCCATCTGCTCTTCCGGACGGTAGTAGGTACCACAGAAAAGGATATCGTATTTCCGTTTGTCATAAGGGATTGCCTTGGTATTTTCCTCAGGTACAACCCCCGCATGAGGCATAAAATCAACCTTTGGCACCTCTTTTTTAAAATGCTTTTTCACGTAGTCTACATGTTCCCGGTCACAGCAGAACAAATGATATCTTTCGGGCGGGTTCTCCAACGATGGATGGAATCTTAACGGGGGATCCATAAAGATATCCACTACCGCGGTTTTCTGTTCGTTCCATATATCGATCAGGATCTGGTCCCGGATACACATGGCGTCATAGCAGACCGCCGCGTCAATCCCCCCTGAGGCAAACCGTAAAAAATGTACATAGGAGTGGGGATCCTCTGGGGGAGGGTTCCGCAGATCCAGAATAAACGTCTCATGTCTCTTTGCCCGGAATTCCTGGTTCAACTGGTCCGAAAAAAAATTGAAGGATTCCGTAGGGCAGTAGAATAACGCGATCCGCAGTTTCCCATCCTGCCTGGGGATGTTGACGGCAGCGGGGACCGCCACAAACTGTCTTGGAATTTCCCTGGTGAAATTTTCGGATAACTTTCCTTCAAACGATCGGTCCACCGCCGCGAACTCCTCGGGAGTAAAGGTATTTTTGATCACCTCCACCAGCCCCTGATAGCCACAGCTCATCGCGGCCTGCAGTACAAACAGGCGGTCCTTCATTGTCTGAAATTGATAAAAATTCTTTCCCAAAAATTCCGCCGTTTCCACAGCGCCTTCCTGCCCCCTGCCCCCCGTCCCTGGGTCTTTTAGGAGTGCCGACAGCATTACCACCAACACGCTCATCAAATAGGGATTCTCTTTTAGCATAAAGGCAGTGATTTTCACGCACTCTTCCAGATTTCCATTGTTAAAACAGCACATGGCCAGCATCTCATATGCTTTTAGGATATTTCCCGATAGACGGGATGATTTATCACCGTACCCGTATCGCTCTAATAAATTCAAAGCCGTTTTTAGATGCCGCTCTGCGGTCCGGTAGCTGCCATGGGAACCATAGTATTGTCCCATGATATAATCATAATCCCCGTCCTCTGGCCAGCTCTTCTTAGCCTCTCTGTATACTTCCAGCAATTCGGCTTCCGGTTTTTCCGGCATTAAAGTCAGAACATTCAGAAAACGTCTCCAAATCTCGGAGGAAGTGACGCCATAGTTTCCCTTTAGGGCTTCTGGCATAAGGGAAACCGCCTTTCTGTAAGACTTTTCCGCCTGCCCGAATTCCCCCATCCCCTCATATTCATTCCCCAGATATCCGTACATCTCATAATCGTCAGGGTGCTCCGCCAGCTCGACCAGGATTAGATCCAGATTTCTCCGGAGCCCCTGCTTTTTTCGGATTTCCTCTTCCCCGTAGCCGGTATGATAAATCGACAGCTCTCCGGTCATGTCCGCGATCCGCAATTCGGTTCCGTCGCTTTTTTTCAGGCTCTCATGAATTCGCCTGTGATACCGCAGTTTTGGAAGGTTCCGGAAGATCCGCAGATGGGAACGCACATCCAGAACCTTCCCCGTATGATCCAGGTTAATGAAAGTCGTGGTGACCGCGTCATATGCGGTTTTCTCCAGCCGCTTGATGCAGGAAGGCAGTTTTTTGGCATCCTCCGGGGAAAAATATTCATCGGCATCTAAAAACGCGATCCATTCATAGCCTGCTTTACTGACAGCATAATTTTTTGCGGCGGAAAAGTCGTTGCTCCATGTGAATGGGTATACCGAGGCTCCCATCTCCTTGGCAATCTCTATTGTCCCGTCCGTGGACCCGGTGTCCACCACAATCTGCTCGGACACAATTCCTTTTCCCCATAAAAGCGCCCTCTCAATGTTTTTTTCCTCGTTTTTTACGATCATGCATTGGGAGATCCCAGGCATTGTTTTCTTTCCCAATCTTGTGTCCTCCTCGTCTCTTTTCTCAATGCCCATGGCCCAGGGCCTGCTCCACAGCTTCCCCCTCCTCTGGTGAGAACAGAGCGCGGACCGCCTGGACCAACTCTCCATAACCGACCTCCATAGCTGCCCGCAATACAAACAGGCGGTCCTTCAGGGAACCGAGGTCGTAAAAACCTTTCAAAACACCGACAACCCGGCTGGCTCCTTCTCCGCCCAAGGCTGCCAACTCGTTATCCTTTGAGAAGGCCCGCAGCATCAGGATCAGGGCGCTCATAAGGTAGCGGTCTTCCCTCAGCAGCAGGGTGGCATACCGGACGGTCCCGACCAGATCCCCGCCATGATAGCAGCAAACCGCCAACTGTTCATAAACACCCTGAATCTGGCCGGCTAGGGTCATAGACTTGCAGGCGGTCCCATAAACCTCCAGAATCTCCAATCCCCTCTTTAAGTGATGCTCCGCCCGCATCCAGTCCCCCCGGGCGAAGAAGTACCTGGACAGGAGGTAGTCGTAATCCGCCTCCTCCGGCCACCACTGGGCCGCGTGTTGGTAAACCTCCATCAGGTCCGCTTCCTCCGCATTCCGGCGGATCAGCACGCTCAAAAGCCGCAGGCATGTCACGGAGAGGGTGATGTCATATACACCCTTCCCCTCCGGCGGCATCAGGGAAACCGCCTTCCTCAGGGCCGCCTCCGCCTGATCCCAGTCAGAGCCGGCCATGTACTCCTGGCCTAGGTATCCCCACATCTCATAGCTGTCTGGGTGGTCCTCCAATTCCAGGCGGATCAGTTTTAGATTCCTTCCTCTTTTCCTGCTCTCCTCCCGTGCCCCATAGCCAGTATGGTAAATGGCCACGTCCTTGGTCACGTCAGCGATCTGGTGGAGCCGGTTCCCCAGGGAAATCAGGTGCTCGTGAATTCGGCCTTCGTACCGGAGGTGTCTTTTAAAGATTCGATTCTGGATCCCCACACTCATTACATTGCCTTCATTGTCCAGGTTCACCAATGAGGTCAGAAGGCTTTCAGCCGCTGTGTCCTGAAGGAGATTCACATAGTCCCGCACTTTCTCCTTATCGCCAGGGTTCAGGTATTCATCTGCATCCAAAAAGGCAACCCACTCGTATCGTGCTTTGCTGATGGCGAAATTTTTCGCGGCAGAGAAATCATCCGTCCACTGATATTCATAAACTCTGGCCCCCATCTGCCTGGCGATCTCCACGGTACGGTCCGTGGAGCCGGTGTCCACCACCACCTGTTCCGATACCAGCCCTTTTCCCCAGGAGAGGGCCCTCTCTATGTTTTCTTCCTCGTTTTTCACGATCATGCACTGGGAGATCCGTGCGCGTGTCTTTGCCACTTTGCTCTCCTCTCTTTTATACAAAAAGGGAACAGGCTGAAACCCTATCCCCTCTGATTTTCATTTTGAATTGAAAAAAGCCGTCTTGCAGCCTATGGCTGGGAAAACGGCTTTTTCGCAGGCCCTAATGATTATAAACCACAGCCCAGCCGGAGCCGAGCTACGGTTATATTAGCGATCCTAATGATTAGGAAAGCAGGCTCAAGATACTCTGCGGTACCGAGTTGGACTGTGCCAGCATGGACTGAGATGCCTGCAGAAGAATGTTGTTCTTTGTGAACGCAGTGATCTCATCTGCCATGTCAGTATCACGGATACGGCTCTCAGCAGCAGTGATGTTCTCGGAGGATACTTTCAGGTTGTTGATAGTATGCTCCAGACGGTTCTGAGCAGCACCAAGTACAGCACGGTATTCAGAAACTTCATTGATAGCTGCTTTGATAGTGTCAATTGCAGAGTTACCACCTGAAAGAGTGCTAACATCAATATCATCCAATACACCATCATTCTTAGCAAGCTCAGCAGCCTTCATTGACTGACCTGATACAGCGATTGTTTCCGCGGAACTCGGGCCAATCTGGAAAGTCATCTTATCTACATTACCGCCAATTGGTTTAATACCGTTGAAATCAGTATTATCAGCGATACGGTCAATTTCCGCAAGCAACTGCTCAACCTCTTTCTGCAGGTTCCCTCTAGCTACAGAGTTATAAGTACCATTAGCGGACTGGGAAGCCAGTGTGGTAAGACGCTGCAACATAGAGTGTGTCTCGGTCAAGGCTCCTTCCACTGTCTGGATCAAACCAACGGCATCCTGTGCGTTCTTGGTAGCCTGGTTCAGACCATTGATCTGGGATCTCATGGACTCGGAAATTGCCAGACCAGCAGCGTCATCGCCTGCACGGTTGATTCTGTAACCGGAAGACAGCTTCTCCAAGTTCTTGTTCAAACCGCTCTGGTTAATGCCTAAGTTTCTATAAGAGTTAATTGCCGCTATGTTGTGTTGAATAATCATACAAAAATCCTCCTGATTTAAAATTCTTCCCCAGGAACCTCCCTGTCCCCAGGCCGCCCCTTCCAGAGAGGGCCCTACCCCGGAAAGGTCTGTAAAGTTTATCTTATAAGTGTGGGAATTT
>CAMTAF010000198.1 GCA_947066955.1 uncultured Hungatella sp.
GTCATTCTTGACTACACCATTATTATACTAGGAGGAAGGCAAATGCGAAGCATTTTCAGGATGCCTTCCGATGACTTGGCAGGTGGCGCGAAGCGACGCGTGCCGATACCAAAAGGAGGAATTGTATTGGCGTTTGACAGGAATCAGTTGTCCGGCAACACGGCCATGCTGCTTTTGCAGCTTCTCTCAGAGAGGGACATGTACGGCTACGAGATGATCGAGGCCCTGGGGCAGAGGACGGGCAATGTGTTTGAACTGAAAGCGGGGACTCTTTATCCCCTGCTCCACGGGCTGGAGGGCAAGAACCAGCTTCTCTCCTATGAGAAGGAAGCGGAGGGAAAGATCCGCAGGTACTACCGGATCACAGGAGAGGGGATGAAGGAACTGAAGAGGAAAAAGAAGGAGTGGGAGACTTATGAGAAGGCGGTATCCCAGGTGATCGGAGGAGAGGCTTATGGAAATGGATAAGTATTTGGACACGGTCTCCGCCCAGATCCGGTCCGTCCGGGCCAGGGACATGGCGGTGAGGGAACTCCGGGATCACATAGAAGATCAGGCGGCGGCATATGAGAGGGAAGGCCTGACAAGACAGGAGGCCTTAGAGGAAGCGGTGAGGCAGATGGGAGACCCGGTAAAGGCGGGAGTGGAGCTGGACCGGATCCACCGCCCCAAGATGGAGTGGCGGCTGTTTCTTGGGATCCTGGCCTTCAGCATCCTGGGGCTGTGCCTCCAGTATTTCTGCCTCTACGGGGTGAGGGATGCCGCGGGAGACACCATAGACTATTTTGTGAGGCAGTGCCTGTACACTCTGACAGGTTTCGGGGTCATGGCGGCGATATGTCTGTGCGATTACAGTCTTCTTGGGAAACACCCGGACATAGCGGGAGCCTGCTTCCTGGGAATCATCTGCGTCAGCTGTGTGTCAGGGATCCTTCCCAGGATTAACGGCAGCTATCCCTATCTCAAATGTCTCATGTATTTCTTTGTGCCCCTCTACGGAGGGATCCTCTACGGAAACAGGGGAAAAGGTTTTTGGGGCATGGGGGTCAGTGCCATGTGGATCGGAGCCGCCTTTGTCATCGGGATGGGATCCATAGGAGGGGGCTTCGGCGTCGTGGGAGACGCGCTGGCCGTGTGCGGCGCCATGTTTTTCATGGCTGTTTTTTGGGAGTGGTTCGGGATTCCCAGAAAGAGGGGGCTGGCGGCGGCATGCTGTCTCTTTGGGGCCGCAGTGGTTCTGATGGCGGCGAACTTAAAGCCTTATCAGACCACGAGGCTCCAGGCGCTTTTCCACCCCGAAGACTTTGCCCAGACCGCCGGATACCAGCAAAATCAGATCCGGAAGATCGTATCCAGCCTCTCCATGGTCAAAAACAGCTACGGTGTGCTGGAGCAGAGAGGGCTCCTGGATTTTTGGAACAACATTATGATTCGAAACCAGTTCATGATCCTTCAGTCCGCAGTGGTTCTGGGCCTTTGGAAGACCGTGGTTCTGTGTGTCCTCTACGGACTGTTTTTCCTGTATCTGTTTATCATGGCGGTCAGGGAGAGGAACAGCTTAGGAAGGATGACGGCCCTGGGATGTACCCTGCTCCTGACCCTGGAAACCGTGAGAAATGTGCTGTACAACTTTGGATTCGGCTTAAGCTCCACAGCGGGGATCCCCTTTTTCTCCTATGGCTGGGTCCACACCCTGGCGGTTTACGGGCTTCTGGGAATCCTTTTGAGCATATACCGGCATCGGAATCTGGTGTGGGAGACGGCAGCAGAGAAAAAAGCCCCCGGCAGTTTCAAAATCTGGAATTATGTGATCCGGGTGGAGAGACGGTAGTTTCCCCAAGGTTTCCACTTCCCTTTCCGTTCAAAATACCTTATAATAATGTAGTGCGCTGATGCGCACGCAGGTCAGCACCCTAGCGGGTGGTGACATTTTATAATAATGTAGTGCGCTGATGCGCACGCAGGTCAGCACCCTGGCGGGTGGTGATATTTTATCATGGCGGAGAGAAAAAGGGGTGGAGGATCATGGACAGAAGGAAAATGATAAAGGTGACAGACCAGATTACCAGGCTTTGCGGCGTGGCTTCCATGGGGGTCATCGGTGACCCGGGCTGTGAGGGGCTTGGCACTTACAATATGAAGGTGTACGCGGGGGCTCTGGAAGAGAGCGGAAAGGATGACATCACCCTGATTGCAGGGGATCTGGTTCCGGATGGGACGAACCATTATTACCAGGCGATCCAGGAGATGACAGAGGTATTGGCTGGCAATGATGTGTACTGTCTTCGGGGGAACCACGATACCGGGGCTTACACTGATTATTTCGGGCTGAAAAATTACGCGCTTTTGACAGACTGTTTCGCGGTTGTGGTGTTGGACAACGCTGCCAGGTCCTTTGAGGAGGAGGGGCTTGCCCTGCTGTCCCAGGTTCTCGCCAGGGATGACGTGGAGCGGGCGGTTGTGGCTTTCCATATTCCGGTGCCCAATCATTTTATCCGAAACTGCGTGTCGGAGGAGGAATTCTCCCGGCTGAAAAAAGCCTATGGGCCGTGGAAGGAGAAGGTGAAATTCCTGGTCTGCGGCCATGTCCACTCCCGCTTTGAGGATGAGGTGGACGGGATTCCCTTAATCTGCACAGGAGGCGGGGGAGCCATGATCGAAGATGTGTCGGAGGAGATCCGGGCATGGGATGTAGAGCACCACATTGTCCACTTTTATGAGGAGGATGGGGAGCTTAAATACCAGGTGGCCAACCTTTTGGAAGACTGCTATAAGCGGGAAGGGGAGGACGGAATCTTAAGGCAGAAATTGAAAGAGACCGTAGAAGGGGAGCTGATGGCCCATTTCAAGTACTTAATGTTCGCGGACCGGGCCAGGCGCAGAGGGTTAAACAAGATCGCCAGTCTTTTTCAGGCTCTGGCGGCCTCTGAGTATTATCACGCCAGGAATTTCTACTCGGTCCTGGACCGCCCGGCGCCTTTTGCGGAGTCTGTGGATACCTTTGTCCCCGGGGAAGAGTTTGAGTATGAACATCTCTATCCCATGGTTGCCCAATACGCGAAGGACCATGAGAAGCCTCTTGCCGGACAGGCTTACCGGGCCGCGTCCGCGGCGGAGAAGGTTCACGCTTCACTCTTAAAAGAGGCATCTCAGGTGGAGGATTTCTCCGGAACCACGGTGTATGTCTGCCCTATCTGCGGGTACGTGATGACCGGGGATAATCCGCCGGACCGCTGCCCGGTGTGCGGCGGACCTAAAAGGCAGTATGAAGTATTTGACGAGGGATAGGTTGAAATGAGAAATTGACAAAGGAAAAGAGCTTTCTTCCGCAGTGCGGGCGGGAAGCTCTTTTTATGCGCATGGGGCGGAAAGGAAATGTGGCCGCTTGCGCGGCCCCGCCCCAGAGCAGCGAGTAGGGGAAAAGACTTCCCCTACTCGATTGCGCACGGGCCTGCACATAAAAAAACCTGAAGTTCGCGAAAACTTCAGGATCATAAAACCAGGGGAAGAGGGGCTCGAACCCCCATCTACGGTTTTGGAGACCGCTGCTCTACCATTGAACTATTCCCCTTTATCTGGCTTGTCTGCCGGACACAAAATATAATATACCACAGACCAACCCCAATGTCAATCTGTTTTTAAAAAAATTCCGAAAACTGAAAACTTTGGGTGTAACAGTTCAAGGGTCATCTGAACGGTTACAACTTTGGAATATGAACTTTGGAATATGAACGGATGCAACTTGTGAGTGAGAAGGAAATGTGATATTCTTAAGAGTATCAGCGCACTGACACGTTCACATTTCGCGGAATGACTTGCCTGAAAAAGAACGTGCCGGCACACGGGAAAAATGTCTGTCATGGCAGAGCAGATGAAAGATTTCAGGAGGATCAAGACGATGGAAGGATCGGGGAGAGAGAAGATCGGTTTAGGACTTGAGAGGCTGGGATATTCCCGGGATTCCTCTGGGAGATTCCCCATTCCCGTACCTTTCCGGAAACTGGAAAAGGAAGAGCTCCAGCAGATCTTTTATGACGGATACAAATTCAGTACCTGCCCGAAAAGGAAATTTGATGATCTCATGGAGGAGATGGGCAGGGCGGAGCTGAAAGCAGTAAAAGAGCGTCTCTCGGAGATGGGCATCCCGGCGGAGGAGACGGGGGAACTGGAGGCTGCCGTGAAAGTCCAGGTTCCTGTTGGCGCGCATCTGCGCCAGACCTACCACTGTGACATCGGAGTGGACACCGGGGACGCAGGATGGGATTATACCCTGAACACTCTTATGCCCAACGACCTGGGATTCAGCTATGGGGTGGGGTACCGCCTTTTTAACGATGCCAGCATCGTCTGGCTCACAAAGCAGCAGGGATATACCAAGAAAGATCTGGCCTATGGACTTCACCTGAAAGAATACCGCATCCCGGACATGGAAAAGGGCTATCTGAAGAGTGTCGTCTATGAGGTATGGCACGAGGCCTCCAGCCAGAATCAGCTGTTTTTTTTGGTGGAGATGCCTTTGGAGGAGATGATGCTGATCGCTGCCGCCGCGGAGTGGGGAGAGAGCAGCAGAAAATGGAGCGGCTATGTGGTTCTGGATAAAGAGACCTGCACGGGATTCTTTGACACATGGCTGGGAAGCGGGAGCCTGATGGGGATCCAGCTGGAAAAAGATGTGAAGCTTCCCATAAAACATATCGCCTACGCAATCCCTGATGAGGTCTGTTATATTTACAATGTCTATTCGGTTTACAGAGATGACACCATGTGGCAGAAGGGAAGGCTGAAAAAGATCACCCTGCCAAAAAAATTCCGCCTTCAGATGGCGGATTTCGGGTTTGAGCCGCGGATAAAAAACATGGCCTCTCTTTATGGTTGAGATGGAGTCACAGATATGGTATAGTTGTCTGGACAGTAAGGTGGGGCGGAAAGGCATATGCTGCCTGCGCAGCCTGTCCTGACGCGGCGAGCAGAGCGACACGTCTCCTCTGTTTGATTTTTGTGCACACGGGCCTCGAGAGGAGGCTTGCCAGCAAAAGCTGGCCGGGGTCCGGCGGGGCGGGCAGGAGGAAAGACCTCCCCTGCTCGATTAAGGCAGCCCTTCACCAGGTGCGGAGCAAGTCTGCGGCTGGTGCGGGGCTGCTTTTTTTATGCACATGGGGCGGAAAGGAAATGTGGCCGCTTGC
>CAMTAF010000199.1 GCA_947066955.1 uncultured Hungatella sp.
AAAGTCTCTGGTAATATTCCGAGCCGATCTCCGGAGTTCCGCCTGGCTCAATAGCTACAATCGCTGATATGTTCTCTACCGGGGTAGCCCACCCCACCCTGCTCCCCTGGGAATGGGTAATATAGATGGCCTTGTTTCCCGTCATCTCATAAACATCTTCCATCACCTGGCCCAGAGCCTGGCCGTCCATTCCCTCATCATAGGAACCGGTGTTGGGCGTCATCTGGCGGAAAAACTGATCCTGGGCCTCATCTCCCTCCGGGAACTGGGAACCCTCATACCGTTCCGGCGCCACCCGCCCGATCCTAAAATGGGTGTACCACGCCTGGTCGCCCGGCATATATTCCTTGGAATCCTCACTCCAGGTATCAATGCCGTCCGTAGTCATGGCTGCTGTGGAACCTGCTTCTCCACGTCTGGGCTGGTCCACCAGAAACGCGCTGTGCCCTTTTTTCAGGAATATGTCCGACCAGCCCTCTCTCCCGTCAGGCGTAGTCATCCAGCCCATCCTGGACTGTCCATAGCCATGAAGATAGACAATGGGGTTTCCATTATCATTGACCGGAATCTGATAAAGCACATTGGCATGGTCTACATGGGCGGTATTCCCTGCCCTGGTGGAATCCAGCCAGTTCTGGGTCTCATCATACTCTCCCTCAACCGGCTCCGTAACCGTGCCGCCGGAAGAAAACATCCCCTGCTTTGCGATAGCCAGCGCGCCCTCCGGCGCCAAAGGCACATCCGTCTCCCCGGCTTCCTCTAAAGCTGTAGTTTCCGCTTCGGTTGTTTCCGGAGCTGTCGTTTCAGAAGACTGTGTCGTCTCTGGAGCCGCTGTCGCTGCTGTCGTGGCCGCCTGGGAACCGTTGCCCCCACAGCCGGTCATAAGGACCATCCCTGCCGCAGCCATAGCTGCCATTCTCATTAACGTTTGTTTTCTCATAGTCTTATATCCTCTCTCTTAAATTATTTGTGATACCGGAGCAGAAGGGCCGAAAATCAGCAGATTCATTATAACCACTCTCTGCCACACACAGAAGTCACTTTTTGTTACCCTGTATCAACCGAAAGGTATCTGCTTTATTGATCTGTGTTCTCTTCCCAAAACGCCACAGCCCGGTTGATCCATCCCTCTGCCACGGTTCCTTCCCCCAGGCCAAAGCCATGAGAAAGGCCGTCAAAAACTTCAATCTCCCCGGCAGTCCCATTGGCCCTGATCCCCCTGATCCGGCGCTCCATGGTTCTGTACGAAGCGATTCCGTCATTGACGCCTACACATGCATAGGTGGGAGGCTCGTTCCCATATACTTCCGACAGCCCCGTATACTGCATGATCACCGCCCCCGGAGCCGGATACTCCTTCTCCCCAAAAGCGGCCGTTCCATAGGAACCAAGCCATGCCGCCATTCTCGCCCCCGCAGAGCCTCCCCACAGGGAATACCCTTCCCTGTGAACCTGAAACTCTTCTGCGTGCTCCTGAATAAAAGCGACTGCCCTGGCCAGATCCTCACAGGCGGTCTGGGCGCCGGGGCGGTAGATCAGCGCAAAAGCGTGATACCCCTGCTTCGCCAGCTCCTGCATATGGGGAAAGCTGTCGTGCATGGCAGCCACATACATAAAACCGCCGCCTGCATTTACCACCGCAAACTTCTCACCGGGATCGCCCCGAAAGTAAAACAGCCCCGTATCCTCCTTGGAAGGATCCTTTTTCTTTTCCTCATCTGTATAAATATCATAAAAAATCTTCTCACCCCTCTGTACCCTGGCTTTCATCTCATTCACAATGGAGACCGTCCGCTCTGGATTCACATGGCTGTACCACACAAGGCGGTTTCCCGCCTCCTTAAGAGTCAACGTCCCCTCTAATCCTAAATCTACCGGAAATACCAGTCTGCCAAAGCCTTCAAATGCCGGATCATCTATCACATCCTGTATCCTTGTTTCAGGCGTAAACAGTTCCATTCCCTCCTCGCCTGCTGTTTCCAACGCCCCGCCGGACGGAAAGATTCCTTCCAGCCACTGCGCGTAATCCTCCACCCAGCCGCCGTCAGAGCCAAACCCATGGGGCCAGTTGTTCAGCACGATTCTTCCTGTGTCGATCCCCATAGTTTTGATCACCTCATACTGCTCCTCAAACTGGGTGTAAAAAGGGTCTTCCGTGCCATAGACGTAAAAGGTGGGAGGCAGTTCCCCTTTGGAAAGCCAGTCCGGGTCCATATTGCCCACGCTTAATCTTCCGTAAAAGGAATAGATCATTCCCGCTGCCGAAGTGTGGGCCGGGATGTCGTCCAGTTCATCCGGAATATAATCAGCATCCAGCTTAGTCCCATCCACCATTTCATCGTAGTGCATGAGAAATTCCCCTGCCTGGATTCCCCCGGCTGAAAAGCCCATGACCGCGATATTATCCGGGGCAATCCCGTACACGTCCGCATATTTGCGGATGAACCGGACCGCCCTGGCAACATCCAGCGCCCCTTCCTCCTGGGTGTAAGGCCGCAGCCGGTAATCCACAAGAAAGGTCTGGAATCCATATTCCCTCAAAGCCGCTGCCGTTGGCAGGGAATCCGTATAATTGCCCCGAAACTGATAAGCCCCGCCTGCCATCAGGACAACGGCCCCTTTGGGCTTCACTCCGTCCCTGACCGGAATCGCCGTCACGTAAGGCCGGAAATCCCACTCATCAAAATATCCGTCCATGTCCTCTGTAAACCTGGTCACTGCCGGCACATTTCCCTCCTCCCAGAGATAGAGAGCCTGGATTTTGGCAGGGTTTGGGACTGTATTCAGGACGGTTTCGTTTCCCTTAGGCTTTGGCGTCTTCTTAAGCATATCCTCTCTGGACCAGTCGCTGATACGGCCGCTTCCATAATCGTACTCCATTGGGAAATCCTCCGGTGTGGCCACGGTGTCGGCTGATGTCCCTTCGCGGACTTCCCGGCTGCTCTTTATATCCTGCACCGAAATTTCACTCCTTTCTGCATTGACCGCTTCCTCCACTGCCTGGATTCCCTGTTCCAGTTCGCTGACAGAGTTGACGTCTGCTTTTCCTCTGCAGGCTGTAAAAACTGCCATGCACATACCAAGCAGCGCCGCTGCTTTTATCCGTTTCATTATAAGCCACCTGTTTCTTAATTGTTTTTATGTATTTCATCATAACAAAATCGAAACCTCCAAAGAAGTCTCGATTTGTTCATCAGTTTATACCCAAAAGTGTTATGTTGTTCTTCAGACATTGATCTTAAACCGGTATCCCACGCCCCACACCGTTTCAATCATTCTGGGACTGGCCGAATTCCGCTCCAGTTTCTGCCTCAGACGGTTGATATGTACGGTGACCGTATCCGTAGCCCCCACAGAATCCATCCCCCAGATCCGGTTAAAGAGTGTTTCTTTTGAAAAAGCAATATTCGGGTTCTGGGCCATGAGCAGAAGAAGCTCAAACTCCTTATTGGCCAATGCAATCTCTTCCTCCCCCAAAAACACCCTTCTTTCTTCCGGCAGGATTTTCAGATTTCCCATAAGCAGCTGTGTCGGCTTACGCCCCTCTTTTCGTTCCAGAAGGCGCTGGTGAATCATAATGTGGGAGCGCACTCTGGCCACCAGCTCCGCCGGGCTGAAGGGTTTTACCATATAGTCGTCCGCTCCCAGCCCCAGTCCCCGGATCTTATCTACATCTTCCCTGCGGGCCGTCACCATGATGATGGGCAGATCCTGATTCCTGCGAAGCTCCCTGCAGATCTCAAACCCGTTTTTCCCCGGAAGCATTACATCCAGGACAACCGTGCCATACTCTTCCGTCTGCGCTTTTTGGAGTCCTGTCGTCCCGTCCAGCGCAATTTCCACCTGAAAGCCCCCTGCTTCCAGATAATCCCTCTCCAGCTCCGCGATCAGTTCGTCATCCTCAATGATCAGTACTTTCTCCAAAATCAGAAGCCTCCTTCCCACTTATCTTCTGTCCCCTTTCAGCCATTGCCGGCAGCTCCATAATAATGGCAAGGCCTTTCCTGTTTTCTGCCCTTACCTCCCCTTTGTGGGCCGTGATGATCTCTTTCACTACCGCAAGGCCAATGCCGCTTCCCCTGCCAGACTGGCTTCTTGCTTCATCGGTACGATAAAACATGTCAAACAGCCTTGGCAGGCACTCCTCGAAAACTCCCGGCCCGTCATCCTGAAATTCGATCCGTATTCTGTCCTGCTGTTGTTTTTTAGAAATCCGTATCCATACTTTTGACGGAATATTCGTCCGGTAACGGATGGTGTTGGCAAACAGATTATCAACAACCCGTTTCATTTCACTGCCGTCAAACAACAGCGGATACGCCCTGTCCGGGGCCTCCAGACAGATCTCCACATGGTTCTGCCCTGCCTCCTCTTTATAGGCGGACAGATACTGTTCAAAAAACACCTTCAGGTCTCCCCGCTCCATATGGTATTTGGCCTGTCCGTTTTCCAGGCGGTTATAGTCAGACAGGCTGTTCACCAGCCGTTCCAGATCCCCGGCACGTCTTTTTATGGCTTTTAAATAACGCTCCTCCTTCTGCGGGGTATCGGCGATCCCCTCGATCAGGCCGTCCACATATCCTCCTATGGAAGTAAGAGGCGTCCTTAAATCATGAGAGACCCCATTGATCATCTCCTTGCGCCGGTTCTCATTTTCCACCCGCTGTCTTACCGACTCTTTCAGATAGGCTCTCATCTTCTCAAAATCCTGGCACACCTGGTAGAATTCATCGTTTTTATGGTAATCAATCTCTACATCCAGATTGCCTTCCCGAATCTGCCTGGTTCCCTGGCTCAATTTTTTCAAAGGCACCAGGACGCTTTTTGACACCCACCAGGACAAAATCCCATTGACCATCATGGTTATCCCCAAAAAGACAGCCAAAAGAATCCCTACATATTTTACTATGTAAGTTTGAAAATAGGACTCTACCTGACATCTCTCCCGGCCGTTGTTGACGGCGATAATGGAAAATTCTTTTTCCTCGTGGACAAAGGTATTTTTGAGTACGGAGGCATGGTCCAGGCTGGCAGTCAGGCTTTTGGCTGTAAAAAGAGCATCTCCTGCCGTCTTTACGGCGATTTCCATGTCCCTGTCCGAAATATTTGAGTAAAGGACGGTTCCGTTTTTACTTACCTGAAAATAATACCCCATCTTTGTCAGCTTCTTTTCCAGAT
>CAMTAF010000200.1 GCA_947066955.1 uncultured Hungatella sp.
TTGTAACTATTAACCAGTAGTCATTCTTGACTACACCATTATTATACTAGGAGGATTAAGACCATGGGAAAAGTGGCAGTATTGATGGCAGAAGGATATGAAGAGGGCGAGACCCTGACCATTGTAGATATTTTGAGAAGGGCAGATGTGGAGTGCCATACATTTGCCATGAAAAGGGCGGAGAATCCGGAGACGGATCTGTTTGTAAAGGGGATGCACGGCATGATGGTGAAAGCGGATCAAGAGTTTTCTGACGCCGTGAGAGAGTACGACATGGTGGTCTTGCCGGGAGGACGGCCCGGGGGAGCCAACTTGAGAGAGGACCCGGAAGTGATCTCCCTGGTGAAATATTTTATGGAACAGGGAAAATTCGTGGCTGCCATGTGTTCCGGAACCCTGGTGCTGGGAGAGGCTCAGGTGATCCAGGGCAGGGAGATGACCGGATACACGGGATACGCCCAGAAGCTTCCCGGAGCGCATTTTAAAGAGGACGTCGTGGTCGTTGACAAGAATCTTATCACCAGCCAGGGACCGGCTACGGTGTATCCCTTTGCCTACAAGCTGGCAGAGGCCATGGGAAAAGATGTGTCTGTGTTAAAAGAGCGGATGCTGTATGATTTCGCGGGGGGACAGTAGGAGATTTCCATGATTTACGGAAAATTGCCGGTAGTATTTTTAAGTGTCATTGCCAGTGAAAAAAGCGGCTCTACCAACAGCGCCATTGCCACCTATATCCTGGAGCACATGGATGAGGTGAAAGATCTGGGGATCAAGGAGATGGCGGAGCGATGCCATGTGGGTCTGGGGTCCGTGTCCCGGTTCTGCAAAGATGTGGGACTTCGGGATTTTGTGGAGCTTAAGGAGCTTCTCAAGTCAACGGAGCTGAATTTTGAAGTCCACTCCCAGGAGAATGATAAGGAGAGCGGGGCGGCGGCTTATGGGGCCAGGGTAACCAGAAGTATCAATATGGTGACAAAGACCATTTCCAGGCAGAAGCTTGCCGCCCTGTGCCGGGATCTGAAGGCTTATGAGAAGGTGGCGGCTTTCGGCCTTCTCAAAGCAGAGTGCGCGGCAGTCAGCCTCCAGGGGGACCTGTTAATGCTGGGAAAACAGGTGTATACTAACGTGTCCTATGACCAGCAGATCGAGTACATTGAACAGGCGGGGAGGGATTGCCTGATCCTGATTTTCAGCTACACCGGGTCTTATTTTGAGTATCACAGGGAGGGATTCTTTAAGGGGAGAGATAAAAAGGACTGGCCGAGGATCTGGATGATATCGGGGAGGCAGAAGGAGGCGCCGGAGTACGGCGCTAAGGTGTTGGATTTTCAGTCACCCCAGGACCAGGCCGGCCATCCGTATCAGCTTTTGTACGCGGCGGGGCTGATCGCTCAGGAGTATGCGCAGATTCAGAAGGTGCTATAATCCGGACGGGGCAGCAATAACCTAAAAAACAAATGGGAGGCAGGTATTATACCTCCCATTTTGACGTTTCGTTAACTTTGAAAAAAGCGATATCCATATAGCGGCGTTGAGAGGGCAGAAAATCCAAAAGAAACTTTCCTTGAATAACCGGTGACTTTCCGGTATAATAAAAATGGAGAGTCATGCCAATGGTGGTTAACTGTTGTGAAGGTTCAGAGATAAAGGAGAAATGGATGGGAGCAAGAGATACGGATACTGCCGTGGCATATCAAAATAAGGATATTGTTTCAAAAGTCTTTGGAGATCAGATGAAGGGAAAATCTCTGTCCCTGTTTGGATTGAGGACAGATTTAAAGGTGGTTGATGTCAGACCGACGAATATCCCCATTGTCCAGGCCAGAGAGCTGAGAATGGATAACCTGTTTGAACTGGAAGACGGAAGCGTAGGGATCCTGGACTATGAGAGTGAGTACAAAAAAACGAATTTTACGAAATATGGCCGTTACATCATGGATGTCATTGACCGGTATCTGAAAGAAGGAAAAGAGCCGGACATTCATATGATGGTATTATATACAGCAGATATTGAGAAGTCCCAAACCGCTCTCACACGGACGGCATGCAGTATACAGGTAGAAGCGTCTTATCTGGCAGGAGTTCCCTCAGAAGAATGGCTGGAGGAAGTCAGAAAGAGCATAGATGAGAATGCAGTCACTGATGAGGTGCTGATGCATCTGGTAATCCTTCCATTGACTTACCGAGGTGAGGAGAAAAAACAGGAAGCGATCAAGGAATGTGTGAACTTAGCAAGGCGGATACCGGATAAGAATCAGGAGAGTTTTGCCTTGGCGGGGATCTTAAGCTTTACGGACAAGGTGATCACTGATGAGACCAGGCAGTATATCAAGGAGGTAATTGGAATGACACAAGTTGGAAAGATGTTGATGGATGAAGGGAGACAAGAGGCAGTCAGAAAGACAGCCAGAAATATGTTAAAAAGAGGAGATTCCCCCGAGACGATAGCAGAGGTTTTAGAACTGCCAGTTGAGACAATCAAGACATGGGAGAAGGAAATCTATGCAGCGGTGTAAAAAGTTATAAAACAGTATACTTATGGCGCGAAGCACCTCGGCTTGGAAGGAGCATGATAAACGATAGCAGAAAGGGGGCACACACAATTATGGCAAGAGTAATCGGTATTGGGTATCAGGATTTTACTGACCTGATCGAAAGTGGATGTTTTTATGTGGATAAGACAGAGTTCATTCGGGAATGGTGGGAAAATCAGGATGTAGTTACGCTGATTGCCCGTCCCCGCCGTTTTGGAAAGACGTTAAATATGAACATGCTGGAGCGTTTTTTCTCTGTAGAATATAGAGGGCAGGGGGAGATATTTGAAGGCCTCTCTATATGGAATGATAAAAAGTACCAAGAGCTTCAGGGAACTTATCCTGTGATTGCTCTTAGTTTTGCTGATGTGAAAGAAACATCTTTCTCTGCGGCGAGAGGAAAGATCTGCCAGATTATAAAGATGGTTTTTGGAAAATATCGGTTTTTGCTGGATAGCGATCTTCTGGGAGAGGATGAAAAGGAGGATTTCCGCAAGGTTTTTGTCGATCCGGAAAACAGTACGATTACTCTGTCCTTAAAGATGCTGTCCCTTTATCTTTCCCGCTATTATGGAAAGAAGGTGATCATTCTTCTGGATGAATATGATACGCCCATGCAGGAAGCCTATGTGAACGGATACTGGGATGAAATGACTGCCTTTATCAGAAGCCTTTTTAACTCAACCTTTAAAACCAATCCATATCTTTTTCGGGCGGTTATGACTGGAACAGCGTGCCCCGCTTTATCGGGCATTACCAGGATCAGTAAAGAATCCATTTTCTCAGATCTGAATAATCTGGAGGTTGTGACCACTACCTCTGAGAAATATGAGAATAGCTTTGGCTTTACAGAAGAAGAAGTCTGGGAAGCATTGGAGGAAAATGGATTGTACGATGAACGGCAGAAGGTAAAAGACTGGTATGATGGCTTTGTTTTTGGAAAAAGGCGTGATATCTATAATCCCTGGTCGATCTTAAATTATTTAGGTAAGAAGCGCCTTTCTGCATATTGGGCGAATACCAGCAGCAACGGTTTAGTGGGAAAACTGATCCGGGAGGGGACTCCGGAAATAAAAGAGACTATGGAGGATCTTTTGAAGGGACGGAAACTCTGTACAACGATTGATGAGCAGATCGTATTTAGTCAGTTGGAGTCTGACGAGAGCGCTGTGTGGAGTCTGTTTCTGGCAAGCGGATATCTCAAAGCGGACGATTATTGGTTCAATGAAGAATTTGGAACTGGGGAATATGAACTGAGTTTAACTAATAAAGAAGTCCGTATTACATTTGAAAAGATGATACGGGGATGGTTTGGGAAGTCGGTGAAGGAATATAATGGATTTATCAGGGCATTATTGCAGGGCAATGTGAAAGAGATGAATGCTTATATGAACCGGATCGCCTTGACCACATTCAGCTATTTCGATACCGGAAACCGTCCGTCAGGGTCGGAGCCAGAACGATTCTACCACGGATTTGTATTAGGGCTTATGGTGGAACTGTCTGATCGGTATGTGATCACTTCGAATCGGGAAAGCGGGTTTGGAAGGTATGATGTGATGTTAAAGCCTCTTAAAAATGAGGACGATGCTATAATTCTGGAATTCAAGGTCTATGACCCGGATGACGAAAGGAGTCTGGGGGATACGGTGAAAGCGGCTCTAAAGCAGATTGAAGATAAGAATTATCAATCAGCATTATTGGCAGAAGGTATTAGCGAAGGACGGATTCGAAAATATGGTTTCGGATTTGAAGGTAAGAAGGTTCTGATTGGATAAATAACAGTTTTCTTTTGGAAAAGAGACCGCATATCCGCAGAATAGAAGCAGGAAGGGTGAAATAAAAGAGAAGGAAGGTTTTAAAGATGGGAAAAGTTATTTTTATTGATGTGGACGGAACGCTGGTGGACTATGAGGGACATTTGCCGGAGTCGGCGGTAACGGCTATCCGGCAGGCCAGAAAAAATGGCCATCGGGTGTACATCTGCACAGGCAGGAGCAAGGCGGAGGTCTATCCAAACCTGTGGGACATCGGGCTGGACGGCATGATCGGGGGAAACGGGAGCTATGTGGAGGACCACGGCCATGTGGTGCTGCACCAGCTGATCACGGCGGACCAGTGCCGCAGGATTGTGGACTGGCTCCACAGCCGCAAACTGGAATTCTATCTGGAGAGCAACAACGGCCTGTTCGCCAGCGAAAACTTTGCCCAGAAGGCGCAGCCGGTGATGGTGGAGTACAGCAGGAGGAAGGGAAAAGCAGATGCCGACAGCACCACGGTCGCCTCCGCGTTTCCGGATATGATCTATGGCGGCGAACTCTACCGGGATGATTTAAACAAAGTAAGCTATATTTTAAATACTTACCAGGACTTTCTGGATACAAAGGAGCAGTTCCCGGATATGGCCAACGGCACATGGGGGGGCGCGGGGGAGATCGCGCTGTTTGGAGACCTGGGAGTGAAAGGCATTACCAAGGCCAATGCCATTGAATCTCTCTTAAAGTACTTAGGCGCGGACCGCAGGTTAAACTTATAAACCGTTATGCAAAGCAACACCCTTTGGTGTTCGTTAAAA
>CAMTAF010000201.1 GCA_947066955.1 uncultured Hungatella sp.
ATTCTGGGGCGGGCGGGGACCAGGCGGCGGGCCCCACCCCGGGCCTCCCGGCGGACCCTGGGGCGGACGAGGACCAGGCGGCGGACCCCATCCCGGGCCTCCCGGCGGGCCCTGGGGCGGACGGGAATTAGACGGAATCAAAGGCAGCTCCCAGCCTGGCAGGACCCCCGTCTCCGCCCCAATACTCTGCTGCTGGATCTCTGCCGGTGGTTCTCCGGCCTCATACAGCTCTGCCTGCTCTTCCTCTGCCCAGCCTTCTGGCCCTGCCTCCGCCTGTCCGCTCTCCTGCCACTGACCGGGAAGATTCTGACAGATGGCCTGACATGTCCTGTCGATCATCACCGCATCCGGGTATTCGTCATAGATGGGACTTCCCGCATAGTCCATGATATCACACTGTCTGGCCACATATTTCTGGAGCTCCTTAATCCTCCTTGGATACAGCCCCTGAAAATACTCTATATCCCGGCCCGCGTTAGCTGCCGGATCCCGGGTCTCCTTCCATTGGGGAGAATATGTTGTCATAGATTTCTCCTGCTTTTCTTTACTCCATCTTATGCAGCTATGTCTGTCCTCATTCAGGGATCCTGAGCTCAGGCGGACACATCTTCTCTCCGCCCTGTGTGCAATCCAGTATGGGCAGCCTTTCCCCTGCTGGCGCGCCGGGGCCCATGTGCAAAAAAGCCGGTGGACAATCTTTCCACCGGCTTTTAAGTCTGTTTTTATGGTCACTATTTGTCATAATATTCCGAAACCGCTTTCAGGTGACGGATAATCGGCAGATGCTGGGGGCATATCCCTTCACACTGGCCGCAGCCAATACAGTCTCCCGCTTTCCCGAATGTCTCTGTAAGCTGTTTGTAAAAGCTCTGGTTCGCCGTCCAGCCCTTGTCCTCGGTCTCCCGCATGTCTTCATTATAAAGAGAGAAATACTGGGGGATGGCAATCTTCATGGGGCATCCGTCGGTACAGTAAGAACATCCCGTGCACGGCACCGCGATGGATGAGCAGATGATATCCGAGGCTTTCTTTACCAGCTCCTGCTCCTCCTGATTCAAAGGTCTGAAGTCCTCCATATATCCCACATTATCCTCAAGCTGCTCCAGATTGCTCATACCCGACAGCACCATCATCACATTGTCCAGGGAAGCCGCAAACCGGACAGCCCAGGAGGAGACTGACATCTCAGGGGCAGCCTCTTTGAAAAGCCTTTCCGCCTCCTTGGGAACCGAGGCCAGGGTGCCGCCTTTCACCGGCTCCATGACAATCACCGGAACTCCATGCTTCACAGCAACCTCATAGCATTCCCGTGACTGAATCCATGGGCTCTCCCAATCCAGATAATTGATCTGCAGCTGCACAAACTCCATATCCGGATGGGCTGTGAGAATCCTGTCAAGAAGCTGGGCGCTGTCATGGAAGGAGAATCCCATATGCTTGACAAAGCCCTGTTCCTTCTTCTCCCTCAGCCAGCCGAAGCTGTCAAATTTCTCATGTTTCTCGTAGCTGTTTGCTGAAATTCCGTGAAGCAGATAATAATCAAAATACTCTGCCCCTGTCTTAACCCGCTGCTGCTCAAACACCTGCTCCCTTTCCTCTTTGGTATTAAAATAGCCTGCGTGCATTTTTGTCGCAAGGGTAAATCGGTCCCTGGGATACCGGCTGACCAGGGCCTCTTTTACCACTTTTTCACTGTTAAATCCGCAATACATCCATGCTGTGTCAAAATAGGTAAATCCCTTTTCAATAAAAAGGTCCACCATCTTTTTCACCTGTTCAATATCCACTGCCCCCGGGTCTTCTCTGTTTAAAAGCGGCAGTCTCATCAGTCCGAATCCTAATTTTTTCATAAATTTCCCTTTCTGTCTGCTCTATTCTGTTTTTTCTATTTTCCAAAATGTCCGGCGATCTCTTTCATCCTCTTTGACTGCTTTACCTGGAAGGGGCAGCGATGGTCGCAATGGCCGCAGTCCACACAGTCCGAAGCATGTTTTTCCAGCTTGGCATAATGGTCAGCCGCCATTGTATCCCCGGCCAGGGAGAGATCATAATACTTGTTGATCAGGCCCACGTTCAAGCCCGCGGGGCAGGGCTGGCAGTGGTTGCAGTAGACGCAGTTTCCAACCGCATCTCCGGGCGTAAATGTGCCGAGAACGCTGTAGTCTTTCTCCTCCGGCGAAGCGTCAAAGAAGCCCAGCAGCTCCCTGACATCCTCAGTCCCCCGTATCCCCGGCAGCACGGTGAGCACACCTGGCTTATCCAAAGCATACTGAATGCACTGGTATCTGGTGAGCGCCCGCTTGAAGGGGGACGTTTTTTCATCCAGAAGCTGACCGCCGGAAAATGGCTTCATCACCGAGATCCCGATCCCCTCCGCCTCGCACCGCCGGTACAAGTTCATCCGCTCATCCGAGCTCCCCTTGGCGTAATCGCCGTGGTGGTAGTCATACCCCGGATTGATGGAGAACATCAGCTGCTCAACAATCCCGGCATCCAGAACAAGGTTGGCCAGCTCCGGAGTGTGGGTAGACAAACCGATGTGTCTCACAACCCCCTGCCTCTTCATATCCAGCAGATAGTCCAGCGCTCCATTTGCTTTGTAGCTCTCCCAGTCCTTTGCCCCATCCAGACAGTGGATAAAACCATAATCCACATAGTCGGTTTTCAGGCTGCCAAGCATCCAGTCAATCTGTCCCTTGATCTTCTCCAGATCAGTGGTCCACCCATATTCCCCTGTCTCATAATTGGCTCCAAAATGAACCTGATAGAGCATATCCTTTCTCAAATCAGAAAAAGCCTTTCCATAGTATTCGAAAGTTTTCGCTCCAGCGGTTGCCAGGTCCGCATAATTGATTCCATTCTCGTGGGCAAGGAGCAGCGCCTCCACCGCTTCCTTCTCCGGAGCCTCCGCTATGTAGCTGGTTCCCAGACCGATCACACTGATTCGGTCTTTGGTCTTTTTATTCAGTCTGTATTCCATAAGCAATACCTCCTTCTTCCTCCTCCATTGACTTTCCCGCTCTGATGGTTTATCCTGATTATAATACCTTAACCTGACTTTAGGTCAAGTAGAAACTTCTATGAAAGAGGGGGAATAATATGTATACAATCGGACAGATATCAGAAATGTTCGACATCCCTGTATCAACGCTCCGCTATTATGACAGGGAGGGGCTGTTTCCGGATCTGCAGCGCTGTTCCGGCATCCGGAGATTCACAGAAAAAGAAATCGAGATACTCCATGTGATAGAATGCCTGAAAATGTCCGGCCTGGAGATCAGGGATATACGGCAGTTCGTGAGATGGTGTTCCCAAGGGAACCAGACCTATGAGAAGCGGTATGACCTTCTCCAAAAGCGGAGAGCAGTCATAGAAGACGAGCTGGAACAGATGAAAAAAGCTCTGGATATGATCCGTTTCAAATGCTGGTATTACGAACAGGCAATGGAAGACGGAAATGAAGAGCGGCTTAACAAAATGCTGCCCGACAAGCTGCCTGAGGAGATACAGGCATTGTATGACCATGCACATGAAAAATCCCGGTAACTGCTTTTATACTATCATTGATAGCCGCTGTCTGCTATACTGTTTGGAACGGGATGACGTATGGGAGAAGCATCGGCGCTTCGTTGGGGTGTGAACCACAAGGGCAGCTGTGATAAGCAAGAAGTATAGAGAATCCTGTTGATTGTTAGATACGCATATTATTTTCGGAGCCATATCCTATCAGAAAAACCGAAAGTGTGCTGAATCAGGGGCAAAAAAGGTGCCCCCTTATTCAACCCACCTCCGGTTCTTTCTTTAGAAATTATGACAGTCTCTCCGGATAAACTCCTTTGGCTATGAGAGCCCTTAAGGAGTCCACCACAGCCTGCTTGTCCTCCTTATAGGTGACTCCGAACCATTTGTCAGGGGTCTCAAGGACTTTCACTCTGGCCTTTCCCTGCTCCACCAGCTTATCGATGATCTTGGGAAGCAGATACTCGCTCTTGATATCTCCCTCCCGGATATTGGACAGAAATTCCGGGAAGCCCTTCTCCAGCTCATCCAGGAAGGAAACCGGAAGCCCCCACATGTTCATGGATACCGGGCAGTCGATTGCCACGGAAACCGGGTTGCCCTGCTCATCTGATGCCTTTAATCCGTCGCCCTCCCTCTGGATATCATAGGTCTCTGTCACCGTCTCCAGGTAGCCGTCCTCTCCCACCTTGCACACGCCTCTGGTGACTCCGCCGTTATCGCTCAAAGTGTTGACCAGCATAAAGCCGCCCATGCACAGGTCATAAACCTCCGCCTTCTCGTCCATCTCGTTCACCATGTAATCATGGATCTTCCTAAAGCCCTCTTTTCCATAGTAATCGTCCGCGTTGATCACAAGGAAGGGGCCATCCACCAGGCCCTTGACGCTGAGCACAGCCTGACCGGTGCCCCATGGCTTTGTCCTGTCCGCGGGCTTCTCAAAGCCCTCCGGAAGATTGTCAAGCTCCTGAAAAGCGTACTCCACATCGACGATCTTCTCGATCCTGCTGCCGATGATCTCCTTAAAATCTTTCTCCAGATCCTTCCGGATAATGAATACCACTTTGTCAAAACCTGCCTCCAGGGCATCGTGGATGGAGTAGTCCATGATGATCTCTCCTCCCGGCCCCACCGGCTCCAGCTGCTTGATGCCGCCGCCGAAACGGCTGCCGATCCCTGCTGCCATGATTACTAATGTTGTTTTTTTCATATGTTTCTCCCCGCTTTTGATCAGATATAGTAGATTGCCGTGTATCTTACGCAAGTATACCACACCTTCTCCCCTTTTGACAACATATATCCCGTGCCTGTTATTTCCAAAGAAATTTTATTTTTACTATTTATGTGCAATGTCAATTAGCTAAGCAAGGCCTTTATGTGGATATTTAGTACAAGGAGAATTTTTTTAGTATAGCAAATAGACAGATTGCGTATCTACCTCAAAAATGGTATCCCTATTAACAATAGTTCCGCTTTATACGAAACGGTAAGCGAAACTGGCGTCCGAAAGCCTTATAACTATAAATGAGCAAATTTAGAAAAATGCACAAAGTTTTACCCTGCTAAGG
>CAMTAF010000202.1 GCA_947066955.1 uncultured Hungatella sp.
TGTGATAGATGACCTGGAGGATAGGATTGCGGAGGTGTTATAGAGAGGATATTTTACAAACAGATGTTCCCTATTTATTAATTAAAAAAATGTCCTTGACAAAGGGTACAATTTATACCGGACAGGGAGAGATTGATGACTGGATACGTCTTTTTAACGCAACAACAGAGGAGGACTTAGCGATGATCAAGACAAACAATCCCGGGATATTGGCAGCCATCGGGGAACTGCAGAGGATGACTATGCACAATCCCCTGCGCCTGAGATATGAGGCTTATCTGAAAAAGGTGAGAGATGAGCAGGCCTGGAAGACCCATGTCTGGAAAACAGCTATGTCGGAAGGGGTAGCTCAGGGAAGAGCCGAGGGAGTAGCCGAAGGGATGGCAGAGAGCATATTGGAGCTTCTGAAATCCCGCGGAGTAGTTCCGAAGAAACTGGAAGAGAAAATTCTGTCAGAGAAAGATGTGGACAGACTGCGCCAATGGCTGATCCTTGCGTCCAAGAGCCGGTCAGCGGCCGAGTTTCAAGGCCAGGCGGACATCAAAGAGGAATAAAGATTTTTGGAAAACCCCGATCCCCAATCTTGACATTCTTGAAAATATAGCGTAAAATCACCATACATCAACAGATCTATGGGCGATGAAGGGGATTAGTAAGCTGACACACATCACAGAGAGAGGGCCAAAGCTGAGAGGCCTTTATGTCAATGGAAGCCCAACCGGCCCCGGAGCTCCGCACGAAAGTGCGGCGTATCTCGGCGTTAACGAAAAGAAAAAGAGAGAGCTGTCACAGGCCAGGGGCCTGGGACGGTTAATGAGGGTGGTACCGCCGGATCTTCAGTCATTCGGTCCCTTGTCACAGCGTGGCAGGGACTGGATGGCTTTTCTTTTTGCAGAGGGCCTGCCCAGCGGCCTGCCGGTTACCTGGCTGGCAGCCTGACAGAACGCAGACTGCTGTCTATAAAATTCTAAAAAAAGAGGAGATTTTATCATGGCAAACGACAAAAAGATGGTGGAGGCGATCACCTCCATGGATGTGGATTTCGCCCAGTGGTACACAGATGTGGTGAAGAAGGCAGAGCTGTGCGACTATGCAAGCGTAAAGGGCTGCATGGTGATCAAGCCTGCGGGATATGCCATCTGGGAGAATATCCAGAAGGAGCTGGACCGGAGGTTCAAAGAGACTGGGGTGGAGAATGTGTACATGCCCATGTTTATCCCCGAAGGGCTTCTCCAGAAGGAGAAAGACCATGTGGAGGGATTCGCGCCAGAGGTTGCGTGGGTGACCCACGGCGGGCTGGAGCCCCTCCAGGAGAGGATGTGTGTCAGACCTACCTCAGAGACCCTGTTCTGTGATTTTTATGCCAGAGATATCCAGTCTTACCGGGATCTTCCCAGGCTGTACAATCAGTGGTGTTCCGTGGTGAGATGGGAGAAAACCACAAGACCGTTCCTCCGCTCCAGGGAGTTTTTGTGGCAGGAAGGCCACACGGCCCATGCCACGGCCCAGGAAGCCCAGGAGAGGACTGAGCAGATGCTCAATCTTTATGCAGATTTCTGTGAGGAGGTGCTGGCCATCCCTGTGATCCGGGGAAGAAAGACGGACAAGGAAAAGTTTGCCGGAGCGGAGGCCACCTACACCATCGAGGCCCTGATGCACGACGGAAAGGCTCTCCAGAGCGGAACCAGCCACAATTTCGGCGACGGATTCGCCAAGGCTTTTGATATCCAGTTTACGGACAAAGACAATACTTTAAAATATGTGCATCAGACTTCCTGGGGCATGACCACCCGCCTGATCGGCGCCATTATCATGGTGCACGGCGATGACAACGGACTGGTTCTTCCCCCCAGGATCGCGCCGGTACAGATCATGGTGGTGCCCATCCAACAGAAGAAGGAGGGCGTGCTTGACAAGGCTTTTGAATTGAAAGAGCGTCTGACGGCTTCCGGCTTCCGGGTAAAAGTGGACGACACAGATAAGAGCCCTGGATGGAAGTTCAGCGAGTGCGAGATGAGAGGGATTCCCTTAAGGGTGGAGATTGGCCCTAAGGATATGGAGAAAAATCAGGCTGTGCTGGTGCGCCGGGATACCCACGAGAAGCTGGTGGTTTCTCTTGAGGAGCTGGAGGCAAGGACAGAAGAAATCTTAAACCAGATTCAGAGGGAACTGTTTGAGAAAGCCAGGGCCCACAGGGATGCCCACACTTATGAGGCCACAGATTACCAGGAGTTTGTGAAAACCATCAACGAAAAGCCTGGATTTGTCAAAGCCATGTGGTGCGGTTGCCAGGAGTGCGAGGACAAGATTAAGGAAGACACCGGGGCCACCTCCCGCTGTATGCCCTTTAAGCAGGAGCAGCTTTCCCACCGCTGCGTGTGCTGCGGAAAACCGGCCGCAAAGATGGTGTACTGGGGACGGGCGTACTAATGGCACAAGGAGAGAACTCTCTTGTAATTTCTATGCCCGGACAGGCCCAGGCCATTATAGAGGCCTTAAACAACAGAGGCTTTGAAGCCTATATCGTAGGCGGCTGTGTCCGTGACAGCCTTTTGGGGCGGGAGCCGGGGGACTGGGACATCACTACCTCGGCTCTGCCGGAGCAGGTGAAGGCGGTCTTTCGCAGGACCGTTGACACGGGTATTGCCCACGGCACGGTGACAGTCCTTAAGGGAAAGGAGAGCTACGAGGTCACCACCTACCGGATCGACGGGGAGTACGAGGATAACCGCCATCCCAAGAATGTGGTGTTCACCTCCAGCCTGGCAGAAGATTTAAAGCGCCGGGACTTTACCATCAACGCCATGGCTTACAGCCGCGACACCGGCCTCATCGATCTCTTTGACGGGGCCGGTGATCTGAAAAAAGGGCTGATCCGCTGTGTGGGAGATCCCCTGGAGAGGTTCACGGAAGATGCCCTCCGGATCCTGAGAGCCATCCGATTCAGGGCCCAGTTGGGATTTGACATTGAGAAAGATACAAGGCAGGCCCTGAAAACCTTAGCCCCCAGCCTGATCCATGTAAGCAAGGAGCGGATCCAGACCGAGCTGACCAAGCTTCTCCTTTCAGACCATCCGGACTATATACAGGAAGTATTTGACGGCTCCATGGCCCCTTTCTTGTGCCCTTCGTTTCCTCTGATCCGGAGGGAGGACATTTTCATAGACAGGGGCCTTCCCCCTGCGCGCCATCTCCGGTGGGCAGCCCTCTTGCGTCACCTGACAGAGGAGGAAGCAGCGAAAATCCTAAAAGAGCTGAAGCTGGACAATGACACCATCTCCAGGGTCCGGCTTCTGACGCGGTGGTGGAAGACGCCGGTGGGGACAGACGAGATATCCGTGAGAAAGATTATGAGCCAGATGGGTGAGAAGCAGTTTGATGATCTCATAACCTTTAAAAGGTTTTCCCCCGGGAGGCCGGAGACAGAAGAGGAATTGTCACAGATCGTGGAACTCACAGGCAGGATTCGGGAAAGAGGAGACTGCGTCAGCTTAAAGACATTGGCAGTGACAGGGCGGGATCTTATAGAACTTGGCATGAAGCCTGGACCGGCCCTGGGAGAGACTCTGGAGGCGCTGCTTTGGACCGTACTGGAGCATCCGGAAAAAAACAAAAAAGAGGAACTGGTCCGTCAGCTTAAAAAAGACCGCAAAAAATCCACATAATCCAAATGATCCCCTCATACCCTAGAAGTATCTACAAAAAGGGCGTTTGGAGGGGTGGATGTGAACGAGAAATATATGGAGGCTTTGGCGCAGTATGACCTGACTGTGGACAGCGTCCGCAAGGGACGCAGCGGCTGGATCTGCAAAACCAGCCTGGGGACAATGCTTTTGCAGGAATACCGCGGTACGATGAAACGCCTGGAATTTGAAACGCAGGTCCTGGGGCAGGTCAGGCAGTCAGGACTGATCCAGGTTGACGATTATGTCAGGACTGCCGAGGGAGGGCTGATCTCCCTGTCCGAGGATGGCACAAGGTACACGCTGAAGCACTGGTACACCGGCCGGGAGTGCAATATCCGGGATCCCAGGGAGGTGAGGCAGGCGGTAGGCAAGATCGCGGTCCTTCATCAGGTCTTAAAAAAAATTCCCAGACAGGAGGAATGGAATCTGGGTTCTATCCAGGTGGATACCCCCACCCAGGTGATGGAGCGCCACAGCCAGGAACTGAAACGGGCCAGGAATTTTATGAAAAATAAGAGGAGAAAGACGGATTTTGAGCGGTGCGCCCTGAGCAATTTTCCTCTTTTTTTTGCCCAGGCCAGAGAGGCGGCCAGGGGGATGGCACGCCTTGACGGGGAAAATGGGGACCGGCCTCTCCACCTGTGCCACGGCAGCCTGGATCAGCACCATATTTTAATAGAAGAGAAGACCGCGGCCATCATTGAGTATCACAAGATGCATTTGGGCAATCAGATGACGGATCTGTATCATTTTATAAGAAAAGTCATGGAAAAATATGACTGGGACCAGGCTTTGGGGCTGGAATTGCTCAGCGCCTACGACAGGGTGACTCCCCTTGACCGGCTGGACAGGGAAAGCCTCTACTATCTGTTCCTGTATCCGGAAAAATACTGGAAGCAGATCAATTTTTATATGAATGCCAACAAGGTGTGGATCCCGGCCAGGAACTTAGAGAAATTAAAAGGCCTGGAGAAGCAGGCCCAGCAGCGAAATCAGTTTCTCTGCGCCATAAAATAAACTTCCCTTTTTGCGGGTTTTGAAGTATAATAGAAGACAGCAAAAAGAAGGGAGAGTTACACAATGAAAGATTATAAAAAGATCTACCAAGAATGGCTGTCCAACCCGTATTTTGACGAGGCCACCAAGGAAGAGCTGCGGGCCATCGCAGACGATGAGAATGAGATTAAAGAGCGGTTCTACATGGACCTGGAGTTCGGAACAGCAGGCCTTCGGGGAATTATCGGGGCAGGCATCAACCGCATGAACATCTATGTGGTCCGCAGGGCCACCCAGGGGCTTGCCAACTATATCATCAA
>CAMTAF010000203.1 GCA_947066955.1 uncultured Hungatella sp.
GGCTATCTGGCCTATGATAGAGATGCAAAAGAAGTTTATATTCCCAATGAGGAGGTGCGCGCGGCTTTTGCCAATGCGGTGAAGGAAACGGATTGGGCCCCTGTCATACAGGCCATGCAGCAGTCGGAGGCGCTGCTTAAGGCTACATTACATCGATATTGAAATATAATGATGAGAATTCTTTGAGCTGTGTAATCACACTTTCTTATTATAATGCTATCAATGAGTATACACTGATTCGGGAACTGCCCATGGGAAAAGGATTTGCAGATATCACTTTTCTTCCGAGAAGACATTCTGCTAAACCAGCATTGCTGGTTGAATTAAAATATGATCAATCTGCCCAGAGCGCAATTGATCAAATTAAAGAGAAGCAGTATCCGGAAACCATGAAGGAATACAAAGGAAATTTACTTTTAGTAGGCATTAATTATGATAAGGAAAAGAAAGAATATTCCTGCATTATTGAGGAGTACATGAAGGAAAGTATATCTTGACAAAAAAATAACTATATGGTATTTTATAACTATGACTGACCGGTCAGTCAGAACTGGACAGGGAAGGGGGATCACATGGAAGAGACGGGAAAATATCAGCAGATCTTAGAGGCTGCCATTGAACTGTTTTCGGAGAGAGGCTTTGAGAGCACATCCATACAGGATATCGCCCAGTGGGCGGGGGTAGCCAAGGGGACGGTGTATCTGTATTTTAAGTCCAAGGATGATCTGATGAAGCAGGTATATGAGTATTGCTATGAGATGGACATCAAAGCCTGTGAGAAGGAGGTGGATCAGGAGAAAAACGCGGTGGATAAGCTGTGCCGCCGCATGGACAATATCATCGAGTACCTGCTGTCCCATCCTAAGGAAGCCAGGATCGAGCAGATGTACCGGGTTGTTCTCTCCGGCAAGAAGACCCTGCCCTATTATCAGGAGGAGATGTACCAGGCTATCCGGGGAGTGGTGGAGGAAGGGATTGAGAAAAAGGAATTGAGGGACATGCCCTCCTCGCTCCTGACCCAGATCTACTACGGCATCGCCAACGGACTGTACCACGGCTTTCAGGACCAGCCCGGGCTGTGGGAGGAGAGAGAGATAAAAGAACAGTGCCATCAGCTGATCAAGGACAGCATGGCAGGGAGAAATTCATGAAGGAGGAAGACAAATGAAGAGAAAGCATTTGGCAGTTATGCTTGCGGCATCCATGGTTGTTTCCATGACCGCCTGCGGACAGAAGGCAGAGGAGACCACGGCGGCTCCGACCACCGAGGCGCCAACCGAGGCGGCCACAACCGAGGCAGCCACGGAGGCTCCCACCACAGAGGAAGCTAAGGAGGAAGAGGGCGGCTTTACAGCCGGCACTTACACCGGGACGACCCGGGGAATGAATGGGGATTTGACGGTGGAGGTGACCTTTAACGCCGACAGCATCACGGACATTACGGTGAAGGACCAGGTGGAGACCTACGGCATCGGCTGCGGGATGTCCACCACCCCTGTGGAGGTAATGCCGGAAAAGATGGTGAAGGCCCAGAGCGTGAATGTTGACACCATCACAGGAGCTACCATAACTTCTATGGCGATCCAGAGAGCAGTGACCGACTGTATTCAGCAGGCGGGAGGGGACCCGGAGGCCATGGAGGACGTTCATGACACTTATGACTATGAGGAGAACATGGAGGCTGACGTGGTAGTAGTAGGCGGAGGCGCGGCAGGTCTCTCCGCGGCCATCACCGCCGCGGAGGCGGGCGCTGATGTGGTGCTCATGGAAAAGCAGGGCATCACCGGAGGTTCCACTTCGCGGAGCGGAGGAAAGGTGCTGGCGGCGGGAACTCCCTGGCAGGAGAAACAGGGCTTTGAGGATTCGCCGGAGCAGATGTATGATTATCTCATGGGATTCAGCAAAGGACTTATTGATGAGAAGCTGCTGAAGAATTTCTGCGATGCCTCTGCGGAGAATCTGGCGTGGCTGGAGGACATCGGGATGAAGGTCAAGGATGTAGAGCCGATTCATTCATCGCTCACGCCCTGGAGAGTGCACAATGTGGAAGGCGGCGGCGGACAGACCAGCGGCCACGGCGGCCAGATCACGGTTCCCCTGACAGAGCGGGCGGAAGAACTGGGCGTCAGATTCGTGTACAACACCAGCGGGAAGGAACTGCTCGCCAATGAGGACGGCTCTGTAAGCGGTGTGAAGGCGGAGACTGCTGACGGCAAGACCGTCACGGTTAACGGGAAGGCAGTCATCCTGGCTACTGGCGGTTACTGCAGCAGCGAGGAGATGATGGCCAGGTTTCATGATTTCCTCCCATCCAACAAGAACACCACCGTGCCCGCGGGCAACATCGGTGAGGGACTTGTGATGGCAGAGGCAGTAGGAGCCAAGAATTTTGAGAGCGAGGGATTGCAGCTGGTGTATGTCAGCTACACCTGCGGCGTGGGCATCAATGAGGAGTCAGGCCTGATCGTGAGCGCGGCCGGAGAGCGTGTGGTAAATGAGTGGAGCTATCAGTCCCATGTGGCGGATGCCCTGGCCCGGGCCAAGAGCCCCAAGGGCTATTACATCGCCACGGACAATGATCCCAACCCCACGGTGCAGTACGGCATCACCCTGGATTCCACGGTAAAGGCAGCCACTGTGGAGGAACTGGCAGGAGAGCTGGAGATGGACCCGGCTGTGTTAAAAGCCACGGTGGACCGCTACAATGAGCTGTGCGCAAAGGGCGAGGATGAAGATTTCGGAAAACCGGCTGAGTACATGATCCCCCTGGAGGGAGACACCTACTACGCCATTGCCATGAACCCGGGTTCCTCCGTCACCTTCGGAGGCCTGAGCATCAACGAGGAATCCCAGGTGCTGAATACAGAGGATCAGCCGATCAAGGGACTGTACGCCGCGGGAGAGGTGGCGTTTACCGGACTGTTCGGCACAGAGTATCCCTGCTGCGGCATGGCTATCGGGTCTGCGGTGTATTTTGGAAAGATCGCCGGGGCTAATGCGGCGGCGCAGGAGTAAGCCGCACAGCGGTTTTGGGGCTCCAGGATGGCTTTAGGGAAACCGCTGGAGCCCCTGCCTGATCAGTCTTTTTATGCGCACGGGCCCGGAGAAGAAGTTTGCCAGCAGAACTGGCCGGGGCCCGCGTGGCGAGCAGGGGAAAGTTACGGAAGGTTTCGGTGCTCTAAAGCGATCCCAATCATCTTGTCTGTCTGGTCAGCCATAAAGAGAGGGATATTCAGCACATCGCCATCCAGCTTTAAGTTGTCCAGAGAAAAACGAACCCGGAGCTTTACCTTGTCCCCAAACAATTCTTTGAACTTTTTCAGGCTTTTGCCTGCAATGTTTGCTTCGGATTTGACCTCTATGGGGAAAATGTCATTGTCGCGCTGGATGAGAAAATCAACCTCATAAGGAGGATTGCTCTGGCTCCAGTACCGGGGAAAACATTCAAATTGTGTGATCAGCGTCTGCAGCACATAGTTTTCTGTCAAAGCCCCCTTAAACTCGGTAAATAAGCGGTTTCCCTCCCCAAAGGCGGTGGGGGACAGCATTGCCAGGCGGCGGAGAAGGCCTACATCCACAAGGTAGATCTTGAATGTGGACAGATCGTCGTAGGCGGACACCGGAAGTCCCGGGGCAGTACTGCGGTATATTTTGTGGAGCAGACGGGCATCGGACAGCCATTGCAGAGCGTCTTCATATTCTCTGGCCCTGGCTCCCTCTTTTACCGCTTTATAGATAAATTTTTTGTTTTCTCTCGCCAGTTGGGAGGGGACGGATTTCCAGACCATGGATATCTTTGGATATTCACGGACATCCGGGTGTTTGGCAAAATCCCGCTCATAGGCTCCCAAGATGTTGGACAGAGCCTCCTGCATAGCATTGACATCCCGGGCTTGGGTCCACATCAGAACAGATTCGTGCATGCCTCCGGTGACATAGTACATTTTTAGCGTGTCTGCCAGCAGGGCAGTCTTCTGGGGGCAGAGCATGCACTGGCCGCAGTCAATCGGCGTAATCATCACACATAAGTTTAATCTTATCCCTTCATAGATAAAACTGTATTTGTCAGTTTCTCTGAAATATGATAATCTTTTGACAAACAAAAAGGGAGGTTTGAAACTTATGAGAAAGCATTTTTTTAAACAGGCCGGCGTGACGGCTCTGTGTGTCTCCATGGCGCTTGCAGGCTGCAGCTCTCCTGCATCCCAGAATTCGGGCCAGACTGCTGGTTCTGAAACCACGGTGGCAGAGACTGAGGCCCCGGCAGAAACTACAACTGCGGCAGAAACCACGAAACCGGAGGATACAGAAGGGGTGTATACTCCGGGAACCTACACGGCGCAAGCGGACGGTTTCGGCGGTCCGGTTAAGGTCGAGGTCACCGTGGACGCGAATGCCATTACCGCTGTAACCGTCACAGAACATCAGGAAACGGAAGGTGTGGGAACAAAGGCCATCGACGCTCTTCCCGGCGCTATAGTGGATGCCAACTCTGTGGATGTAGATGATATCGCGGGAGCCACGGTGTCCTCCACTGCAATCAAGACAGCCGTGGCAGACGCTCTGAAGCAGGCTTCGGGAGATGACAGCCAGGAGGAGGCGGCCCTCAAGGACGGCACCTACACAGCTGAGGCCTAGGGCAACAACGGGCCAATCCAGATTTCCCTCACCGCCGCAGGCGGCAAGATCAGTGATATTCAGATCGTAAGCCATGAGGAGACGGACGGAATCTACAATGTACCTTTTGAAACCATTCCCCAGCAGGTTATCGAGTACCAGTCTTTGGCTGTGGATGCGGTGGGAGGAGCCACGGTCAGCAGCAGCGCCTTAAAGACAGCTATCTCCGACTGCATCAGGCAGGCGGGGGGAGACCCGGCGGCATTCAATCAGGTGGAAATTCCTAACCCGGATAAACCGGAAAAGTTTTTTGCAATTCCTCCAAGTTTCAAGTAT
>CAMTAF010000204.1 GCA_947066955.1 uncultured Hungatella sp.
CCCCTATGAATGAAATCTAACCATACAAATATCATTATTAACTTAATGACATTGGATAAGGAGCTGTCGCTAAAACATCGCAGATATTAATATTCCCCCGCCCCATGGCACAGATCGCATAGGATTTCCTTCTTTCCGCCGCACTTTGTACATTTGTCCTTAGCCATGTAATAGTCATGGCGGGAATGGCAGTCATTGCATTTGCCCTTACTGTTGTTGTACGCCGGGCAGTCTGAGTGGTGGACGACCAGGCAGGTCCAGGCCTGTTCTCTGTGTTCTTTATATCCCACCCCGTCGCATTTGGGACAGGTCACTTTTCCGCTGCCGCCGCATCTCTTGCAGGGATGCTTCTGGTAAGTGGGGGTTGGGGGGATAGGGGTATAGGAAAAATCATCGCCGCCTTTGCTGGAGGAGCCGCCGCTGCCGCTGCCATTCTGCCCCTGGGCATAAGACGCCCGCAGCCTGGCCTTCATCTCTTCCCACTCCGCCTCGCTGGCCATGTCCGTTGTCTTGTTGATATCTGACCGCGCCGCGCAGACGGAACAGTCAGCGCCGGTGCAGGTGGAATAGCTGTATTGAAAGGAGCCGCCCAGGGAATACCCAGATAAGTCAAAGGCCGCCGGGTCATTTTCCTCGTCATCTCTCTCCATCACATATTCCCAGGTCCCTCCGGCCGGGATGTTAATCTGGGAGAAGTCCCCGGAGTAAGGCTTGATTTCGATGATGGGATTTTTGTCGTTGTCGTATACCAGGAAGGAACCGTCGTGAAAGCTGTGGACATCTTTTCCTGACAGGGTGTTGGAAAAATATCCCTCGACCCGGATTCTCCCATCCTTCCAAATGATGTCTGTCACCGTGTAGGGGATCGAGTTTGTCTGCTCCGCCAGACAGGTGAGACTGCTGACCGCAGTTATTCCGGCAACCGCCGCTGCCATTAACATGGCTTTCAAGTGAAGTTTCATAAATAATCTCCTTTCCATTCTGTTCTGTGCCTGTGTGCGCCTCTGTGTATTTTTTATTGTACCACAAGGCTTCCGGAAACTGTGAAACTTTTTTCCTTCTTTTCTGCCATGTTTCTGTTAAGCGTATTGAAACCCAGACATTCAGGACGGCGGTGTGTCCACTGCCCAGGAGTGAAGGCAATTTGTGGACACTAAATTGCAGGTTCAATGACACACTAAATAGATTATGATAAAATATAAGGATATCCTGGCGGGAGAGTCTATGGTATCTGATCAATTCAGCCGCGGAGAACGATGAACGAAAGTATATGGAGGGTCTGCTTGGAATCGAAAATTACAAAAGGAAAGCTGGTTGGACTTCTATACGACTATGCAAGAGTGTGTAAATGCCCATCGGCCAGAATTACATTTCAGGGAAAGTGTGTAAATCTGTACCTTGGCGCTGGCAGAAAAAACTTATGCGGTCTAACTATGGAGAAAGCCTATGATGTGCTGAAAGGGCTGACGGTGGAAAAGACGGCATCTAAAGGAAGCGGCTATATGGGCCGGAGCATGAGCGTCAACGCGAAACGGGCGTATGAGCGGGGGCTGAAGCCGCTGTCACGAATCCGGTCTTCAGACTTAAGACAGAATGGTTTTCATTATTCGGTTGCCTTCTTCAAATGGCTGGTACATAATTGGGATATCAAGCCAAAGGAACTGCATCACACATCGGCAGCCTATAGGATTACCCCTTTTTATGATGGTTCTGTTATCCGGTATGCAGCGCGCTGCTGTAACCTAGAACTTCTATACCGAATGTACAGGGGGAAGCTTACGATGCAGCAGGCTAAGCAGGAGAGGAGGATTCGCTATGCCAGAGCGCGGATCCTTGATACTCTGCTTGGAGGAAAATCTGGAAAAATTATCAGCGCGGATTGTCTGCTTTGTGATAATCTTCTGTTCCTGTCATCGAAATTATGCATTGGGCGGGACAACCCAGGCGTGCGGATTGTGGAGATCTTTGATGGACAGCCAGAAAGCGAAAATCTGGAAAACCTGACCATAGAACTGATCAAACATAGAACAACGGTATATCGGAAATACATGCGCAATTAGTAGGAGTAAACTTTTTCCCTCTTTTCTGGCATAGACGTTCCCTTCCCCATGTATAATGAAGCAAGGCGCGAAATCGGAGCAAGGCCCATGAAAGCCATATTCTATTCTTGCAGGCAGATGCCGGTTATTCTGGTTTCTGTCATGTTTCTGTTCTTTTCATCACAGATTCCTTCCCTGGCCCAGGAAAAAGATGAGGATGTCTCTCTAAAGCTCAACGCTCAGTCAGCGGTGCTGATGGACGGGGAGACGGGGCGGGTGCTCTACGGAAAGGAGGAGGACCTTGGCCGACCCATGGCCAGCACCACAAAGATCATGACCTGTATCCTGGTTCTGGAAAACGGGAATTTGGAAGACGAGGTGACCGTGTCCTCCTACGCGGCAAGCCAGCCCAAGGTTCGCTTGGGGGCGCCTTCGGGCAGAAGATTCCGGGTGGGAGACCTTCTCTATTCCCTGATGCTGGAGTCCCACAACGACACAGCGGTGATGCTGGCAGAGTATGTGGCGGGAGATGTGAAAACGTTTGCAAATATGATGAACCAGAAGGCCCGGGAAATCGGATGCCAACACACCTGGTTTATCACCCCAAATGGACTGGATGCCAGGGAGACAGGGGCTGACGGGGAGGAGAAGATCCACAGCACCACAGCTGAGGACCTGGCGGCCATTATGAGGTACTGCGCCTGGGAGTCAGAAAAGAGCGAGGATTTTTTGAAAATCACCGGAACCCAGAATTATTCTTTTTCCGATCTGGATAAAAAGGGAAGCTACTCCTGTGTCAATCACAATGCCCTTCTCACCATGATGGATGGGGTTGTGTCAGGAAAAACAGGGTTCACCGGGGGAGCGGGATACTCCTACGTGGCGGCTCTGGAGGACGGGGGAAGAAAATACGTGATCGCCCTGCTGGGCTGCGGCTGGCCCCCTCATAAAACCTACAAGTGGAGCGATGCCAGAACACTGTTTGGGCACGGGATAAAGGAGTATCACAACGAGACCCTCCCCTCTCCGCCGAAGTTCCCCCCTATAACTGTGAGGGACGGGATTCCGGAAGACGGGAATCTGGGGGCAGCGGCCCAGGTTAAGGTGGAGACAGCACAGGGAGACCGGGGGCAGGTGCTGGTAAAGGAGGGGGAACAGGTGGAGATCTCCGTAAAGGTCCCGGACACGCTGACAGCTCCCGTCAAAAAGGGGGAGGAAGTGGGGAAGATAATCTATTCTCTGGAAGGGACAGCCATCCGGGAGGAACCGGTGTACGCGGCCTGGGGGGTGGAAGCGATGGATTACAGGTGGTGCGCCGGGCAGGTCTTATTGCGGTTTGTCCCGTGACTGGATGCGGCTTAAAGGGCGGTTGATGGGTCTCTGCCTGCCATTGATTGACAACCGATTGGACGTGGACTAAAATGATAGCAAAAAAGAAATGACAGCAAAAAAGAGAGGAAAAATTTATGGGATACAGAGCGCTGGAGGAGATGAGGAGGAAAAACAGAGACCGCTGGGGAATTGACTTCCCCCGGATACCGGACAGGGCAGCAATGACACGGTTCTCCGACGACAGGGAGTGCGTGTCCTTTATAAGGGATCTGTGTGAAGATCTCCGGTTTGACAGCGCAGGAGAGCGGGGAAGATTTAAGGATCTTGACGGGACCAGCGCAGGCAGGGGACAGATCCCCTACAACATGGAGAAGGACCTTGACCGCCTGTGCCTGGAAAACGCGGCGCGAAGATTCCTGGAGAGCGGCGCCAGGGAGGATGCCGTTGATATCTATGTCTGTTATCTGGATCTGTTTGGAAAAGACCGCAGCCATCCCAAGTCCATGGCCGAGATGCTGGCAGAGCTGGAGACCGGGGGCGGATGCGGTCATTATGTATATATATTTCTCACAGGTCTTGGGGTCTGTCAGGCCAACCCGGCTTTCCGCAGGCAGTACCGGCAGTTTTACGGGCTGGAGGGAAAGGGAAAAGCGGAGGCTGCAGAGCATTTTCTGAGATATTGGGGAGCGGCCTCACTGTTTGGCGGCACAGATGGCGCCTCCAGGGAATCCTGCGGCCCGGCGAATCCGATTTCCGAAAAGGAGGATCTGGAGGACCCCTTATCCTGGCTGCTGGCCCTGTGCGGCGCCCGGAAGTGCCGGGACAGAACCTTTCCCGGCCCAGACCGTCGGGATGAGGCACGGGCCGCGGACTGTGAGCCGGAGTTTGGAGAGGACCTGTCCCATGTCAGCCAGGAGGGCGCTCTAAAGCTGAGAGTGAAGACGGAATTAAGGGAGGATACGCGGCTGACAAAAAAACGCCTCCCTGACGCCGCCTTCTTCCACCTGTATGATTTTGCCGTGGCCCTCAATACCCGATACCGCCATGAGGGGGAGGAGGACAAGGTAAGCCCCCAGGACATGGAGGAGGAATTCCGCTCCATGTCCTTAGAGTACAGGCTGTCCAATATCCACCAGGCAGAGGCGTTTTTTGGGCACATGGAGGCGGCGGGCTATGTCTGTTCCCCAAGCCCTCTGCCCTTAGAGCCGGTGGGGGAGCTGACGCCGGAGGACTTGGAGATCATCGGGCCCCTGGAGCATTTAAGGTGGCTTGAGGAGAGGGCCTCCATGGGATGGGTCCGGGGAAGAGAGCAGCCAAAGGAGATCCGCGAGCAGACCAGAACCCACCACCTGATGCTGCCCGAGGACATGCCTGTCAGCCAGGCCTCTGCCCGGGACCACTACAAAGAGCTTTCCGGGTATGAGGCGGGAAAGGACTTAAAACCCATGAACCGCATGCTTAAGCTGGCGGAGAGGTACGGCGGGGTGAAAATTTATAAAAAATCTACTTGAAAAGACCTGACTTTTGCAGAACTAATGTTCTTTTTTAGCCGCAACCAGCGAAAAATCCG
>CAMTAF010000205.1 GCA_947066955.1 uncultured Hungatella sp.
TCAGGATGCCTTCCGACGAACTGGCAGGTGACGCAAAGCGGCGCGTGCCGATACCCAAAGGAGGAAGGATCCATGAAATGTCCCTATTGTAATGAAGATGATACAAAAGTGATCGACTCCCGGCCTGCTGATGATAACTGCTCGATCCGGCGCAGGCGGCAGTGCGAGCGGTGCGGAAAGCGTTTTACCACTTATGAGAAGCTGGAGACCATGCCTCTTATGGTGATAAAGAAGGACAATTCCAGGGAGACCTATGACCGCTCCAAGATCGAATCGGGAGTGATCCGCTCCTGTCACAAGAGACCTGTCTCCACCCAGCAGATCAATGCCATGATTGATGAGATTGAGAACAAGATCTTCAATATGGAAGAAAAGGAAGTGGCCACGTCGGTGATCGGGGAGCTGGTGATGGAGAACCTGAAAGATTTAGACGAGGTTGCCTACGTAAGGTTCGCCTCCGTGTACCGGGAATTTAAAGACGTGAATACCTTTATGGAAGAGCTGGGCAAATTACTGAAAAAGTAGGATCATTGTATGTTAGAAATATTTTACCCAAAATATTATGTAAGCTCTGCCTATGCCATCTCTTACAGGCAGCTGTACGACAGGGGAATCCGGGGTGTCATTTTTGATGTGGATAACACTCTGGTTCCCCATGATCATCCGGCGGACGACAGAGCCCGAAAGCTGTTTGAGGAGTTTCATAACATGGGCATGGAGACCTGCCTTCTCTCCAACAACCGGGAGCCGAGGGTGGCGGCCTTTGCGGAGAACGTGGGCACCAAGTATATCTATAAGGGCGGCAAGCCGTCTGTAAAGGGTTATGTAAAAGCCATGGAGCTTATGGGGACGGACAGAGAGACCACGGTCTTTGTGGGAGATCAGATTTTTACGGATATCTGCGGGGCAAACCGGGCCGGGATCACCAGTTATCTGGTAAAGCCCATCCACCCTAAGGAGGAGATCCAGATCGTGGTCAAGAGGTACCTGGAAGCAGCGGTGCTCTATTTTTACAAAAAAAAGCGAAGAAGAGAGGGGCAGGTGCAATGATAAGCGGAAAAGCGAAAGTGTGCGGTATCATGGCCTATCCTGTGGAACATTCCTTCTCTCCCCTGATGCACAACTTTTACGCAGGGGAGCTGGGGCTGGATTTTGCCTATGTGCCGTTTAAAGTTCCGGAGGATAGGGTGGAAGACGCCATAAAGGGGGCCTATGCCCTAAACATCGCGGGGATGAACATCACGGTGCCCCACAAGCAGAGGGTGATTCCTTACTTGAAAGATTTAGACCCCGCGGCCAGGGCCATAGGGGCTGTCAACACTCTGGTCAGAGTGGAGGGCGGCTACAAGGGTTACAATACGGATGCGCCGGGGCTTTGGAGGGCCATGGAGGAGGCGGAAATGACCGTCAAAGGCCGGGACTGCCTGCTTATAGGCGCCGGGGGAGCCGCCAAGGCGGCCGCCTATGTGCTGGGAAGCCAGGGCGCCGCTTCCGTAACCATATTGAACCGAAGCGAAGGACGGGCCAGGGAACTGGCCGGGGAGATGAACCGCTGTTTCGGGAGAGAGTTCATGAACCCTTTGGCTCTCGGTGATTATCAAAAACTTCCGGACAGGCAGTGGCTGGCAGTGCAGACCACCAGCGTGGGGATGCACCCTGACACAGGACATGCCCTTGTGGAGGACAAAGCATTTTACCGCAAGATCTCCTGCGCTGTGGACATTGTCTACACCCCTGCCAGGACCCGGTTCATGGCCCTGGTGGAGGAAGCCGGCGGCAGGGCTTTCGGAGGTCTTGATATGCTGATCTATCAGGGAATCCAGGCTTTTGAACTGTGGAACCCAGGCTTAAGGGTACCGTCTGAGTCGGTGGAAAAAGTGAGACAGCTGATGAGAAAGGAACTGGAACAATAAGTCATGGGAACGCACGTTATTTTGATCGGCTTCATGGGGGCGGGGAAGACCACTGTGGGCAGATGCCTGTCAAAGAAAACCTCCTGGTCCCTGTTTGACACGGACCAGCTGATCGAAGAGCAGGCAGGCATGAGCATCAGCAGGATTTTTGAGATCCGCGGGGAAGAAGAGTTCCGCCGCTTAGAGACAGAGACCATCCGGTATCTCATGGATAAAGAAGAGGACTGGATCCTCTCTGCGGGCGGGGGAATGCCTCTCCGGCAGGAAAACAGAATTCTCCTGCGCAGCGCGGGCCAGGTGGTGTATCTGAAAGTCCATCCCGAGACAGTCCTCTGCCGCCTCAGAGGAGATACCACCCGGCCGCTGCTTGCAGGCGGCAATGTGAGGAAAAAGGTGGAGGAGCTTCTGGGCTGGCGCGGCCCCATCTACGAGGAGGCGGCCCATGTGACCGTAAGGGCCGATGACCGGAGTCCGGAGGACATCGCGGAGGAGATCATGGACAATATTCTTACAAAAAACGGTTGAAAATATAGCACATTTAGTATAGAATAAAGTAGATTAACGCAGAATACGAGAAAGTTCAAGGAGGAATATCATTTATGATATCAGCAGGCGATTTTAGAAACGGAGTCACCTTAGAGATTGACGGCAATGTATATCAGATCATGGAGTTCCAGCATGTAAAGCCAGGCAAGGGCGCTGCTTTTGTCAGGACCAAGATCAAGAACGTGATCAGCGGCGGCGTGGTTGAGAAGACCTTCCGCCCCACAGAGAAGTTCCCTGCCGCAAGGATCGACAGAGTGGACATGCAGTACCTGTACGCGGACGGCGATCTGTACAACTTTATGGATACCAACACCTACGAGCAGATGGCTCTCAGCAAGGAGACCATCGGCGATGCCTTAAAGTTCGTGAAAGAGAACGAGATGTGCAAGGTATGCTCTTACAACGGAAAGGTGTTCTCCGTGGAGCCGCCGCTGTTTGTGGAGCTTGAGATCACTGACACCGAGCCTGGATTCAAGGGCGACACAGCCACCGGAGCCACAAAGCCCGCCGTTGTGGAGACAGGAGCTACCGTGTATGTTCCGCTGTTTGTAGACCAGGGCGACAAGATTAAGATTGACACCCGCACAGGAGAATATTTGTCCAGAGTATAAGCGGAAGGGTGAGATGTCCTGAGAGTGGTTAAACTGCTTTCAGGACTTTTTTTCAGTGGTTCCCATGGCCGGAAACACTCCGGCCCGGAATAGAGATCATAAGGAAGAAGGTAAACGCGTAAGCGTTTCCAGGATGCCTTCCGACATCCTGGCAGGCGCCGCGAAGCGGCGCGTACTGATTCCAAAAAGGAGAGAAGGAGAGTATGCACATGAAAAAAATCAAACACATGCTGGCAGGAGCCATGGTGGCCCTGATGCTGGCCGCCTCTATGGTTCAGGGCTGCGGCGGCAAAACTGTGACCCAGGAGGAAGCACTGGCGAAGATGAAGGATTTCTCCACAATCGACGGCTCTGTCACCATCAAGATGGATCAGAGCTGGAAGACCGAGGATCTGGGCGGAGACTTCTGGCTTGCAGCGGGAAGAGAGGACGGGGCCGAGGCCATGCTGGTGATGCAGTTCCCCAAGAACGGCATGTTCGCAGGAGCCGACACCATGGATGGCGTAAAAGACCTGGTGGTTGACAACTATAAGATCAGTGACAGCAAAGAGGCGGACGTGCCCGCCATCCCCGGAATGACCAATGTGGAGGCCAGCCTGTGCAATATTACCATGGAGGGCGAGAAGGCAGAGGTGTATCTCATCTACGGTGAGACCGATTACGCCTTCTACTCCCTGATGTATGTGGCAAGCAAGATCGGCGACAACCAGATCAATGCCATGAAAGCCTCCTGCTCTTCCTTTGTGGAAACTCCTATTGAGGAGGAGGACAACACCACCGTGGAGATGACCGACACGGTTCGCTGGTTCGGAGCTACTTACGCTGTCCTCACGGAGCTCAACGGCTGGGACTACAACCGGTTCGCGGGAATCGCGGCCAACGACGACAATGCAGCCAGTGTGCAGCAGATGCTCCAGAGTTCCTGGGAAGTGACGGACAGGGCCTCTGCGGATGAAACCCTGGACTGGATCCTCACAGAGGGACACAGGGCCGGGATCGTGGAAAACGGTCAGTACCTGTCCGAAGAGGTCAAGCTTGGAGAGATCGCCGAGGATGAGCGCCTGGATTATCTGCTGGATAACTTTACTGTCACCAATGACGAGGCCCAATCCTATTTGAACGAATTCGCCCTGTATGAAGAGTTCGGCCCCAACGCCATCGCCGGATGGGACTACTGCCGCGCCATGAACCTGATGAGCTTCTACTATCTGGCGGGCTACTATACGGAACAGGAAGCCCTGGACAAATCTTTGGAGATCGCCCAGACCATGCAGCCCATGTTCGGCTCCTGGGATGATCTCATCGCCAGCTACATGCGCGGATACGAGTACTGGGCAGAGGAGAGCAGCGACGAGCGTCAGGCCATCTATGAGGACTTAAAGACCAGGGATGACAACCCTTATGCTGTAGACTACAACCTGACTTTGGAGAAGACCTGGTAAAGGAGGCCCCAAAACGTGAAGAAGATTCTTGACTGCGTCGCGGAAGCGATCAAACCGGCTTTTACAGCCTGCGGCTATGACGAAAGCTATGCCAGAGTTACCCTGTCCAACAGGCCGGACCTGTGCGAATACCAGTGCAACGGAGCCATGGCAGCTGCCAAGGCCTACAAAAAGAAACCCATTGACATTGCCCAGGAAGTGGTGGGACGGTTGTTGGACAACCCCATGTTCGCCCAGGTCACAGCGGTGATGCCCGGATTTATCAACATCCGGTTAAGTGAGCAATATGCCGCGGACTATATGAACGCCATGGAAAATGAGCCCAAATTCGGCCTGGAGGATGAAAATGAGATTGTGTATGAAAGGACAGAGCTTTTTTCCGTGTTAA
>CAMTAF010000206.1 GCA_947066955.1 uncultured Hungatella sp.
CCGATCTTCATCAGCTGCTTTTTTGTGGCCTCCGGGGATAAGTCGATCATGGTCAGGCAGGCGTCAATGCCCGCCACGATCCCTGTCAGAGAATGGCCCAAGGTGTCGTGAATCTCTCTGGCCAGCCGGTTCCTCTCCCGGGTCTCGGCGTTTTTCTCCGCCTCCTCGGCATATTCCTTCAGCTTCCGGTTAGCCTCCTCCAGCTGCTCGTTCAGGTTCTGGATCCGCTCCCTCTCCTGGTACTCCCCCTGGATCAGCATGGTCATGTAGAGGATAAAAAGAACCAGGTTCATGGAACTGAACACGCTTAATGTCCCTTTTAAAAATGCCTGGGTGCTGGTATGGTAGGCCGTGAGATAGGATTCCCAGGGGATCATATTAAAATAAGCCCCAGTGAGATTGTAGTTGACAATGGTGTAGAGACCCACGACGGCGATCCCCAGGATGACTTTCTGGCGGCTCCCTTTCTGGCCCCGAACCATGTCCGCCACCACCAAAAGCACAAGGCCGTTATAATTCATGTTCATAGCCACCGTGGTGCCGATGCACAAAAACATCTCGCCCACCGTGATGAGGAGACGCCCGTACTTTCTCTTCCCGTGGCAGAGCTGCCCCACACAGCTGAGCATCACAAGACACAGATAGCCGGTCACAGACATCACCAGCATTGTCCTGGGCTTCCAAGGCCTCACCCGGATCAGGCTCAAAAACATCTCCGCCTCCATGGCGTCCACAATTTTAAAGATGCTCAGCGCCATGCTGCCTGACACCAGGCACACTGCCGCGAAATTAAGGATATACACTGCCTGCTGCAGATTCGTGATGATTCTCTCCCTGCTCATATCCGCCACCATCTCCCTGTGGGTCACTGCCACCCGTCGCTTCCGTATTGTTCTAAGTTCTCCCTGGTGATCAGTTCTGTCTTGATCCTGACCACAGGCTCCACCGGCTCGCCCTCCAGGATCCGGTAAGCCGCCTCTGCTGCCTGCCTTCCGATCTCCCGCGGAAACTGAGCCGCCGTGGCTGCCATAAATCCCGCCTCAATCATGGATTTGCCGTCCGGAGAGCCGTCTACTCCGTAGACAGCGATCTCCCCCTCCAGTCCGGCATCCTTTAAAGCAGCCATGGTCCCCATGGCCGCCACATCGTTTAAGCACATGATAATGTCTGTCTCAGGGTACTCCGCCAAAAGCCGCTCCGTCACCGGCATGGCCAGCTCCAGCTGCCCCAGGCAGTCCCCTTCCGCCAGGATATGAAACTCTTCATGGCCCTCTATGGTGTCTTTAAAGCCCTGAATCCGGTCCAGCCCTGATTTGGCCGCGCTGTGGGTCAGAAGCAGGATATTTCCCCCTGCTTCCTGTTCCAGAAGATAGGAAGCGCACTGGACGCCTGCCTGGTAATTGTCAGACACCACGGTGCAGGAGGCGAACTCAGACTCATACACATCGCTGTCCACCACAATGATGGGGATCCCCGCCAGGGCCGCTTCTTTTAAAGCCGGGCCGATCTGTTTCCAGTCCACAGGATTGATAAAGATCCCATCCACATCCCTGTCGATCATCTCCTCCACCTGCTCGATCTGCTTATCCACATCCAGGGCAGGGTCTCTTGTGATGAGCATGTCCCCCCTGGCCTCCAACTGGCTGCGGATCTCATCGTCGATAATCTCGTAAAAAGGATTGTTCATGGTCATGTAGGTGGCCCCAAACCGGTGCTTTCTCTCCTGGCTCACAGCCTGTCCGATCCCCTCGCTGGCCGAATACCAGATAATGGCTGCTGTCAGGATGCTCAAGACAAACCCTGTCAGGACCCTCAGCGCCCTCCTGTCCTGCTTTCTCTCCATGGCTTTCCCCCCTCTTCCTTCACCTTCCCGGCAATATCATTCTATCATTGCAGCAGGATTTTTTAAAGCGCCAATTCCAACAGGGAGCCATGAAGACCCGGCCCCCTGCTGCTTTTCTTATGATTTTGCTCAAGTATCTTTAATAAGACAGACCTGGATCAAAGAAGCCAAGGAGCACTCCCACAAAGGCGATGACAACCAGGATCACCATGACCATGGTGGGCGATATCTTCTTCTTGGTCATCAGCCACCAGCAGAAGATCACGGTTCCGGCTGAGAGGATCTTGGGATATACGGAGTCAAAGGTGCTCTGGAGATTGATGACTCCCGGTATCTCAAAGGAGGTGGTCACGCTGATCCAGCTTGCGGCCACAGCCCCGATCACCATGGTGCCGATCATGATAATGGATTCCCGCAGCGCCTGGGCCTGTTCGCCCACCAGCATCTCCACGGCCTTGCCGCCCATCTCATAGCCTTTAAAGTAGGCAAATTTCATTCCAAAGAACATCAAAACGTTCCATGTGACGATGTAGAAAATCGCGCCCAGAGGAGAGCCGTTGCCGGAAAGCCCCAGGCCGATGCCCAGCAAGATGGGGATCAGGGTTCCTACGATCAGGGAATCGCCGATGCCGGCCAGAGGTCCCATAAGGCCGGCCCGGATACCGTTGATGGTGTCTCCGTCAAGGGCCTCGCCGTTGGCTTTGGCCTCCTCCAGACCAGCCGTCATGCCCACTACCAGAGTGCCGATCTGAGGCTCTGTGTTGAAAAACGCGGTGTAAGTCTGCAAAGCATCTTTCTGTTCTTCTTTCGTATCGTACAGCTCCTCCACCACCGGAAGCATGGAGCAGAGATATCCGAAGGTCTGCATGTGCTCCTGGGAAAAGCAGGTTAAGTTGCCGTAAAACCAGGATAAGAAAGATTTATTCAGGGTTTTCTTTGACAATTTCTTCATCTTAAATATCCTCCTCATCGTCATCATACGCGCCTGGGCCGGCTGCCGCGGGGCGCAGCTTTAACAGCTGGATCTTGTAATTGATCACTGCGAAAAATCCGCCGATCACCGCCGCGCCGATCAAGTTCACTCCCATACACGCCGCCAGGGTAAACCCAAAGAAGAATGTGAGGAAATCCGTGGCCTTATTTACCACCTGCTTTAACAGGATGGCCACGCCTACCGCGGGAAGAAGGCTTCCCACGGTAAACAAGGTCTTCATGGCAATGCCGTCCATGGGAAGGTAGGTCTTCATTAAGTCCACCATGCTGGAGCCTGCCATGGTGATGATCACCGTTGGGGTGAAAGAACAGATCAGATGGGAGATCCAGGGAAGTCCCATGTCCACCAGATACAGTTTCTTAAAATCTCCCTTCTCCACCGCCTTCCAGCCTATGTGCTGCCAGACCAGATTCACTGTGGCTGTCCCGTAGAACAGCACGGTTCCCAGGGTTCCCACTGCCGCGCCCAGAGCCGCCGCCATGTCCCTGGCCGCTGAGGAGGCCGGGTCAAGCCCCATGCCCTTGATGGCGCAGATGGAAAGAGGGATGCCGATGTAGCTGATGGCCCGGACATCTGCGGACACGGTTCCGCCGGGAGTGACCAGAGCTATGTAGATGACCTGTATGGCCGCGCCTACGATGATTCCGGTCTGCATGTCTCCTAAGATCAGCCCTACCACCAACCCTGCCACCAGGGGACGTCCGAGAGTATAGTTGCCGAATGTGGTTCCGCCTAAGCCCGGCATACTGGATAAGCACGCGCAGAGGCCCAGAAGGATTGCCTGAAATAAATTGATCTGCATAATTCCTGCCGCCTTTCTTCTTTAGTTAAAGCCAAACTGTCCTCTGAATTTTGTCCAGTTACCGATAGCCTCATCCTTTAACAGCGCGAACTCCACGGTGAAACCTTTGTTCATGATATCCTCCAAGGCCTGGGCCTCCTCCTGGGTGATAGACTGATTGTTGCCAAGCTTTGTGGCTCCCGGCCTGTCATTGCAGGGTCCGATAATCACGGTCTTGATCCCTGGATCAAATCCCTGGTCCACCAGGATCTTTTTCATGTCCACAGGGTTCTTGGTGATCAGGAAATAGCGGTCCTTGCTGTCCAAAACCTTCTGGCATTTCGCCTTCCACTCCTCCATGGTCCACACAAAGGTCTTTTTCCCGGAAGCGCTCTTGTAAGCCGCCTTAAGCACCGGGTTTGTCGCCGCCAAATCATTGACTGCCACCAGGCCGTCGCAGGGATACTCTAAGGCCCACCTGGTACAGGTCTGGCCGTGAATCATACGGTCATCTACACGCACAAAAGATACTGACATAATTTTCCTTCCTCCTACTAGTTTTTTGGTATCGGCACGCGACGCTTTGCGTCACCTGCCAGTTCGTCGGAAGGCATCCTAAAAATGCTGTGCATTTGCCTTCCTCCTAGTCTTTGGTATCGGCACGCGCCGCTCCGCGTCACCTGCCAGTTCGTCGGAAGGCATCCTAAAAATGCTGCGCATTTGCCTTCCTCCTATTTTTAGATATCTGCTTCTTCTTCCTCTGCTGCATCCAGCTTCATCTCCTGAATGGCGTTTTTTGATTCCTGGAGCATGCTGGCGGCCAGAGCGTCCATATCCATGGCATCCTTCATCATGGACGCTGTCAGCGCCATGGGCAGGTTCATTCCTCCAAAAGCCCTGGTCCGGCCAAGCAGTCCTCTCTGTGACAGCACATCCAGGGCATTGGTGAGGGGTGAGCCGCCGATGATGTCCGCCAGAAGGATGACCTCGTCCTCCTCCTCTACGGCTTCTATGGTTTTCTGGAACCTCTGCGTAAACGCATCCGCCCCCATCCCGTCTTCCATGCTGGCGCTTAAGATATCCTCCCGGTCTCCCCCCGCAAGCATCTTCAAAACGCTGTGGAGTCCCGGGGCAAAGGTGCCGTGGCTGACAAGTACTACATACTTCATGCAAATTCCTCCTCGTTGTATCTTTTTCCTTTCGATGATGTCATTGTATCAGTTCCTCTTGT
>CAMTAF010000207.1 GCA_947066955.1 uncultured Hungatella sp.
AGGAATATATGAAATATCTTTTTACGGTTACAAATTTGAATCTGGGTACAATACGTATAAAACAGACATATATAAAAGAATTTCTTAAACATTTAGAAGAGCAGGAAAAAGCAATTACAGCGATAGATGTTAGTCTCCTAAAAGAATACTTTGATAAACTGAGCATGCAGAGAATCGGCCCTCAAAGCTATAATAATAAGGTTCGGGCAGTTACGATATTTCTTCAATATCTGCAGATGAAAGATTATATAAATCATTTCACAATACCTGTTCTATTTTATAAAAAGAAAAGTTATCCTAAAAATCGTGAGATTAAGGACTTGGATAAAAAGCTAGATTTGCTAATGTTTAAACTTCCAGAGTTTCCTGAACATCTACATATTATGAGTCTGATTCTACTGTATACAGGTATTGATAAGGGAAAGCTGTTCTTGCTGAGAAATGCAGATTTTTATTGCGAGAATGAAGATAGTTGGATAAAAGTACCGGGTACGAACAGGAGTGTTCCTATACCGGATATCCTGCATTTGATGGTTTTAAGGTATTCATAAAAGAATCGTATAGATGTAGAGAGGCTGCTTTTTCTAAACCGAGATAAGAAATATACAGCAAGAAGTTTTGAAGAGTCAATTAAGAGACAATGCCTGAAGTCCCGCATATTGGATGGAGAATATGTATTCAAAGGGAACGGATACCAAAAGGAATTATGTAAAGCTCTTTATCGAAACGGCACTTCAATCCAGGCAATCCGGGAGTACATGGGCTATTCTACAGATGAAACCGTAAAGAACTATATCGGATGGGTTGATGAGAAAGTGGCTGAGAAGTCGGACGAATTTTTCAAGCAGGAAGAAAACAGTTTGGGAGGGAGGTTATTGATGGCGAAGTACGATAAGATGAATGAAGCGAACCGGCAGGAAAGTGAGAAAAAGGTGCAACTTGCCATTGCTGAGATTCGCAGAACAGCGTCAGAGGGGAATGCGATATCAGTCTCTGATCTTTCCAGAAATACAGGGTTGTCGAAAGGATTTTTTTATAAGAATGAGCAAGTGAGAAATATATTAAATGAAGAGAAAGAAAAACAGGATCAGGGAACACTTGCTCGGATAAAGAGAGAGGTGCGAGATAAAAGCCTAGAGAAACAGGTAGAGTTATATCAAAGGGAAATAAAGAGGCTGTTAGATGAAAATGAAAATCTGAAGAAAGAGAACCAAAAGTTGCTTCGAGCGTTGAATAAACTGCAAAAGGAATCTTGAAAATGATCAGGGGATATTGTGTAGAAAGAGAAGAATAAGACTTGTAGAAGAATCGAGTTTTTACATACCAATATAGAAGAAAGTGTGTATAGCGTTAAAATGCTGATAAATAAAGAAAAATCTACCATGATACAAGTTTTCATATCCGATCTGGCATGGAACGGTACCCAGGCCGGTCCTCACCTTTTTGGAAAGCTACGACCTGGAAGGAAAGACCATTGTTCCTTTCTGCACCAGTGGAGGCAGCGGCATAGAGGCCAGTATCCGGGATATCCGGAGCGGCGCCAGTGTGACAGGAGGAAGGAGGGTCAATGACGTAAATGTGATCGAAGGCTGGCTTTCGGGGCTGGAGCATGTTTGAAAATTGCTTTCCGTCAGGTGTGCGTCACAGTTTGTGGGAGATTGGGCCCAAATGAGGGAGGCGTAGTGGGCTACGTTGACCGAATGAGGGCCAAATATACCGCAAAGTGGGGCGTACAGATGGCGGGAATGAATTTTCAAACACGCTCCAGGGTTAAATCCGTGATCCGCAAAAGAACGACTAGGAGGTTTTGCGATGAATGGGAAGAAAAAAAGAATGATTTTGGCAGCACTGACGGTTATGACGGGACTTGTTCTGACCCTTACAGGCTGCGGTCAGAGTGCAACCTCTCCGGCCGGTGAGACCGGCATAGAAGACAGTACCCAGGCCCAAATGGTTTCCACAACGGAGAACCGGGTAATGGCTACGGGAACCGCCTTGTCTGGAGGGTCTGGGGAGGCAGAGACGGAGAAGGAGGAAGATTTTATGAGGATCACAGTTGGGGACAGGGTTCTCACAGCGGTCCTGGCGGACAATTCTTCGGCGGAGGCATTGAAGGAGATCCTTATGGCCGGACCCCTCACCATTGACATGAGCGATCATGGGAATATGGAGAAGGTGGGGCCCATTGGACAGAGCCTGCCAACCAACGATGAGCAGATCACCACCGGACCTGGGGACATTATCCTCTATATGGGTGATTCTCTGGTCATTTACTATGACACCAATTCCTGGAATTTTACAAGGCTGGGGAAGATACAGGATGTGACCCAGACGGAGCTGAAGGAGGTATTGGGAGGCGGAAATGTTATGGTCACCTTGTCGCTGGGGGAGGAAAGGGCTTCTGGGGAACAGACCGGGACGGTCCAGGCAGCAGATCAGGCAGAGGCAGCAGAGCCGGGGCAGGGGGAAAAGCCGGTGGTGTATATGACAGATCCCATTACTCCGGAAGGGCTTATGGCGGTCTATGACGCCATGGGACGTGACATGAAGGGCAAGGTGGCGGTGAAGCTGAGTATGGGGGAGCCGGGAGGACACAATTACTTATCTCCGGACTTGATCAAGGACCTGGTGGCAAGGGTGGACGGTACCATTGTGGACAGCAACACAGCCTACGGCGGCCAGAGGGCCAGCACGGCCCTTCATCTCCAGGTGGCCGAGGACCACGGCTTCGCGGCCATCGCCCCTATTGATATCCTGGACAGTGAGGGGACCATGGACCTGCCTGTGGCAGAGGGGGAACATCTGACGAAGGATATCGTGGGAGCGGGCCTGGCAGATTATGATTCCATGCTGGTGCTCTCACATTTTAAGGGCCACGCCATGGGAGGATTTGGTGGGGCGCTGAAAAATATCTCGATCGGTGTTGCCTCCCAGAACGGAAAATTGCTGATCCACTCCGGCGGCGCCAGTGACAGCAGCTGGTCCGGGGGGACCCAGGATGATTTTCTGGAGTCCATGGCGGAGGCGGCCAAGGCGGTCAGCGATCATATGGAGGGGAACATGGTCTATATCAGTGTCATGAACAACCTGTCTGTGGACTGTGACTGCGACAGCGATCCTGCCCAGCCGGATATGCATGATATCGGGATCCTGGCTTCCACAGACCCGGTGGCTTTAGACCAGGCCTGTGTGGACCTGGTCTATGCGGCAGAGGACGGGGCTTCCCTGATCCAGCGGATCGAGTCGAGGAACGGGATCCTTACAGTGGTCCATGCGCAGGAGATCGGGCTGGGGAGCAGGGAGTATACCCTGGTGAGCCTGGATGAGTGAGACCATGGGCGGGCTGATCTCCCTTCTGCGCAGGGAATGGATCTATCTGTGGTACTATTTTACGGTCCAGCTGGAGCAGATCGCCCCTTACTGGGCCCTTGGCATGGTGCTGGGGTCTCTGATCTCCGTGTTTGGCAAGGCCAGGATCCACAGTCTGTTCCAGGGTCTGAACAGGAAAAAGCTGGGGGCGCTGGGGGTGATCCCCGCAAGCCTTCTGGGGATCGCCTCCCCCTTGTGCATGTATGGGACCATTCCCATTGCGGCGTCATTTTCCCAGAAAGGGATGAAGGATGATCTGCTGGCTGCCTTTATGATGAGCTCTATCCTTTTGAACCCCCAGTTGATCATCTACAGCGGGGCATTGGGAGAGAGGGCGCTTGTTATCCGGTGTGTTTCCTGCTTCTTGTGCGGTGCGGCTGCGGGGCTGATGGTGCGGTTCTTTTTCCGGGATAAAGGATTTTTTAACTTTTCCGGCTTTCAGGAACGGGCGGGCAGGGACACGGACCCTGATCTTATTTTGCGGTTTTTGAAGGATCTTGGGAGGAATATAAAGGCCACAGGCGGATATTTTCTCCTGGGAGTCCTTCTGTCGGCGCTGTTTCAGAGGTATGTGCCTGCTGACAGGTTCGCGGCACTGTTTGGAAGGCAGGAGGGCTTTGGGGTCCTTATGGCGGCGACCCTGGGGGTGCCTCTGTATGCCTGCGGGGGAGGGACCATCCCTCTTTTGCAGCAGTGGCTTTTGTCCGGCATGAGCATGGGCAGCGCCTCCGCTTTTATGCTTACGGGGCCTGCCACCAAGATCACCAACCTGGGGGCCTTGAAGATCGTGCTGGGGGTGAGGCATTTTGTGTATTATCTTGCCGTTGTCATCGTCTTCGCCATGGGGACAGGGTGGGCGGTAAACCACTTTTTGTGGTAAACCTTCATAGTAAACCTCTATACCGCTTTTTCGGCACCACCATAAATTGGGATCCTATACGGCATCTATGCCGAAAATGTACTATTGGTTTTTTGCGGGCCTTTTGTGCTGATCTCTAACTATTACGTCAATGTGATCCGTGCAGAGGGAAGATCGGGGCAGGCTTGTATGGGGCAGCCACGGCTTCCCTGGTCATCGATCTGAGCAGGCAGGGGATCATCTTCATCCCAGCCCTTTTTGCCCTGAAAGCAGTCTTAGGGCCTACCGGGTTAGTTTGGGCGCAGCCAGTAGCCGACATCCTTTCCATATTGCTCGCCGTTGTTTTGTATGTCCGCACATACAAGAAATTGAGCACGCAGAAAATGGATATGACAAAAGACGCATAGAAAGTAAAAAGCAGCAGCCAAAAAAGTACCACCCCTTTTATCGATCAGGTGGGGCTGTCGCAAAATAGCCGCTATATACCGGATATGGCGTTCTGACCCGATCGGTCTGCCACATATCGTGTATAAGCTGCATTTTGCGACCGCCCCGCTCAGGTTT
>CAMTAF010000208.1 GCA_947066955.1 uncultured Hungatella sp.
TTGTGGTGGAACAGTGCGAGGATGAGCCCTTTGACCGGATTGATCCCAAGGTGAACAGACTCTATCCGGTAACCAACGGTGTGGTCAACTCGGTTCTGGCCACAGAAGGGCGGGTGGACTCCTACCGGAAGTTCTATGTCCACGGAACCAAAAGCTGCATCGACGTGTGCGAGAGCCTGTCCCGGGGGGAGATCAAGGGCTGCTTTATCGAGATCAACAACTGCTCCGGCGGCTGTATCAAAGGCCCCGCGGTGGACAGTGAGGGCGTCTCCCAGTTTAAGGTAAAGCTGGATATGGAGGATGCGGTAAAGAAGGCTCCCGTGGATTCCAGGACCGTGGTACAGATGATGGTGGATGTGGAGATGGGGAAAGTCTTTGAGGACCGGTCCGCCAAGGAGCCTATGCCAACGGAGGAGGAGATCCAGGCGATTCTCCGGGAGATCGGCAAGAACCGTCCGGAGGATGAATTAAACTGCAGCGCCTGTGGATATCCCACCTGCCGGGAGAAGGCTGTCGCCGTGTTCCAGAAGAAGGCAGAGCTGAACATGTGCATTCCATATATGCACGAGAAGGCGGAATCCCTCTCCAACCTGGTGATGGAGACTTCGCCCAACATTGTCCTTATCGTGGACAAAGACATGAAGATCATGGAGTACTCGGCAGTAGGCGAGAAATATTTCGGCAAGACCAGGTCCGAGGCCCTGGATATGTATCTCTACGAATTTATCGATCCCGTAAATTTCCAGTGGGTATATGACACCCACCAGAATATCCACGGCAAGAAAGTGAAGTACGAGGAGTACAACCTGTCCACCCTCCAGAACATTGTGTACATAGAAAAGGAGGATGTGGTGCTGGGCACCTTCATCGATATCACAAAAGAAGAGGAGCTGGCCAAGGCAGAGTATGACAAGAAGCTGGAGACCATTGATCTGGCTCAGAGAGTGATCCACAAGCAGATGATGGTGGCCCAGGAGATCGCCGGACTTTTAGGCGAGACTACGGCGGACACCAAGACAACGCTTACAAAGCTGTGCAAGTCCATGCTGGAAGAGGGCAGTGAAAGCGAGGTTCGATAGATGGGAGTTACAGTTGACGTTGCTTACAAGAGCCTGAATAAATTTACGGAGATCCTCTGCGGCGACCGGGTGGAGATCTTAAAGACAGAGGACTCCGACATCATGATCCTGGCGGACGGCATGGGCAGCGGAGTAAAGGCGAATATCCTGTCCACGCTGACCTCCAAGATCCTGGGAACCATGTTTTTAAACGGAGCCACCCTGGAAGAGTGTGTGGACACCATCGTGGAGACTCTCCCCGTGTGTCAGGTGCGCCAGGTGGCTTACTCCACCTTCAGCATTCTCCAGGTGTACCACAGCGGGGATGCCTATCTGGTTGAGTTTGACAACCCGGGGTGCATCTTCATCAGGGACGGAAGGCTCATGCCTATCCCCGAGAATATCCGGGAGATCGACGGAAAGAAGATTAATGAATTCCGCTTCCAGGTAAAGAAGGGGGATGCCCTGATCCTCATGAGCGACGGAACCATCCACGCCGGGGTGGGGCAGCTCTTAAACTTCGGATGGCTGTGGGATGATATTGCCGCCTACGCGGTGAAAGAGTACGGAAAGACCATCTCCGCTGTCCGTCTGGCCAACTCCATCTGCCAGGCCTGCGATGAGCTTTATATGTTCCGCCCCGGCGACGACACCACGGTGGCGTGCATGAGGATCATCGACAGCAAACCCATCCACATGATGACGGGACCGGCCCAGAATCCGGAGGACGACGAGCGGATGGTGGCGGATTTCATGTCAGATCCTGCTGCCAAGACCATTGTGTGCGGCGGAACCAGCAGCACCATCGTTTCCAGAGTGTTAAAGAAGCCTCTGGATGTGTCTCTGGACTATGTGGATCCGGATATCCCGCCCATCGCCTACATGGATGGGGTGGACCTGGTGACAGAGGGGGTTCTGACCCTCAACCGGGTGATCAAGCTTCTCAGGCGCTATGTGAAAAAAGAGAGCGTGGTGGAAGATTTCTTCGAGGAGCTGGATAAGCCTAACGGAGCCTCCATGGTGGCCAAGATGATCATAGAAGACTGCACGGAGATTCACCTCTATGTGGGCAAGGCAGTGAACAGCGCCTACCAGAACCCGGGAATTCCTTTTGACTTAGGAATCCGGCAGAACATGGTGGATCAGTTAAAGGCTGTGCTGGAAGACTTAGGCAAGCCTGTAACCGTGACATATTATTAGTAGGAAGGCAAAATGCGCAGCATTGTTAGGATGCCTTCCGACGACGTGGCAGGTGACGCGTAAGCGCCGCGTGCCGATACAGATACTATTTATTACTAGGAGGAAATAAGTATGGTAACAAATGACGCGACCATACTGCGCGTAAAGCATGACGTGCTGTATGAAGTGGCAAAGATGGCCTGGGAGGGGACTCTGGAGGAAGGAAGGGAAGAACTGCCTTACAAGATGATCCCGGGACCCCAGGCTCAGTTCCGCTGCTGTATCTATAAAGAGAGGGAGATTATCAAGCAGAGGGTGCGCCTGGCGGAGGGCAAGTGCCCGGCAGGCAAGGATTCCATCAACGTGGTTCAGGTGATCAGCGCGGCCTGCGAGGAGTGCCCCATCGCTTCCTATGTGGTGACGGACAACTGCCGCAAATGTATGGGGAAGGCGTGTCAGAATTCCTGTAATTTCGGCGCCATCTCCATGGATGACACCAGGGCCCACATTGATCCTTCCAAGTGCAAGGAGTGCGGCAAATGCGCTCAGGCCTGTCCTTACAGCGCCATCGCCCATCTGGAGCGGCCCTGCAAGAAGATCTGTCCGGTAGATGCCATCACTTACGACGAGTACGGCATCTGCGTCATTGATGAAAAGAAATGTATCCAGTGCGGCGCCTGCGTGCACAGCTGCCCATTTGGAGCCATCGGAACCAAGACTTTTATGGTAGATGTGATCCGCCTGATCAAAGCGGGAAAGAAGGTAGTTGCCATGGTGGCCCCGGCAACCGAAGGCCAGTTCGGACCTGACATTACCATGGCCAGCTGGAAGACGGCCTTAAAGAAAGTGGGCTTTGCCGACATGATTGAGGTGGGTATGGGCGGCGATCTGACCGCGGCGGCGGAAGCCGAGGAGTGGGCAGAGGCTTACAAGGAGGGGAAGAAGATGACGACCTCCTGCTGTCCGGCCTTTGTCAATATGATTAAGCAGCATTTCCCCAGCCTTCTGGACAATATGTCCACCACCGTGTCTCCCATGTGCGGAGTGTCCCGGTTTGTGAAGGAGAAAGACCCGGGAACCATCACCGTGTTTATCGGCCCCTGCATCGCCAAGAAGAGCGAGACCCTGGATTTAAACATTCAGGACAACGCGGACTACGCTATGACCTTCGGAGAGATCCGGGCCATGATGCGGGCCAAGGGCGTGGAGCTGGAGCCGGAGGAGAACAGCTATCAGGAGAGCTCGGTCTACGGCAAGCGGTTTGGCAACGGAGGCGGAGTGACGGCCGCGGTGCTGCAGTGCTTCAAGGAGATGGGCGAGGACATCAATCCGGAGGTTATGAAGTGCAACGGGGCGGCGGAGTGCAAAAAGGCTCTGCTCCTCATGAAGGCAGGCAAGCTGCCGGCTGATTTTATCGAAGGAATGGCCTGCGTAGGCGGCTGCGTAGGCGGCCCCAGCAAGCATAAAGCGGAGAACGAGGCCAAGAAGGCCAGAGATACCCTGATCGCCTCCGCCGACAAGAGGAATGTTCATGAGAACTTGAAAAAGCTGGGAGCCGACAAGGTGCATATGCACCGCACAATTGAGTAGAGGAGTCTTTCCCCCTGCTTGCCGCGCTGGGGCGGGACCGCGCAAGCGGTCACATTTCCTTTCCGCCCCATGTGCAATCGAGCAGGGGAGGTGTTCCCCTACTCGCCGCGCGGCCCGTGCGCCGCTTTAGCGGAAAACTTCTGCTGCACGGGCCTGCGCATAAAAAGATCCCCTCAGGTTAACCCCGGAGGGGATTTTCAGTCTAAAGGAGATCAGGATGTTGGTTGCAGCGGATATTTATAAGTGTTATCATAAGAAGGAGATCTTAAAAGGCGTGGAGCTGACAGCCGGACCCGGGGAGTGCGTGGGAATCATCGGCGGCAACGGGTGCGGCAAGACCACTCTGCTGTCCATCCTGGCGGGAGCCGTGAGGGCGGACCGGGGGAACGTGGCACTGGACGGAAAAGACCTGCGGAGAGACCGAAAAGCTTATATGGCGAAAGTGGCCTATGTGCCCCAGGAGAATCCCCTTATGGAGGAGCTGACGGTAAAGGACAATCTGCTTTTGTGGTACGGGGGCAGGAGGAAGGCCTTTGAGAGGGATCTGGAATCAGGGGCAGCGGCGTTTTTGGGAATCAAACCCATGTTAAAGGACACGGTGGAGAAGCTCTCCGGCGGGATGAGGAAGCGGCTGAGCATTGCCTGCGCTCTGGCAAATCACGGTTCCGTGCTGATCTTAGATGAACCCGGGGCAGCGCTGGATATGGAGTGCAAGGCAGACATCCGGCGGTATCTGAAAGCCTATACGGCAGAAGGCGGCACAGTGGTGCTCACCTCCCACGAGACAGGGGAGCTTTCCGTGTGCACCAGGCTGTGCGCCCTGAAAGAAGGGAAGCTGATTCCCGTTGACAGGAATCTGTCGGAGGAGGCGCTCATAAAGTATCTGTAACATTGGGGAGGAAAGGAGAAAATATTATGGAATGCAGAAACTGCGGAAGAGAATTAAA
>CAMTAF010000209.1 GCA_947066955.1 uncultured Hungatella sp.
AAAACTTTTTTAACATCTTTCATTTTACCTATTGACATTTCTTAGCTGGACTTTTGTATCGCCACGCGGCGCTTCGCGTCACCTGCCAAGTCATCGCACTGCTAGTCTAGCGCCACAAATGTGTCTGCCATCTCGATCCCGTCAAAATACAGACAACGCCTTTTTCCGTCGCCAGTATCTATAAATGTCTTTTTCTCCAGTCCTTGTCCGGAAAATAATCTGCTCATGTCGATCTCTTTGTAAACGCCTTCATAACCTGTGACGGCCAGCTCATTTAACAGATTGCTTTTCAGATAGTACTCTGAGGCAGTCTCTCCCTCCTTGAGGGCTTCCCTGAATTCTTTCAGCTTTCCTCGGGCGTAGGATAATTTTTCCTGCTGAATAACTGACAGAAATCTCCTGAAATTCTCATATCTCCGGACAGGCTCCTTCGCAAGCACGTCCTCCGGGGCCGAGAGAATGTAGGGGCGCAGTTCCAGGCGGCATCCGTCGGCGGTAACATAATTTTCCCTGAGACTTTCTATGGAATCCACCAGTTCCCCGAACTCGATATGCCAGTCTATGGCGCAGGCTCTTCCCTCTGCGCCGTATTCTGCCATGCTCCTCTTGGCGTTGGAACACAGCATTTCCGCAAGCTCGTAGGCTTTATAGAAAGGATATTTCTGATGGACGATAGCCACCCCCGCGCAAGCTGTGTAATTCCTATGATCCTGCTCATTGCGCTTTCCTGACAGCTGCTCAATAAAGATTCTGGCAGCCTCCAGGCCGATTCTTCCCTCTGTCACGAAGCACACGTCATCTCCTGCCAGGATGATCTTGCGGGCGGGAAAATAATTTTTCTCCAGATCCAGTTTCTCCCCTGCTCCGGCCTTCAAACTTTCGGCGATCCTGTCCGCCATCTCCCCATAGGAAGCTTTAAAGTCCCGGTCCACGCTGTCGCTGAACCGCCTGAAGGCCTCCTTGTACTGGTCCCAGGAAGTGTTCTCATAATCCCTTCTCAGCTGCTCCACCCGTTTTCCCATGGCATTTCCGTCAATGTGAATCACAGCGATAAAGCTGGAAGTATTCCTGGAATTGCCCAGATCCTCAAATTGGGATGCTTCCCTGTAGCCCTCCGGCACATGCTCCTTCTTCCAACCCCGCCATCCGGTCTCCTGGTCCCCCTTTTCCAGCGGCTTTGCCTTGCGGGAGGAGGCGTCGATCCTCTCCACCCCGAAGGTCCCCTGACCAAAGGAAGCCCTGCGGACAGATTTCTTTCTCTCCAAGGCCTGGGCCAGATTCTTTAGATTCTCCCCCGGAGATTCCTTCTCGTCATAGGGCTCTGTCTTGATAAACAGCTCCAGCCCGGGAAAATCCCGCCTTACGGTTTTGGATACCTCGTAGGCGAACCTTTTGGCTTCCTCCTCCCCGTCAAATTCCAGAACCGTGTGGCCTCCGCCGGAATACACCACATTGGCATCCCGGGAGAACGGCAGCCCCGCCTTCCCGGCAAGAACGCCGAAATATTCCGGGTCCGTTACCTGGCATATGTTCTCGGAATTGCGGACATTATCTCTCAGCTTGTTGCTTGAAAAAATATATGCCTGCTTCTGAGATACCTCCAGAATCATCAAATACCTCATTGCGTTTGCCCTCCTCCTTTTCTAGGTATCGGCACGCCCCGCTATGCGGGACCTGCCATCTCGTCGGAAGGCATCCTGGAAACGCTGCGCGTTTGCCTTCCTCCTCTATAAAGATTGATTCCCTCCTGCAGGAGTAATTTTATACTTTGAAACTCGACTTTCAGGCAAAGTCCGTGATCTTTTTGGAGCTTTTCGATGGCCTTTCCCTCGTCCTCCTGGGTTTCCTGCTCGCTGGCGTGGTTGATGCGGTTGCGGAGAAGCTTCAGGGCCAGATAATATTTCATGATGTTGTACAGAAGGTCACTGCCCTGATAGCCCTTCGCCCCGTCAAGGGCAAGTACTTTCTTCTCATAAGTCCCCATACGGTATTCTTCATATTTCTTTTTGTCATTATAGAGAAACCACACCTGCCATCTGGGGTTATTGATCACGTTCTTCACAAAACCATTGACGCTGCCGGGACAGTTCTCCACCTTTTCCCCTGTGTCAGGATAGTGGATCTCAACGGCTGTCTTTCCATAACTCTTTCCCAGGAACGCTGTCAGCCGGTCCACTGCCTTTTTTTCTTCCTGAGTTTTCATATAGGATTTCAATTTTCGGAAATCCCTGGGGCCAAAGGACTCTATGAGAGGGTATGTGTTTTTCAGCGCCTCGTAAGCCTCCTTCAAACTGACGTTAAAGCATTTCAGTTCCGGCATCACAAACTGGTCGTAAAATGGTCCGTAAAAATACTCGGTCCTCCAGCTCTGTCCCAGACTCTTTTTGTTTTTCTTACTCTTCTGGGCCTCCTTCTCAGAAAATTGCAGGAGCCCCTCGCTGCAGTAAAATTCAGGCATCTTCTCTATGTAAAGCGTCAGCGCCTGCTGTACCATATTGTTGTCTAAACACCACTGGATCAGTCTGGGATAGGAATACCCTCTCCCCTTCTCTATGTACAGTTTTTTTCTGATAATGGATGTCAGATCCCCGAACATGACGGAAAAGAAACTTCCCTTATCCTCCTTTGCGTCAAAGTCATCAAGGCTTTTGCACAATTCCGCCATGATCTGGTCTACATTTCTCACATCACACAGGCTCATGGCGTGGGAAAAGCTGACGATCTGTTCCAGGAGTTCCTTTGTGCCGCTCTCCTCCTCGTCTCCGTAGCATGACTGGAGAAGCTCCGCGTTCCCCGTGTCCACAAACTGCTCCACACCGTTTAACAGCTGGTACATATCATAGATACATCTCAGAGAATAAATCTTATTGTTGACAGGGTGATCTCTGTCATAGCTGCTGTACACGATCTCCTCACAGGAAACCCCGTGGTACTCCAGATAACGGATTATCGCTGTCATCAGAAAGTTCATATCCCGAAGCCCGCCTGTGTAATCAATATACACGCCGGCCCCGGCCTCCCCGCCCACGCAGCCTGGCGCGGCCAGCTGGCTGTATACTTTGGATGCTCTGGCTGAGATCTCAGCCTCAGACTCCGGATAGTCAATTGCGTGGAAAAATTTCTCCTCATCGATCTGCTGGCCGCTGTAAGCCTTCCGCAGTTCTTCGCTGCCGGCTATATAATCCCTGACCATGGCTTTAAATTCCGCAAAACCACTTTCCCGCACTTTTTGAGAGACGATGCAGATGATCTTCTCTATGGGATTGCCATCCGTGGAAGCTCTGGAAAGAAGATATTTTACAGGGGCATCGTTGGTCTGTGTGCCTTCGATCCACCACTCCTCCCCATCTTTCGTTATATTAACAGTCCCATCGCCGTCAGGCGATCTGAATTCAGGTATGCCAGGTGAGCCTGCCAGACTCTCATGCGCGGCGGCGCGTCCCTTTCCGGGCACATAGCGGCTTACCTTGTAGCTGCTTGGCTGGTTATTCTTCTTGTAATCGCTGATAAACACCAGAAGCAATCCCTTTTTCCCCATAAGCTTTATCTCTCCTAATTTTAAGGTTTCGGCACGCGCCGCTTCGCGGCACCTGCCAGTACGTCGGAAGGCATCCTAGAAACGCTTGCGCGTTTGCCTTCCTCCTGTTCTCTGTACACGTACTCCCGAAATCCCGCGAATTCAAAGATGCTGCTCTTCACATTTCCCTTCTGGACAACCTTTCTCTCTGAACACGCGGTCAGAACCTTCACCCCATGGGCGCGAAGCCTGGTCACTACAAAAAATGTCAGGGAAAACTCACCCTGACACAAAACCGCTGCCGGTCTCCGCCTAAGGATCTCCCGGCAGCACTCCTCTCCCAAGGCCTCGATGTCCTTCTCCCGCGCGCAAGGATCCACATTGGGAAATGGAAGATCCACAATCTCACCGTACTTTCTGGCCTCCTCCAGCTGCCTCTCCTCCCAGGTATCGGAACCGTGATTCGTAAAATTGAGAAATACTTTTTCCATACCCTGCCCTCTTTAAGACCCGATCCCCAGTTCTCTCTTGATCTCCGACTCGTCTGTGATCCCCAGCTCTTTCTTGATCCCCCTTGCCAGGACTCCCGAAAAATTAATATCCTTTCCTTTGGCAAGCTGATCCAGCCACTGAGGTATGGTCACGGACTTGCGGACATAGATCTCTTTTGTCTTACTCTGAAAATAGGGAAGCCAGATATGGACATACACTGCTCCCGCCGCGCCCTCTGTGGGTTCCGGCAAGGGCTTATTCCTCCTCTCGCAGTCAATAATCTGTAAAGCCAATGTCTCCTGGGCCGCCACAATGGCTTCATCCGGAGTGTCCCCAAATGTTTTTACATGAGGGAAATCCAAAAAAGATACTTCAATGACATCATCTACCCTTTCAAATCTGGCTGGATAAATAAAATTTTCTTTCATAGGCCGCTCCTTAATGCGTGTTGCAATGCTTTTTACATTTTATATTGTAATGCGTATTGTTATGTTTGTCAATACAATATTTGCAGTTTTTTGATTTTATTTTGCGGTTAAAAAATCCAGCAGGGGAGGCTTTTTCCCTGCCCGCCGCGCCGGGGCGGGACCGCGCAAGCGGTTACATTTCCTTTCCGCCCCGTGTGTAATCGAGTAGGGGAGCCCTTTCCCCCTACTCGCCGCGCCGGGGCGGGGCCGCGCAAGCGGCCACATTTCCT
>CAMTAF010000210.1 GCA_947066955.1 uncultured Hungatella sp.
AGCACGGGCAGAATCAGATAGTCTCTGCTTTGTTTTTCCCTGTAACGGATCTGTCTTCCCTGGTATTCCTGAGGCAGAGCCACATAGGGGCTTTCCGGGTCAGCCATATCCGCCTGACGGATCTGCTGTGCCAGGGCCTGGGCATCTTGTTCCTGGGGGCTTAGCAGAGGAGGGAAGACCCTCACAGCGAGCTGGCCTGCTTTTTCCCGGATCCCGTCTGTCAGGGTTACATCAAGCTGTGTCCAGATCCCCTCCTCCGGGATCTCCTCTGCCCGGATCCTCCCGAAGGAATCCAAAACCTCCGGGTTCCGGCTTTTCCACACAGCCCTTACTCCTTTTCCGTCAAACAGTGTCAGCAGGTCTAAGTCAGACCTCACCTCCTCCAGAGACACATTGTCTCCCAGGATCATCTGAGGAAGCGCCTCCAAAAGTTCTCCGAATACAGCCTCAGCCTCCTCCCCGCTGTAGGCCATAGGCGAGATCTCCACTTTGCAGGGCACGGCCTCGTCCCCCATCCCCTCTACCAGAAACTCATAGGTCTTTCCCTCCTCCCCGTAACCCACCCGTTCCAGATACCCTTTATCCACCATGCTTCCGGCGCGGTCCGCGTAAAACGCCAGCCCGCACAGGACCACTCCCCCCAGGATGCACAAGATCTGCTTCTTCCATCTGCCAGCCTGCTCCTTCAGCATCTCTTCCCTCCCTCTTATGCGACCTTGATATCCAAGATCCTGTGAGACAGGAAACAGGACAGGAGGTACACGGCCAGACAGCTGCTCATAATAACCTTTCCCATGACCGTCTCGTACATCACCTGAAAAAATCCCGGAGATGTCATATCAATATACAGGATCATCAGAAACGGGATCACTCTCATGACCTTCTGCTCAAACTGAACCGAGGCCGTCATGGTGAGGATCTCCTCCTTCACCTGCCCTCTGTCTTCCATGATGGAGACCGTGCGGCAGATAATAGGCACAAGCTTGCCCCCGCTGCGCTTGGCGATCTGAAAGATCTGGGCAAATCGCTCCGCCTCCTCAAGCCCGCTTCTGTCCGCAAAGTTCTGGAATACTTCCTCCACAGGGCGGTTCAGCTTCATCTCCCCCTCCATAGCAGCGAACTCCCTGACAATCATCTCCCCGGGGCCATAGAGCTGTTCCAATTCCCTGAGGCTTACGGACACCGCATTCTCCGCCGAATAGCCGGCGCTCAAGGCCCCTGACATGATCTGAATTGCCTCTTTAAACTGCCCCTCCAGCTTCCGAAGCTGCTCTTTCCTCCACTTTTTCTCATAGAACACCGGATAGAGACAGGCCGGGATCATAAACACGGCAAACGCCGCCAGACTCCGGTAGCAGCTGTAGGCTGCCGCCGCCGCCATGAGTGTTCCCTGCAGCAGGGCCAGAAACCGTCTTCTTCCGCCCATAGGCCCTACCGCTTCTCCGGTCTCAGACCGGTTTCTCTGCCCTGGAAAGTTTCTCACGATTTTTAAGTTTTCCTTTTTCTCTAAGACATCCGCTTTCGAACTCATAGAGCTCATTGAGCCGGATCTCCCCTTCCTCATAATCATCCACCTCCACGATCCACAGCACCCTCCTGCTCCTGTCTCCGATCCTCCCCAAATGGATCAGGATGTCCAGAGCCGACGCGATCTGGCTCCGGATGGCCCCTAAAGGCAGGTCCGCTCCCATGAGGACCATGGTTTCTAAGCGGGCCAGCATGTCTTTGGGGCTGTTTGCGTGGGCACTGCTTAAGCCGCCGTCATGTCCTGTATTAAAGCTGTTTAAAAGCTCCAGGGCCTCTTTTCCCCTGACCTCCCCCACGATGATCCGGTCTGGATTCATGCGGAGAGAAGCCCGTATGAGATCTCCGATGCCGATTGCCCCCTCCCCCTGAGAATTAGCGGTGCGGGTCTCCAAACGAACCAGGTTCTTCACCTGCTGGATCTGCAGCTCCGCCGAGTCCTCAATGGTGATCACCCTCTCATCCTGGGGGATATAGGCAGACAGGGCATTTAAAAAAGTGGTCTTGCCGGAATTGGTTCCCCCGCTGATAAAGATGTTGTATCCGGCCCGAACCAGTCTTTTCAGGAACTGGGCCGCCTCCGGACTCACGGTTCCTGACTGAATCAGCATGTCCATGGTGATCTGTCTGGGAAATTTGCGGATAGTCACTACAGGACCGTCCAGGGCAATGGGGGGCAGCACCACATGAACCCTGGACCCGTCAGGCAGACGGGCATCCGCAATGGGTGACGCCACATTGACGGTCCTGTTCACCTGGCTGACCATCTGCTGAACCATGTCCTCCAGCTGTTCCAAAGAGTCAAATTCCTGGTCCCACAGCTCCATGGCCCCCTTTTTCTCCACAAAGATCCGCTTTGGACCATTGATCATCACTTCCGTGATATCCGGGTCGTCGATGAGCTGCTGGAGGATATCCAGTTTGCGGAAAGAGTTAAAGAGAGCCGATCTCAGATCCAGCCGCTCCTTTAACGGAAGGTACTCCTCCTCCCCCTTCTCCATAATCAGGCGGTCAATGCGCTCATATAACTCGCTGTCGCTGATATCGCGGCTTCCGCTGATATCCTGCCGGATCTTTTCCCGAAGCTCCTCCCGGATTCCCTTCCGCCTTGCTGTCCACTGGTCTTTTCCTCCTGCTCTTTTGCCCGGGCCGGACCTGCCGCGGTACCGTCTCCCTCCGTCGGTCTTCTGAGAAATTGTCCTCTTCGCCACTGTTCCCCCCTTTTTTACAGTCATTTCCACGGCACCCCCTTTAACAGATTCCTCACATAGTCCCCCAGCTCACCCCACAAAAGCTCCTCCATGTAGGAGTCCTTTCTGCCGAAATTGCTGTGATAGGGGAGCTTGACTCTCCGAATCCGGTCTTTTATATCCTCCCTTTTGGACACCTGAAGATATTTTTCAAACTCCTCCAGCTTGGCCGCCGACACGCAGTCCTCTTTCACCGGCATAAAGATCACATCACAGTTATCCAGCACCGGAAGGATGCTGCAGATGGTCTGTCCCATATCCACGATCAGATATCCGTATCCGCACTCCACTGCTATCTGCTCCACCAGAAGCGCCGCCTCCTCCCCGGTGAGCTGCTCTAAGTCTTCCGGATATTTCACCGGCGGAATATAGTCCATGTCCTTCCATGTGTAAACCAGACTCCTCAGCCTCATGACTCCAAAGTCTTCCTGCCGGAAAAAATACAGCACATCCGACAGATCCGCCCTGCACTCCCCCTCCAGCAGCGCAGTGAAACCGGCGAAAGGCTCAAAGCCTATATAGAGCACCTTGCCCTCTCTTGCCAGCTGCTGCCCCATGGTCAGGGCCAGGGAGGTTTTCAGGCAGCGGCTTACCGGAGAATAAATACCGATAACCTTGGCCCTCTTTCCCACTGCCACCAACAGGGGCTGAGGCTTCTCGCAGTAGTAGGCCATAACCTCCCGTATTACGCTGTCTGTGGACTGGTACTTGTAGACGCTGGGATGCTCCTCCGACACAGGTACCACTTCCCCTTCCACCAGCGCCACCACTGCTTTGGCTCCCACCTCCTCTGCCGTCTTTGAGGGAACCCCGCTGCTCACCAGCAGGATCTCTATGGGGTGATGCTCCGCATATCTTTTCAACGCTTCTAATGAAGTAAAGGGCACCACCGTAAACGGCGCCTTCTCTTTTTGATTCACCACATCGGCAAACCTCTGGGCATAGCTGGCATCTACATCATAGACTGCCATAATTTTATCCATCCGATCTCCTTTCCATGGCTGTGACCCTGCCCTGGGGCCGGCCGGATTCTTGTGTGCCGCGGTCTCATATCAGTCAGCACAGGATTCCTCTGACCGCGTACAGCACGCATCCTCCCAAAAGGCACAGGCCCAGGGGGATCACTGCCTCTTTTCCATCTCTCGATGCCTGATAGTAAGGCACCGCCTCTCCAGTTCGGAACAACCGCCTGATGTAGGCGAAAAAATAACTCAGACGCTGGTATAGATTCTTATATACCAGCATTTTCAGAAAAGCCAGAACGGCTCCAATGAAAAATCCGTATAAGATGACGCCTGCGCTGGCCGGAAAACCCAGATAGCCGGCTGTCAGCGCCATCAGCTTCACATCCCCGGCCCCTATCATCCGGAGACGGAACAGGGGGAACCATATGGCGGTCACTGCCAAAAGCCTGACCATGTAGAGAACCGCCTGCCAAGGGCCCTCTCCCTCCGGAGCCAGATGCCATGCAAGCCACAGGCCGCAGACACATCCGCAGGCGCACCACCAGTTGGGGATCCTCTGCTCCCTCACATCATACCAGGCGCCTCCCAACAGCACGGCTGTCAAAAGCCCTGTTTTTAAAAATATAGACACTCCACCTCCTGTCTTCCTTTGTAACCTCTTCGGAATCTCTGCTCGAAATGAGCGGTATAACCTGAGTAACTGAGTAATATGCTTGAGCACTTATGAATTGTGCTGACTGTTATTTTATTATGCACGCTTCTTCCGAAAATGTCAAGGACTTTTTGAATCTTTCCAAAGTTAGTTGAAATAAAGCTTTTATCAAATGGGAAAACA
>CAMTAF010000211.1 GCA_947066955.1 uncultured Hungatella sp.
CTGCCCCTGGTCTCCCTGTCCTGGCAAAGTTTATCCATGCCTGGCTTACCTGCTCTGCCAGCTCCTGCTCTTCCCCGCTGCCGCTTACACGTTGAAACACATAAGGAATCTCGGCTCCATGGTAGGAATTGCCGTAGGTAAACACATAAGCATAGACCGGAGCCGCCTTCTGATCTGCCTTGTGGGACATAATCTTTAAAAGCGGCAGACGAATGGTTGTGGTATCTACCTGTTCCGCTGTCAGTTCCGTCTTATCCGGGTACGCTTCGCGGAGTGCCGTCTCCAGTTCTTTTGTAGGCTCTATAGGAGCCGTCTCAAAAAAACCGCTCCATTCGTTTAAATTGCTGCCGATTAAAAGTGGTATATCCGCTCCCGCCTCCGCAAAGGAATCCTCTGTCACCGGGTTTGTGGGAAGGAAATCTCCATCCACCACTGGTTCCCAGTCCATAGAATAGCCGCCGCCCAGGGCTGCCGGAAGTTTCAGCTCTTCCCCTGTTTCCTGGAGGGCCTCCATGGCCGCTGTTTCCAACTCCTCTACGGGAACCGTCTGAATATCTTCAATATTATCCTCCGTAATATCCAGTCTTTTAAGGATATGTTCGGTCAGCCTTGTACTGGCCTCCTGGCTGTTGAAAATAACTCCCATGGTCTCCGTAGCGCCGCTCTGAACAATCCCCTTATGGAACAGTCCTTCCGCATAGGGAGAAGTCATCAGAGCCAGAACCTTTGCGCCGCCGCCCGACTGTCCAAATACGGTTACATTGTCAGGATCACCTCCAAACGCCTCGATATTATCCTGAATCCATTCCAGGGAGTCCACGATATCCCGGATTCCTACATTGGCGGAATCCTTATATTTCTCCCCATAGGCAGACAGGTCCAGGTAGCCGAACACATTGAGCCGATGGTTCACCGAAACCACCACCACGTCCCCGCTGCGGCTTAAATTTTCACCGTCATATCCCTCCTCATTGGCAGAACCGGTGGAAAAACCGCCGCCGTGAAGCCATACCATGACCGGGCGTTTTTCTCCGTCATTTACACCGGGCGTCCAGATATTCAGATTCTGGCTGTTATTGTCTGTGCCGTCCTGATTTCCTGCCTGCCCCAGACCGGAAATTGCTCCCTGGGGAGAGATGGGGCCATAGGAATCTGCTATACGTATCCCTTCCCAGGCTGTCACCTCCGCCGCAGGGACAAATCGTTCCTCCGCCTGGGCATAGGGAATACCAAGATACCGGGAGATACCATCCTCATCGGTTCCCTGTACCAGACCAGCCGTAGTCTGCACCACAGTCCCCCCGTTTTCATTTTCTTCTGAAGCCGTATTTGCTTCATCGGCAGTTTCTTCTGTAGGTTCTGCCTGCCCTCTGCTTTCCGTCTGCTGTATACTTTCCGTCTGTCCTGCGGCAGTATTGGTTTTGCCACAGGCCGTCAGGCTAAAAGCCATGGCCCCGGCCAGTGCAGCCGCAAGTATTTGTTTTCTCTTTCTCATGATTCTAACCTTCCTCTCTGCCCTATGATTCATGTTCGCCAAAGAGCCATCCCATGATATCGCTGTCTCTGCTAAACAGTCCTGCGCCTCCGCCATGCTGATTTTTCATGCCTTTGTCTGTAAAGTAAGCCCCAGGTTTTATATCCAGCACCACGAAACGGTCTATTTCTGTTTCCGAAAGCCCTTCTGCTTCATAAAGACTGCGTATCTCCCTATATGCCCTGTCAAATGGTTCCGATCCATAATATTCGTCCGATTCCCCGGTCACAAAGTATACCGGAGTTTTGGCCCCTGCAATTGTCTGGTATCCTCCGTCCCACCGGGAGCTGCACATCAGCGCTGCCGTATAAAGTTCCGGGCGCCTGTCAAGCACCAGGGAAAGGGTTTCTCCGCCGCCGGAATACCCGCTAATATAGACCTGTTCCCTTTGAACATTGTAGTGTTCCAGAAAATACTCGGTCAGCGCAATCGTTTTTCTGGCAGATGTTTCACCCCAATCCTCCAGCTGCGGCGCAAGGATGATCATATCTTTCCGGTAATTTTGTGCTTCAAACCCAAATTCCTCTGTCCGAAGGTTCATGGCAGCTCCCTGAAAGTAAAGCCCCTGATAGCCGGGAAGGGTAATGTAAAGGCTGTATGCCTTGCCGCCGTCATATCCGTCAGGAATAAAAACGCAGTAATGGATATCGCCCAGTTCATGGGAATGCAGTACGCTGTCCACCACAAAATCACGGTAATTTTCCGTACCTTCCGTTACATAGCTGCTGTCTCGCTCTCCCAACTCCCCGCCTTCCTCCATTCTCTCTGTTTCCGGTATATGTTTCCCTGCCCCTGTTTCCGTTTTCTCTGTCATTTCTACTGAAATCTCACTTTTTGCCTCTTTTGCGGCATCATCTCCCCCATAGGCGCCAACACATCCTGTCAATGTCAAGAGTGTCAGACCAAACATCCATGCCTGCCACACCATATCACACCTTCTTTCGGTTTCCTATTCTTCCATCAGTTTTTCTTTTCAAAGTTTAATCATCTGATTCCACGTCTTTTTCTGCAGGAAGCGCCGCATATTCCTCTTCCGTAATCCGGTCAAACCATGTAAGGCCTGCCAGTTCCGGATTGGTATTTACCGCAATATGCCCAAAGCTGGCGTCTGCGCTGCCGCCATGCCAGTGTTTCACTCCCGGCGGGCACAAGGCCACATCCCCCGGATAGAGAACCTGCACAGGCTCCCCCTCCATCTGATGATAGCCGATTCCGTCAGTGGCAATAAGGATCTGGCCGCCCTCATGGGTATGCCAGTTATTAATCACCCCAGGTTCAAAAACCACATAATGAAGATCCGGCGCTCCCGCGGCATTATCCGCTCCGATTAAAGATGACACATAAGCCAGGCCGCTGAACGTGTCAAATGCTGCCGCCTGTTCTGCTCGCTGAAACATAAGCATATCGTCTGGTTTCACCCTGCGTCCTGTATATTCCTGAGTCTCCAGATTGTTATACTGTTCATCCGTAACCGGCTCCTCCAAAGGCGCCGCTCCCTCCTCCGGCACATAATGGGAATCAAAAATCACGATCTGGGAAAACCAGCTGTCGGGCGCTGCCCCATGCCAGTGTTTCACTCCCGGCTCAATATCCACCACGTCTCCCGGCCTTAAGATCTGGGCCGGTTTCCCTTCTTCCTGATAGAACCCTTTGCCTCCCGTAATCAGAAGCACCATTCCCCCGTGGCTGTGCCAGCTGCTTCTGGCTCCCGGCTCAAAGGTGAGGTGGTTGGTCTGAGGGAAATGGTAGGTTTCATCATTGGCGATCATCATCTCGATATAGGCATTCCCTGTAAAGGAATCCGATTCGATCCTCTGCCCTAAAGGAAAGGGAAGTTCTGCGGAAGAAGCTGCTGCTGTTTCCAAAACCGCAGTCTCCTGGAGCAAGGCTTCCTGCGATCTTTCCTGCAATGCCAGACCCTTTGCCCAGTCTGTCACTGTTTTCGCGCTGTCTGCCACATCATTTCTGGAGATCACCAGCGCATCCTCATAAATCTGTGCTTCCGGCTCCAGCTCTGAGATGGTGTCAATGGTTCGGGACGCTCCGCTTCCCCCATGGGTGACAAAAGGAATCACGGTCTTGCCTCCGAAATCATATTCCTCCAGGAAAGAATACAGGGGCATCGGCAAGTCTCCCCACCAGTTAGGATAGCCCAGCAGAATGGTTTCGTACTGGTCTAAATTCTCTATATGCGAGGCAAGCTGGGGCCGGGCGTCTTCGTCCTGCTCGTCAGCCGCCTGATCCACCAGCGGGTCATGATCCAGGGGATAGCCGTCCACGGTCTCGATACGGAACATATCACCTCCTATGGTTTCCCGGATCAGTTCTGCCACGTACTCCGTATTGCCCATTTTTTCCCCGTCACGTACTACAATACTTGCTCCGGCCACCGCATCCACTCCCGATATGTCCACATCTTCAGGAACGGAAAAATACACGATCAGTACACCGGACTCCCCTGATGAATCACCACTTTCCAAATCTTTCCCATTTTGTACACGGTCTGTATTTTGAAGTGCGGTTTCTGCGTCCCGGCTGTTACCTGATACAGTCAATTCGTCCCCGGCACTTTCTCTTCCTTCTGTCATCTGTGCCTGTACGGCTGCCGCGTTCGGTGTGTTCCTTTCTCCTGACCCGCTACAGCCGGCAGCCGCCGAAGCAAGAGCCATGCACATCAAAAGTACTGCTGCTTTCTTCATGATACATTTTCCTTTCTTATGTTTTCGCCATATGGCCTTATTGATATCCCTTCGGGTTTTCCTTTATGGTATTACCATAACAAAATTGAGACCTCAAAAGAAGTCTCAATTGGTTCATCAGTTTATACTTAAACGTGTTATCTTAATGCCGCCCTCATACTCTTCAAATATCCGGACATCGTCCAGAACCTTTCCCAGCGTATAGACCGGAACCACGGTCCGCTCCACATTGTCACGGAAAAACAGCGCTACGGCAGCACCCTCCGGCCAGTAGGCAAGCCCCCCAAGTTCCAGCATTC
>CAMTAF010000212.1 GCA_947066955.1 uncultured Hungatella sp.
CTTGTATTCTTTTGTGCTGATTGTGATCTCTCCCATTGATTTTTCTCCTCTCATCCTTCCTAACAATCCTTATTAATCTCTTTGGCCACCTTGTCCATGACCGACGTCCCCGCCTTCTCTGTTGCGGCGCAAAGAAAACTGTCCATATAGGCTTTCAGGATAGATGCCTGCATATCCCGAGAATCCCCGCATACTTCCAACAGCACGTCCGCCGTTGAATTGGCCAGGGAAAACACCATCTCCCCTACGCCCATCCCATTCCCTCCAATTGCTCCGGCCTGCGTCTTGATCCCCTGCTCCATCTGGGAGGCCCCCATAAAGACCACCAGGTCACAGGGGCCAATCTCTCTTGTCCTGGACTCTCCGTCTTTAGTATCGATCCGGATCACTGCATGTACCATCTTTCTCCTCCTCCAAAATATCCATTGCCTTGTCAAAGACCTCCTGGTCCACGAACTTTGATGCTGCCATAGAGAGCCCCTTCATATACTCCGCCAGGATCAGGGACTGCCACGCCTCACAATCCCCCGCCAGGCTCATCAAGATCCTGACCGCCCCCGCGGCAATCCCTCTCGCCGTGCTTTCCAGCTCCAGCCCCTCTCCGCCCAACACGTAAGCTTCGCACCGGTAGTTGTCCCCACCCTCGTTCCCGGAAACTCCAATGAAAGTAACCAACTCACAGGGCCCCAGATTCGTAACGTCAGGCCCCTCGTCCCGAGGATCCGTCCTGAATGTTGCATATACCATCTTGACCTTCCTTTCTCCCCATGTTACAATGGGGGTACACTATTTTTTTTTCGCTTTTCCCCAGGGGCCCTGATCCCTGGGGTTTTGCTTTCTATCCCTTTACGTACACGCTCCTGCTGTCGGTGTCGTAGACCAGGACCAGGGACTCCTTGTTGCGGTCTGTCACGGTCGCCTTGTTGCCGTCTATGGCAATGTCAAAAAACTCCATCGCGAATCCCTGACAGATCATCCATCTGCGGATTGCGTACTCCGCGATGGTTCTCGCTCCTTTAATGGGCATTCTTCTCACCCCCTTTTTAAAGCCCTGTTTATGGTTTTCGTCATTTGGAGGCGGTCTTTTTCCGGGCCGCTGCCCTCCTCAATTCCCTCTCCAGGCAGTCCTCATAGTTGACAGCCGCGTCAAGGCTGCCTAAGCATCTCGCCACTGATATCTCGCTGTCCTGGGAGGAGCTCAGCCTGTCCCGTGCTCTTCTGACGATCTCTAAGGATTCCCTCAGCACCTGGTTCTCAATCTCCAGGGCCTCGTTCTTTGTCAGTCCCTTCAATCTCTCACTCCCTCTCAATCTTCTACCAGATTCCACCGAACATCACCGCTTCCAGCTCTTTCTCCTCGCTCCTCCACTGCCTGAACATCTGGATGGCTCTGGCTTCTGTCACGGGCCCAAACAGTTTGACATAATCCTCAAACTGGTATTTCTCCCAGCACTCCACCGCGACATCTCCGCCTTTGGTGTAGTTCTCTTTCGCCAGAGCAATGAATTCCTCATAAGTCAATGCTTTCATAACCTGCCCTCCCTACTTCACGCCAATGTAGAAATTACCATCATCCTGCCAGGTGAAGTCCTCAAGCTCACGATCCAGGTATTCTAAGATGTCATCTTGATACCAGTTCCCATGTGCCAGGACATTAAGATCTGAATCACGGATCCACACTTCCGTATCATCATTAACCAAGCCCAAATCAAAAATTTTTCTCAGTGTCATATCTGCTACCGTCCTTTCTGCCTCTCTGTTCCCTTGTTTCCTCAAAACTCGAACCACAGCCCCATAACCATCAGCCCGATAGTCAGGCCGTAAATGGCTGCGAACACCAGATCCATGGAAAGTTCCGCCAGGATCCGCTTGGCCTCCCTGCGGCTCCGGTACATGCGGCGGAGCTGGGGGAGGGGGATCACCTTATACTTTCTCATCATTTATCTTCCTCTCGGCATAGCTCTTACTTGTCCCTTTATATCTTTTAATCTCCAAGCCTCAAAACCAGCTGTATCAAAAAATATAGCGCTGTTTTTCTTAGTAGGATTAACTTTACTAGCAAAATTCTGGCCTAAACTCCTATAGGCATACATTAAATATTCTTTGGGGAATCCCATCTTTTCTAAATCCGTGATTCTCATAACTGGTTTTGGGTATTCCACTTTATTTCCACCTTCCTCCTATAAATCTGGAACTGATAAACTAGCCAATCAAATAATTCAGTTTGCTTCTAAGGTTTCTGTTGTAACAAGAGTATGAGAAGCTGTAAAACTAGTTTGATTTATCTATGTCTCCAATTCAGTAACTATTTTTTCAAGTGACTGTTCTTGAACTTTCCTTTCAAGGTCAGCCACTTTCTTTTCCAAGGCCTCCCACCGTTTCTTAGATATAAATATACAACTCGAATCATATGGATCGCTAATCGTATTATCCACTTCTTTTAAAGTCTGTTTATCCGTCTCTCCTCACCTCCTATTCTCTTGTCAATGTCCCATACTGCTCTGCTGCCGTATCAGGTCACCTCTTTCACTAAGCTCCTCTGTCTCCATTAAGAAAATACTCAATCGGTACCTCGAAATACTTGGCCAATGCGGCCAACTTGTCAGTCTTAGGTTTGCTACGACCGTTTTTCCAGTCTGTGAAGGTAGATTTTGTAATTCCCGTCTCAGAAGCAACTCTGTAATCTGTTACTCCTTTTTCATCACGTAAAGCAGTGTATTTTTCATACATGAAATATTTTTCCTCCTTTCCGAACTTTTTCTTGATTTTAGTTCGGAAATCAGTTATAATATAGTTACCGAGACAATTATAAACTAAAACATATGATTTGTTATGATTTCCGAACTTCATCATTATAATAGCACGGATTTCATAACTTGTCAATGTTTTTTGTACGGGTTTTAAAACTTTTCTTTATGAGAGGTGACTATGTACGAAATATATTGTAATTTACGAGATTCAAGAGGGGTAAAGGATGCTAGAGTTGCAGAGGCTACAGGAATTGGGAAATCCACATTCTCTGACTGGAAATCTGGAAGAAGTGTCCCAAAACAAGATAAACTAAAAAAAATAGCTGATTATTTTGGTGTACCCATAGAATATTTTTCTAATAGTGATAATGGCCTAATTACATGCAAAGATTGTGGATTAATGTATGATTCATCTTATCCTAACGATGTAGAGGAACATAGACATCAACATGAAGCTTGGAAAAGAGCCGTTGATAAATTTGGTCAATTATACTGCTATTATCCAGAGTGTGAAAAAACAAAAACTGAAAATAGAAAAATTTCTCAAAATACCTCATTACCCCTAAATCAAAGATTAGACGCCCAAATTGAGATTTTTAAATGTCTCTTTTCGCGTAGTGTCATGGAAAATAATTTTGATTTAAATCATGTGCCTTTTGATGTATATGTCTCAATGCTACTAGGGAATTCGACTATTAATCAAGATTTGGAAACCGACTTAAAAGAACTTCTTGTACAAAAATATGGAACTAGAACAGGTATAAGCTATGGAACTGTATATCATATTCCAAATATGCATGAAAATACTGTAGCTGCTCATAAAGATGGAGATAATTTTACGCTAGAGGAATTAGAGAAAATTGAAGAGTATAAAAAACTACTTATAGCAGCACGTCCAAAGGGGTGATTATTTGACTTACGAGGATTTGCAAATTCAATATAATAGCTTAAACATAATCGAATTGGATTTGTCAAAGATACAAGGATTAAAAGGACTATACATTGATGGAAATATTGCTATAGATAGAAGACTATCTTCCAATGAAAAAGTCTGTATTCTAGCTGAGGAACTTGGTCATCACTATACAGCTGTTGGAAATATATTAGATCAGTCTAATATATCCAATCGTAAGCAAGAACGTGCTGGTAGGCTCTGGGCCTATGACCACCTGATCGGCTTATCTGGTATTATCCAAGGATACCGTTCTCGATGCCAGAACCGTTACGAACTTGCCGAATGTTTGGGAGTAACAGAGGAGTTTCTCCAGGACGCTTTAGACTATTACAAAGAAAAATATGGAATTATGGCAGAGATAGACGGCTATACGATCATGTTTGAGCCATCTCTGGCCGTAATAGAAAAATTCAACTGAATTTTCGGGGGCATATTGCAAAGCCGCTTTGCATATGCTATAATGCCAATAGGCAAGTAAAGGTTGTAGTATTATCCATAGGCACGAGAAGAACGAGCCCCCGAATGTATGCCAGTACAATCGGGGGCTCTTCTTCTTTTACGGAGAAGTCAACCGTCGGGTTTGGTTACCGACTATTCGTCCCCGTCAAGCCACTTGCACAGGTAGTAGGCGACTACGCTGGCCAATACGGAGATAGCAAAAGGTTGCAGCAATTCCATAGACACACCCCCTTCCTGTTGCCAGTATCGGGGCGGTAACAGGAAGAGTATAGCATAGCTTGGTAATTTCGACAATATATACAATAAGATGCGATAGTGTAACTTTATCTGGGGAGTCGGATGGGTGCACTTCCCCCCTCCCCTTTG
>CAMTAF010000213.1 GCA_947066955.1 uncultured Hungatella sp.
ACTTAAAATCCTGCGGGACTAATCTCCCGTACCGGTTCGATTCCGGTCTGCGGCACTCAAAAAGCCTTGAGTTGTCAAGGCTTTTTTATTTTTTTTCTTGACTTTACGTCAATACAGTGTTATAGTTCTAAAAACAACGACGTTTTCTGCATATAGAGGCGGAGAACGTTTTTTTATGCACAAGGGCCCTGAGAGGAGTTTTGCCAGCAAAGCCGGCCGGGGCCCGGCGCGGTGAGCAGGGGAAAGACCTCCCCTGAAGTTTCGAAAGGAAAGGAGAAGGATATGCATAACATTACGCAGTGGAATCTTACTGATATTCCGGTTTCAGAGATAAACAGCCGGCGGGATAAAGTGATGAGAAAGATAACGTCCCAGGGCTGTAAGGCCATGGTCTGCTTTTCGTCCGGCGCTTTGCTTTACCTGACCGGAGGAGCCCTGATTCCCACGGAACGTCCCATGGCATTGATCCTGAAGGAGAGCGGCGAGGCGGCGCTCCTGGTTCCCAGGCTGGAGCTGGAACATGCCTGGGAAGTGGCTAAGAATGTGGGGAGAATTGAATATTACCCGGAATATCCCACGGAAAAGCATCCTATGATGTATCTGGCAGAGCTGTTGGAGAGCATGGGGCTGGCTCATGACACCGTGGCGGCAGACAGTGACGGATACGGGGCTTACTGGGGCTATCGGGGGCCGAAGCTCAGCTCTCTGTGCACGGATATGGACCTCAGGCTGTTTCCCACTCTTGTTGAGGAACTGAAGATCATCAAAAGCCCATTTGACCAGATGGTGATCAGGGAGAGCGCCCGATGGGGCAATCTGGCCCATGCCTTGCTGCAGGAATATACAAAGGCAGGGTTAAAGGAGTTGGATGTGGTCAACCGCGCTTCCAATGAGGCTACCCAGGTTATGCTGAAAACCCTTGGACCTGATTTTAAGCCTGCGGGAGGGGCTAACGCTCATGCGGGCTATCGGGGGCAGATCGGACCCAATTCGTTTTTGCCCCACGCCCTGACTACCAATGCCACGTTCCGCAAGGGTGATACCCTGGTGACAGGGGCCTCGGCAGCATTGCTGGGCTATAACAGCGAGCTGGAGAGGGTGATGTTTGTGGGAGAGCCAAGTAAAGAGCAGGCTAAGTTCTACAGCCACGCCCTGGAGATCCAGAAGGTGGCTTATGAGACCATCCGGCCGGGAATTCCCTGTTCCGATGTAGATAAAGCTGTGTTAAGATATTATAAGGAAAACGGCCTCATGGAGTATTGGCGTCACCACACCGGTCATTCTCTTGGCTTTGCGGGCCATGAGCTGCCTTTCTTTGACCGAAGCGACGACACGGTGATTGAGCCGGGCATGGTGTTCAGCGTGGAGCCGGGATTGTATGTGAAGGGCCTGGGCGGTTTCCGACTTTCGGATACCGTGCTGGTGACAGAGACAGGCATCGAGAAGATCACATATTACCCCACAGAGATCCAGCAGGTGATCTGCGATTTGTAGACGGTCATCCAGCCACAAGGTATGACATATATTTATGAAATGGGAGGATTCTAATCAATGAAGAAAAGACAAATAGCGGCGGTTTTGACAGCCGCGTGTATGACTGTGGCGGCTTTAGGAGGCTGCGGCGGCCAGAGCGGCGCGGATTCCGCCACAACAGGCGCCCAGAGCCAGGCGGCAGGGAATGCAGGAGGAGAGACTTCAGGGGCGGCAGCCGGGGCGGACGAGACTAATTTGGAAGTGCAGCCAGGGGGAACCCTGACCATCGCGATCCCCAACTATACCCCGCTTCTGGATCCAAAGGATTATACCCAGGCTTACGAGGCCAGCATTATTTCCCAGGTAGCGGAGCCTCTTTTGACCTACAATGAAGAGTACACGGACCTGATCCCTGTTTTGGCAAAGGACTGGTCTGTAAGTGACGACGGTCTGGTCTACCATTTTGTCCTGAGAGATGATATTTATTTCCAGAAAGGCCAGTATCAGGATGGGCGCCAGGTGGTGTCTGATGATGTAAAATTTTCTCTGGAGAGAATTGCCGCAGAGTGCAGCACGGACCGCATCTGCCGGGAATTTTTCGACCATGTGGAAGTAGTGTCTGACACAGAGTTTGATATTTATTTAAAGGAAGCCTGCGGGCCCTTCCTGGAGCAGCTTGCGGATCCGGGAAATGTGATCCTTCCCAAGGAGGAAGTAGAAGGCTGGGGTGAGAACTTCGCGGATCACCTTATCGGCAGCGGCCCCTTTGTCCTGGACAGCATGACTCTTGATGAGAGTGTTATTATAAAGCGCAATGAGGATTACTGGGGCGAGAAAGCCAATCTTGACGAAGTGGTCTTCCGGGTTGTCACTGACGGAAATCAGGCTGTCAACGCTCTGATCACAGGGGAGGTGCAGATTGCCGAGTATCTGCAGGCAGAGGCGATTCAGAAGGCAGCGGACGCCGGGATGCTGATTCAGAAGCCTACCACCGGAACCTCATTTGCCAGATTCAACATGCAGACAGGACCTACGGCAGACCCCAAGGTCAGGGAAGCCATCATCAAAGCTATTGATATTGATGCGGTCATCCAGAATGTGTACCAGTACGGCGAGGCAGTGAGGGCTTATCAGCCTCTTACAAACCTGTCATGGGGATACAACGAAGCCTACAATGATCTTGTGCCTGCCTATGACCCGGAAGGGGCAAAAGCTCTTTTGAAAGAAGCGGGATATGAGAATGGTATGACGCTTAACATCTATATCCCCAACACCAGCACCAGAGAGAGGATTGCGCAGCTGATCCAGTATTATCTGGGTGAGGTGGGGATCACTCTGAATATCCACTCAGGAGCCTTCGCGGAGATCCTGGCCACGGTGACAGAAGGTTATAAAAATGAAAATATCAATATGTACGCGTTTTCCTGGAGCGGCACCCTGGATCCCTACAGCTATTTGGAGAAGCTGTTCTCCAGAAAGACCCTCAGCGCTACCTCCAACGCAGGCGGATATGACAATGAAGAGGTAGACGGGTATCTCTATGATGCCTTTAAGGAGACGGACAGGGAGAAGCGTATTGAACTGTATGACAAGGCCATGGAGATCATCATGAACGACCACACAGGAATCTATTTTGCCTATGAGGCGAGAAACTGGGGAGTCTCTCCCAAGGTTCATGATACCGTGCAGAGGGCGGACGGACGTATTCTGATATGTACTCCGTTCAATAATGTGTGGGTTGAGCACTAAAAAGGTGTTGACAAATACAGAAAAGTGATGTACAATATTGACTGTTGCAGAGATGATAAGTCTCTTGCAGCAGTCATACGTGTGCGTAGCTCAGCTGGATAGAGCACTTGGCTACGGACCAAGGTGTCGGGGGTTCGAATCCTCTCGCGCACGTTTTGGAAACTCCTGGAGGCGATTCCGGGAGTTCTTTTTATACGCACGGGCCCCAAGAGGAAATTTGCCAGCAAAAGCTGGCTGGGGCCCGGCGCGGCGAGTAGGGGATCAGGTAAGGGGAAATTCAGAAAAATCTATTTCCAGACCCTCCAGAGTTTTCATCTTTATGCGGTCACGAAATCCATAGGTGCCTTTCTTTTTGTCCGCAAAGTCATACACATGTATGGTTTGTTTTTGTGTATCCAGTATCCAGTATTCTTTCACCCCGGCATTCTGATACTTGATTAATTTCAGCAGATAGTCCCGGGTTTGGCTGCTGGGAGATATGATCTCTGCTATAAAATCAGGAGCGCCATGGCAGCCCTTTTGGTTCATTTTGTCAGGGTCGCACACAACGATCACATCTGGTTCCAGATAGGTAAGATTGTCCTGATTCAGATATACTGCCAGAGGGGCCGGGAAAACCTGGCATTTGCCTTTATGGGATCTGATATGGTTCCAGATGGAGGCGGACAGAAACATGAGAAGCCTTTGATGGGTTGGACTTGGGGTTGCCATATAAAATAATTGTCCGTCGATGAGTTCCGCCCGCACATCTTCCGGAAATGCTTCTAAGTCTTCTACAGTATAGATTTTCTCTTGTGCTAACGCCATATTTTTCTTAATTACCTCGTTTTCCTCCATATATACAGACATGGCAACGACCTCCTGACTATAAAATGTCCTATACAATTTCTTTCTCAGTATACGTTACCGCGGCATATATGGCTATTGTTTATAAGCCTTCGGATATTATGTTACATTCATAGACATCACCAAACCTTTCAAAATATATCTTTTTGCTTGAATCCGCGATGAACAATCACCTGAGAGACAAGAAACCACATGAACAGGCAAAAAAGAGATTTCTGCCTGAAGACGATTTCAGTATAATGGATAAGGATCGTTTTGTCAAGAGTGCCAAAAAAATATCTATAATTTGGGGAAAGTGCATATTGCGGTCCTGGCGGTGAGGGTGTATAATTTTCTTATCATTTGTATACAAAATATACAAAAAATATTCAGGAGGAAGGCAAACGCGCAAGCGTTTCTTAGGATGCCTTCCCACGTACTGGCAGGTGACGCGAATGCGGCGCGTGCCGATACCTTAAAA
>CAMTAF010000214.1 GCA_947066955.1 uncultured Hungatella sp.
GCCCGGCGGCTCCTTTGACCATGTTGTCCATGGCGCCCATAATGATGATCCGCCCTGTCCTCTCATCGATCTTGAAATTCACATCCACAAAGTTGCTGCCTTCCACCCATCTGGTCTGGGGGCACACGTCCTTTTCCAGGACCCGGACAAACTGCTCTTTGTTATAGTATTGATCATAGACAGCCTTTATCTCCTCATAAGTGGTGTCTTTGACGAGGGAAGCGTAAGCTGTGACCAGGATTCCTCTGTTCATGGGAATCAGATGGGGGGTGAAATTCAATGTCACCGGCTTTCCCGCCGCGTAGGACAGCTGTTCCTCGATCTCCGGCGTATGTCTGTGATTCGCCACCCCGTAGGCCTTGCAGCTCTCGTTGACCTCGCAGTACAGATTGTCCACTTTGGCCCCTCTGCCTGCTCCCGACACACCGGACTTAGCGTCGATAATCAGGGTATCCGGGCGGATCAGGCCCTCTTTTACCAGGGGATAAATAGCTAAAGTGGAGCAGGTGGGATAGCACCCCGGGTTAGCTACCAGCCTTGCCTTTTTGATCTTCTCCCGGTTCAGCTCAGGAAGACCGTACACAGCTTCTTTTATAAACTCAGGCGACGGGTGCTTAATCTTATACCATTGCTCGTACACCGCTACGTCCTTGATCCTGAAATCCGCGCTCAAGTCGATGACCTTAACCTTTGACAAAAGCTCCTCATTCACCAGGGAAGCGCAAAGCCCCTGGGGCGTGGCAGTGAAGATCACGTCCACCAGGCCCGCCAGCTTCTCCACATTGTCCTCCATGCACACGTCGTCCACGATCTGGAACATGTTCTGGTAAACGGACGCGTATTTCTGATCCACATAGCTTTTGGATCCATACCATTTAATCTCCACATCGTCTCTCTGAAGCAAAATTCTCGCCAGCTCTCCCCCTGCGTATCCGGTAGAGCCGATAATCCCTGCCTTGATCATAATTGTCTCTCCTCACAAATGTCATATCATACAACGGTATAGTATAGTGGTTTTTCGCACTCTTGAAAAGTGGCTTTTTTTACAATCTTGATTTATAATTATACATATATTTTGCATATTATGCAACATTTTTTTTATTTTTTCTGATCTCTCTCATCTTTTCGCCCAAGAAATGGGACACCCATGCCCCCTTCTCTCGCAGCAAAATCGAACAGTTCAGGCTCCGTTTCTCTGAGAATTTCCGTAAGTACTTTATACCCCTGATGGTTTCCGACGCCATGTTTCAGCACACGCATGGATCATATATATAACAAACGAAAAAGAATCTTTGTTCATACGATTATCCCTTCAAAATTTCTCTGATTTTTTCAATTTTTTTTCTGCTTTCTTCCGTTTTTGGAAAGAACAATTTTATAACCTCAATCAGCACCTCCCCATCCAGCAGTTCCTGCTCCGCGGCTTTATTTTCCATAAACTCCGAATCCCCTTTAAATAAACGTCCGCTGGGAGTTATCAGAGAACGGTAAGGCTCGTATTTCGCAAGCATTGAAATGAAGCTCCGAATGGCTTTTGTCGGGAATTCCAACCAGGCTTCGCTTGCTAAAACAAACCGGATTGTGTCCTGCTCGATGGTTACCGTCTCAAGCTGAATCCATTTTCTGTTGGCTGCTTTTAGCGCGTTCTGATTATAAATCTGCGCAACACTTTTAACCGTGTCCAGGGAATCTTCAATGAAAACCTCCTCTGTTTTGGATCTTTCTGGAAATAATGAAATTCTATATTGATTCACACCGCGCCTCCGTTTCTGTTTATCGCATTAAATTTAATACTATAAGCAGATTATACGGCCAGGCAGCAATATTGTCAATCACTTTTTTGCATCATTAATTATAATGCTTCTGTCAGAATTCAATTATCCATTTGGAAATTTATCCGCCAGATTCGCACAACAGATGAGTTCGACTCCGGAAACCTCCTTCCGTGGGTTTACCACAAACGGTTTGCTGCAGACAAGTTAATTTATGGGTTGCAATTTCTTGCAAATTGATGTATATTTATGAATGTTTCAAAATTCAGAACAACAACAAACTAATCTCAGGAAGGAATGATAAAGGATGAAAGAGAAAGTAATCTTGGCTTACTCAGGCGGTCTTGACACCACTGCCATTATACCGTGGTTAAAGGAACATTTTGACTATGAAGTGATCTGCTGCTGCATTGACTGCGGTCAGGGCAGCGAGCTGGAGGGGCTGGAGGAGAGGGCCAAACTTTCCGGCGCTTCCAAGCTGTATATCGAGGACCTGGTGGATGATTTCTGCGACAATTACATCGTACCCTGTGTCCAGGCCAACGCTGTATATGAGAACAAATATCTCCTGGGCACCTCTATGGCCCGCCCAGCCATCGCCAAGCGCCTGGTGGAGGTTGCCAGAAAAGAGGGGGCTTCCGCCATCTGCCACGGAGCTACAGGCAAGGGCAATGACCAGATCCGCTTCGAGCTGGGCATCAAGGCCCTGGCTCCTGACTTAAAGATCATCGCCCCCTGGCGCATGACGGACATCTGGACCATGAAATCCCGGGAGGATGAGATCGAGTACTGCAAGCAGCACGGCATCCACCTTCCCTTCTCCGCCGACTCAAGCTACAGCCGCGACCGCAACCTGTGGCACATCAGCCATGAGGGGCTGGAGCTGGAGGACCCTGCCAGCGAGCCCAACTATGACCATCTCCTGGTTCTGGGCGTCACCCCGGAGAAGGCCCCCGACAAAGGCGAGTATGTGACCATGACCTTTGAAAAAGGGATTCCTGTGAGCGTCAACGGGGAGAAGATGAAAGTCTCCGACATTATCCGCAAATTAAACGAGCTTGGGGGAAAACACGGCATCGGCATCGTGGACATCGTAGAAAACCGGGTAGTGGGCATGAAGTCCCGGGGAGTCTATGAGACCCCCGGCGGAACGATCCTGATGGAAGCCCACCAGCAGCTGGAGGAGCTGGTCTTAGACCGGGCCACCATGGAAGTGAAAAAAGACATGGGCAACAAGATGGCCCAGATTGTATATGAGGGAAAATGGTTCACTCCCCTGCGGGAGGCTGTCCAGGCCTTCGTGGAATCCACCCAGGAGTATGTCACCGGCGAAGTGAAATTCAAGCTCTACAAGGGCAACATCATCAAGGCAGGCACCACCTCGCCCTACTCCCTGTACAGCGAGTCCCTGGCCTCCTTCACCACCGGAGACTTATATGACCACCACGACGCCGACGGCTTCATCACACTGTTCGGGCTGCCCCTCAAGGTCCGGGCCATGAAGATGGCAGAGGTCAATCAACAAAAAAACTGATCAGCCTGACTAAAAGATCATCCCCCAGACCGCGCTGAAGGGCATCACCAGAATCAGGGCGGGAAGCATGTTGATCAGAGGGAAGTCTTTGATCTTGCTGACCCTCAGGCCTGCGGCTATGGTGAGAATCCCGCCGCAGGCCACAAAATCATTGAGAAGCTCCGGCGTGGTCAGGGGAACAATCAATTTTGCCAGAAAAAACAAGGCCAGGAAGATCACCAGCTGCGGGACCGCGATCAGGCTTACCGCAGCTCCCATGGTCCCCGCGAACAGGACAGCCGTGAATAAGTCCATGATGGACTTGGACAGCAGGATGGACGGGTCCCCTGTCATCCCCTCTGTCAGCACACCGTAGATCCCGAATCCGCTGGCGCAGAAGATGGCCACAATGGTCACATACTCATCCATATTGATCTTTTCCGCGGAAACAGGCAGTTTTCTGAGAGCTGTCCCCAGCCCGCTCTTCACCCTCTTCTCCAACTCCATCATCTGGCCCAGGAATACTCCCACGATCAGGGCAAGGATCACAGGGGGCATGGTATTCCCCTTGATCAGGGACATGATCCCGTTGCCCACCGCGGACAGGCCAAACACGGACATGAGCACCTCCTTCATCTCCTCGCTGATGTATTTTCCGCAGCTGGCCCCTATAAGGCCCCCCGCGAACACGGCTCCGCAGCCGCATATCAATCCTATAGGCATTTGTCTTCTCCTCCTTCTCACCGAAACTTTAACGGAACCTGAAGCCGCAGAAACATGGACCGTTTCTGGCTGTCAAACACATTGAACTCCGTCAGCACCTCGCATATGTAATCCCCGTTGATAACATAGCCGTGTTCCTGGCAGTGCCTTAAAAGCCTGGCCGCGTACTCCGGCTCATCGTCAAAGCTGTCTAAATAGATACAGGCATACATAGCGCTGTCAATGTGGCGCACAGACTCATGATCCGGAAAATCGTCATCCACAAAAATAAAAATCTCATGGGACACCATCCTCAGTGCCAGGAAATCCTCTCTCCCCAGGATGGTCCCCGCGTTGCAGTAATAAACCTGGGGCAGCCCCTGGCCGATTAAGTTCTCCTTTAGATCCTCCAAGATTTCCTCATACACCGAGATGTCATGCTCAATTAAGTAGGGGAGATTTTCTCTCCCCTCTCACACCACCAGTACGTGCCGTTC
>CAMTAF010000215.1 GCA_947066955.1 uncultured Hungatella sp.
TGCCCCCCGGACTGTTGAAGGAAAAGCAGGAGGGCGTTCCCACATAGGGTTCCCCAATCCGGGAGTAGAGCAGCCGCAGGGCGGAATACATGTCGCTGATGGTCCCTACCGTAGACCGGGCATTGCCTCCAAGGGGGGTCTGGTCGATGATGACCGAGGGGGAGAGGTTCTCGATTTTTTCCGCCTTTGGCTTCTCATACTTCGGGAGCCTGACCCGGACATAAGCGCTGTAGGTCTCATTCATCTGGCGCTGGCTCTCCGCTGCAATGGTGTCAAACACGATGCTGGATTTTCCGGAACCGGAGACCCCGGTAAACACAACCAGCTTTTCTTTTGGTATCTTTAAGGAAATGTTTTTCAGATTGTTCTGGCATAAGCCTTTTATGATGATATGGTTCTGATCCGGCATGAAGTTCTCCTTTCTGACTTTCGCTCTGGTCTTAGCAGTATAACATCATGCCGGGAGATGTACTCGACTTTTTTTGCCCTTTTCCCATAGATGACGCCACGTTGACATTCCACCAGTCCGGACAGCCATAAAACCATGCCTTCAAGAGCTTCTCTGTTGAGGTCATAGAGCCTGTACTGCCCCTCCTTTTTTGCCGTTACAAGCCCGCTGTGCTTTAAGACCGACAGGTGATAGGATAAGGGCGCAAATGTAATGGGAAACCTTTCCTGTAGTCTCCCTGCTGCCATGGGCCCTTCCGCAAGCAGGAGCAGAATCTCCCTGCGTGTCTCATTTGACAGCGCCTTAAACCGGGCGTCCATAACCACATTCCTGAATCATCATCAGAATTTCCCCCCTGCTAAACCCAAGGGGCATAAGCCTTTCATACAATTTCCTGGTTAAATCGGCCTGCTCCTTATGCCGCAGTCTTTGTATCAGAAGCAGGTCATCCGTCACAAAAATCCCTGCCGTGTGTCTCGGAAAAACCAGATGCTCCTGCCCAAGGACCTGCATGGCCCGTTTCACCGTGGCCTGGTTACACTTTTCCCGCTCCGCCAGCACCCGGAGGGACGGCAGCCGGCTCCCCGGGGGATAATCCCCCCGCAGGATGTCAAATTTGATTTTCCTTGACAGTTCCTTGTATAATGTCATTTCTCCCCTTTCTTATTGCCGCGGAAAAACTGCCAGTACACAGAATGGGGAATGACCACAGCCAGCATAAGGAACCACCTGTTCACGGCCAGGTCCGCCTCACCCTGCGCATTAAAGTGGACCGGGACCTTCTCCGGGAGAAAATAACACAGGACTGCCGCCGCTGCCAGCAGGATGAGAAACACCACAACGTCTTTGATTAGACTTTTCTTCATGATTCATACCTCCAATTAAATGATTTTGGTCTGACAGGCTTTCCAATACAGAAGACCCGACACACATAATAAAATACCTGCCCATCCCCACAGTACCATTCCCAAGGGCAGCCTGAAAAACCAGTGCAGGATGGCCGGGACCGCGACACACAGCATCCCTGTCACTCCGGACAGGATGACCGCCATGCTCTGCTTGATCACCACCATCTCATTATCCCAGTCAAACCTTGGGAAACAGCAGTTGATACAGATACCCTGCACCGCCGTAAAGATGGAATATACTGCCGGAATAACAATCAGCGCCGCCAGCCGGGCTCCATCCATCTGGAATCTCAGCATAAATACCGGCAGCGCCGTCAGGTATCCCACCGCATGAAGAGACAGAGTCACAGCGATCTTGCTGTTTAAAAATGTCCGGAAGGGTAAAGGAACACTCTGCAGAATCCAGATATTTTTTCCCTCCAGCGATACTGATGACGCCGCCGGACAGCTTAAAGAGAGCATGGCAGCTACAATGAGGGGCGCATACTGTCCGAAAAAGGAGACGGCATCTTCTATCCCCGCATATCCCCCCAGTTTCTCCGGCGGAATTACGCAGATTGCGCCGCAGATCACAAGAAGGCATACAACCCCCAGCCCGGTATTCAGGACATAGAGGTAAGAGCCGAAGTAACGGCCAAGCTCCTTTCGGTACATGGCGGCAAAGGAAGACCGCCTCATGAAGCCCGCTTTCCCTGCCGCCGAAGCATGGTTTTGCAGGAGGATGGCATTGAGCCTGGTATAATGGACCGCCGTAATCCTCACAAATACCCAAAACGCAAGAACGGACACAAGCCAGAAAACCACATTCCAGAGGACGGACAGCCTGTGCGGATAGCGGAACCAGGAGGACAGGGGGTAGAGCCTGCCAATCTGCCCCGCAAGAACCGTACCCAGGCTCCCCTCTTTTACATCGCCATACATCCCGTAGATCCCGGCCCCCAGTAAAAGACCCAGGGCGCCAAAAGAGAAAACAAGGGAAAGCAGGTTTTTCCTGCGTGAACCGGCGGACAGGAGCGTAATTACAAACCCTGCCGCTGAGGCGGCGCACATGGGGATCAGCGGCACAAAAAACACAGAGACCAGATAGAAAAAGAACGGCACACCATGTCCCCTTGTGCCGGTCAGCCATACCACACCCGCCGGAACCATGAAAAGTGCGCTGAAAGCCAGGTTTATCAGGTACAGGAACCCAAACTTGCTGCTGATAATCTCCCCGGCCTCCAAAGGCAGCGCGCACAGCATCTCAAAATCCCTGCTGCCAAAAAGGATTCCGTTTGACCGCAGCAGGGTAAACACCAGGATAATAAAGCTGGATACCGCCACCATGTACGCAGGGATCATATCCTGCTGCCCCATGGATACAAGAGCGGCTGCCGTAAGCACGTTATAGCCGCCCAGGAATAACAGCAGTGTGAATATCCCGGCAGCCGTTATGAAAACCGGGCCCTGCTTCCCTCCATGCTGGCCAAATATTTCATTCAGGGAGAAATCATTGACCGCCTGTGTCTTCAGTAAAAGGAATGTCCTATTCATGCTCCTGCACCTCCATAAAAACCGACTCCAGGGAATGATTCCCCTTCACCCTATCCGTATCTCCGGCTACCACCAGCCTCCCTCCTTTTATCATCGCGATCCGGCTGCACAGCCTTTCCGCCACCTCCAGGACATGGGTGGAAAAGAAGATGGCTCCCCCGGCTTCCACCAGTTCCTGCATAATCTGCTTTAAGCGGAAGGCCCCTTTCGGGTCCAGGCCCACGAAAGGCTCATCCAGGATCAGAAGGGATGGGGCATGGACCAGAGCCGCGATAATGGCCGTCCGCTGCTTCATCCCATGGGAATAGGAGGTGATCACATTTCCCAGGCTGGAGGTCATCTCAAAAAGCTCCCCGTACCTCTCCACCCGTTTCCTGCGTTCTTCGGAAGAAACCCTGTAGATATCCGCTATAAAATTGATGTACTGGTAACCGGTCAGATGCTCATAAAGGTCCGGATTGTCCGGGATGTAGGCCATCTGCCTTTTGCACTCCAGGGGATGGGTCCGGATCGACTTTCCATGGATCAGGATCTCCCCCTGTTCAAAACCGTGAATGCCAACCACCGCTTTTATAGTTGAAGTCTTCCCCGCCCCGTTCGCCCCGATAAATCCACAGATTTCCCCGGCCCTGACGCTTAAGGACAGATCGTCCACCGCCTTTTTCCCTCCTGGATAAAGCTTAGTAAGATGTTGGATTTCTAACATGATAAAACTCCTTTCTACCGACAATTTGTCAGTCTAAATGGTAAAATCGGCTGCCTCACCCTATTCTGCAAGGCAGCTATCTTCCCATAACTTTTATTCTTATTTATAAACTGACAATTTGTCAGTCATATTGAAAAATTTTACTGAGGAATTCAGGAAGCCCTGAACACCCCAGTTCACTTCTCAGAAAAAAGCGGCTTTACTGTTCCAAGCGCCCTCTCCAGCAGTATCTTATAAGCATCCAGATAGCCTTGCAGCTGTTCCCTGCTCTGGCAGGCGAGCCTGGCATCATTTGACACAAAAATATAGCCGGTCATCAGAAAAGAGGCCGTTTCCCCTGGAGATGCCACATGGAAAACGCCTTCCCGGTTTCCCTGCTTTATGATATGGGCAAAATATTCCGCGACACTGCCGCAGAGCTTGTGGTAAAACCGGTCCAGCATGTAGCGGTTCTCGTCCAGATCCGCAGCCGCCTGCAGCACGGAATTTTCTGCGGTCACATCCTGCTCCCTTACAAGGGTATGCTCCATAAACAAACGGAGCTTTTCCTCCGCGCCCTTCTCTTCCTCATAGGCCAGATGCTCCAGCCTTTTAAGCAGCGGCTGGGAATACCGTTCGATGACGCAGTACAGGATATCCTCTTTATTTTTAAAGTGGTAATATAAAAGCCCGCGGGATATGTTTACCTCGTCAATGATATCCTGAGTCGTGGTATTCAGGTATCCTTTCCGTGTAAACAGCCGGATGGCGGCATCCATGATCTCGGCTTTACGGACCTCTGGTTCCTTTACATCACGCATGACAATGTCCCTCCATGGAGATCATTCTAGAGCGTGTTTGAAAATTGCTTTCTGGTAGCTGTGCGTGCCACTTTGTGG
>CAMTAF010000216.1 GCA_947066955.1 uncultured Hungatella sp.
CCTCCTCGTTGTATCTTTTTCCTTTCGATGATGTCATTGTATCAGTTCCTCTTGTGAGAAACATCTGTCTATTGTCACTGTTTTTTCTCTTTTTTTATTACATTTGTCATATTGGGTATGACAAATTTCCTTTCCGCCCCGTGTGCAATCGAGTAGGGGAGGTTTTTCTCCCTACTCGCTGCGCTGGGGCGGGGCCGCGCAAGCGGCCACATTTCCTTTCCGCCCCATGTGCAATTAAAAAGAAAGCCGCCGCGACACCATCGCGACAGCTTTCCTCCTCCGCTATGAGCGGTAACAATATTTATGATATCGGGTCTGGAGATACACTCCGTTTCCCTGGCGGAACCCTGCCTGGTACACCACATTGCCGGGCAGGATGCTCCCGTTTTCCAGGAGCCACTTAGCGTTCCTCCAGTTTGCCTCCGTGGGCTCCCTGTAATAATTCCCATCCCAGGTGCAGGCGTACTGGCCTTTCTGGAACACCACCCCTTTTATAGAATCCGGGTACGCGCCATGGCTCCTGCGGTTTAAGATCACAGAGCCGATGTACAGCTGCTCCTCATCCGGATAGCACTGGCCCTCCCCGCAGATGGCGTGGGCCAAGATGTACAGATCCTCCTCTGTGTAGGAAAGCGCAGCCTCCTGAGGCTCCTCCGCCTGAGGCGCTTCCTCCTCAATGAGTTCCCCCGCAAGCTCCACACAGTGAGGGCCGTACTCCCCCGTCTCCCCGGTCTCCCGGTTCTGCCACCTGGCCGCCCCGGGTCCCTCGCTTATGGACCGTTCAGCCCAGTAGCCTTCTGCCTGTGCCTGCTCTCTTATAACCTTCTCAAAGGTCTCCCCCACATCCTCCAAGATCTTCTGGGCAGCCCCGGCCGCCTCAGGGGATACCGCCTCTTCCCCTATATCTGTGAGTCCCCCGGCATCCGGCCCCCCGTCCTCTCCGGCCCCCTCAGCCGAAGCCGGCACAGCGGCCATGGACACCATAACTGCCGCGGACATCACCATCTTTACAATCTTGTCCTTTTTCATAAAAAACTGGAACCTCCTTTTCCGCGGCCCTGGTACTGCCGCAGGTTTCACGGCATCAGCCGTGTATACTATAGATTATGTCCAGTTTTTTACATTTATTACACAAATATTACTTTTTAGTTAAAGAGTTTGGCTTTCAATTACATTTTCTCTCAAAGCAGCCTTAAAAGCTGTACCAGCTCATGCGGTTCATCTATACCTGATGCGGTCTGTCTGGTATCAAACTTTGAAAAGTGGTTGTTCCGGTAAAAGAATAACAGCTTTTCCTCATTTTCTGCTTCCAGGAATGTTACCATGCCACCAAGCAAATACTGTGCCTCTTCAATGACCATCCATGCAAGCTCAATCAGTTCTTTTCCTGTAATTTTCTTTTCTCTGCCATTTGTGTAATTTTTCCCGATCTGAGCGATCAAATAAGCCGCCATCGTATAAGTATCTGACTTTTCATCCAATTCGCTGATACGCAACAGCTTCCTTTTTGTCGTATTGCTTACCATTTCTCCCCTGACCGTTAAAGGCTTCAATGCAAGCGTAAAATACCCTAACAGTTCCTTGCTTTCCACCGAAAATACAAGATATGTAACTGACTGGTTCTTTTTGGCAAATTCAATAGCACTCTTTTTCAAAAACCTTTCAACATCCAGATTTTTCGGACATGAAAAACCGGAAAGCACTCTATTAAGCATTGGCTCTCCGGCTTCATCATCCTTTCCTAATGCCAGATAATCACGAATGTTGATATAAAAAAACTTATCTTTAATCAGCATTCGCTTTCTCCCATTCTTTCATGAATTTTCTCAGTTCAGCTTCCCCTTTAATCTGCCTAGCCGCTACAGGAGTACGGACAGGACGATTCTGGGCAGATTCCTCAATCGCATTGACAAATAGTTCTACCTGCTTCTCACCAGAAATAACAAAATTTTTCGTAATGCTTGAAGTTGCCATATAAACACCTCCCCTTTTCCAGATACCTTTATTGTACCACAAAAGAGACCGGATGGGAAGCCGAAATGCACTATTTCCGGATGTTGACAAATCAGGCCTGTACGCCGCTTCAGCGGCAACCTTCCACTGCACAGGCCTGTGCATAAAAAAACTGCCGCCCCCGGCCATATCAGCCGGCGGCGGCAATCCTCTTTTGTCCCGATCCAGTCTAAAAATACTTTTTGGAGCCCCAAAGATTGTTCTTCTTCAGCTCCAGATACTCGTTGTAAGCCTTCTCCAGGATCTGCTTCTCGTTGGAAAACTTTAACAGATGGTAAGCCTCATAGAACTTGTAGTATCCGGAATCCATGAAAAACTCTTCGCGTTGTGGTTTACTGTAGTAGCTGTCTGCCATCATGAGATACCAGTGGACGTCTTTCTCCACCATATCCTGAGGCGTGTTAAAGGAATACTGGCTCTTGCCGATGTACTTGATGATAGAGGCCGACACCCCTGTCTCCTCCTTCACTTCCCTGAGAGCCGTCTCCTTATATTCCTCTCCCTCCTCCACAGTTCCTTTCGGTAAAACCCAACCCTCGTATTTGTTCTTATAATTCTTATACAATACAAGAATCTTGCCTCGAAATATAACCACACCTCCACAGCTCGTTGCCTCTATCATTGCAATTCCTCCTGCCCGGAGCCGAGAACTCAGCCTCAGCTCATGGTGTGTCAACATAGACTGAGGTAAGTATAACTCTTTTTCGGGGGATATGCAAGACCCTTTTCTGTTCACGGACGTCCGCCCGATGGGGAAAAATACGCGTCAAAAATGCTTTTGGCCACAGGCGCTGCCGTCTGTCCCCCGGAACCGCCTTCCTCCACGATCACCGTCACCGCGATCCGGGGATCCTCCGCCGGGGCGAACCCGGTGAACCAGGCGTGGGATTCCCTCCCTGTCTCAAACTGGGCGGATCCGGTCTTGCCTGCTGCCGTATAATCCGCCTCCCTCAGGGCAGACCCGGTCCCTTCTGTCACCACCTGCCTCATCATGCCTCCCAGGATTTCAGCCTCCCGCAAGGTCATCATCTGCCCCCACGCCTCGGACCGGAAGGTCCTCACCTCATCTCCTGCCGCGTTTTCCACAGAGCTTAAAAGGCAGGGCTTCATGAGAGTGCCGCCATTGGCGACAGCGGCCGTTATGAGGGCAATGTGGAGAGGAGTCACCTGGGTCAGCCCCTGGCCGATGGAGGTCTGAAGGATCTCCCATTCCTCCGCCTCCGCTCCCATGGAAAACCGGCTCTGGGTATAGGCCATATCCACGGGAAGGTCCTGGCCGAACAAAAGGCTCTGGGCAGTATCCTCGAGAAAGCCGGGGGCCAGCTCAAGGCCAATGGCGGCAAAGGCCCCGTTGCAGGAGTTGGCAAATGCCTGGGACAAGTCCTGGCTGCCGTGGGCATTGCCGTGATAACACTGGATGGTGTAGTCCCCATGCTCAAAATACCCGTCGCAGTCAAACCGGAACTGGTCATAGTCATCCGGATGCTGCCGGATATAGGCAAGGACAGCCACCATCTTAAACACCGACCCCGGAGGATAGAGGCCCTGGGCGGCCCGGTTTAAAAGCCTGGCCTCTGTGCTGTCCGACGATACCAGAGACTCCCAGTCCGCCTCCACCATATTGGGGTCAAAACCAGGTTTGGAAACCATAGCCAGGATCCGCCCCGTGGACGGCTCCATGACCACCACTGCCCCTTTTCTGTCTCCCAGGGCATTATAAGCTGCCTGCTGAAGGCCCGCGTCCAGGGTTGTGACCACCTGGTCCCCGGGATTTTTTCTTCCCGACAGCTTAGCCATGCCCTGGCTTAAGAGATTTACGTGGGAGCTGAGGAGATAAAAATTGGCCATGGATTCCAGCCCTGTCTTTCCCCTGGTGGAGTACCCTGTCACATGGGCGAACACATCACCCAAGGGATAAAACCTGCTCTCCTCCCCGTTCTCGCCGGTCCGGGTCTCCGCAAGAACGGTCCCGTCATTTGCCAGGATCCGTCCTCTCTCCACCTGGCTGGAAAACTTGTCCAGTCTTGGATTGTTGTAGGGATTTCCTATAATCTCCTCCCTCTGAACCGCCAAAAAGTATACCATGTAGACAATGAGGCACATGAACAGCAGCACCACCCCGTACCCAAGTCCCAATATATTTTTATCCGTCCTCTCGCCGGGAGACAGTTTCTGTTTTTCCTTCTTAATATTCAGCCTCATAGCGTTCTTCCTCTTCCTGGTTCTCTTTCAGGATATGCATCCCGTGGACCACGGAAAACAATAGAAAGGTGCTCAGGGCAGAACTTCCCCCATAGCTGACAAAAGGAAGGGTCACCCCTGCGGAAGATGTCTATTTTGCGCTGGACCGGTATTTTCTGACCGTGCCCCTGCTCGAAGAACTCCAGACCCTCAATGCTGCTTCCCCCTATCACCTTGATGTTATTACAAGGGCAAAGACTAACTGTACT
>CAMTAF010000217.1 GCA_947066955.1 uncultured Hungatella sp.
ATTTGGTTAAGCCATCCCTGTCCTCGTCATCCCTTGAAAGACGGAGATACATGGCTGCATAGAATTGTTTTTCTTTCAACTGTATCACCCCTGACTTTTTATTCGCCAACAAGGATTGCCGTTATCCTGTTTCTGCTTGAAAGCCGGGGGTTCCACTGAATCAAGTCCCAGCTTTAGATTAACATAACTTTTCTATTCTTTCAACAACAAATTCCTCTTATCCGATTAAATATGTATCTCTGCAAGCCGCCTCAGATATTCTTCCATTTTATCATCAATCGTCGGCCCCTCTTTCTGGAAACGGACTTTCACAATATAATCCCCGATCCGGTGAATATATACATTATTTGTCTGCTCTGCAAAAGAAGCGAGCTTTTGTAGAACAGGTTTTTTCGTGTCAACCACAATATCCCTTAAATCTGTCAGGCTGTTAATATCCACATTCCGGATATCCACCGCAGCCATCTCCTCCAACTTTTCCCTTGTCAGTTCCATATCCCGCCCCCTGACTGTCTTTTTATATTTTATTTCCTGTTACGATTGTCCTATCACAAAAAAATACTTCCCATACCGACGGAACAAAAACGCCATATGCCGAAAACGCCATCTCTTTGCTGATAAATGGCATTTTTCGCCTATCCACGGAAACGATAACATACCCATCTTGGCAAATTGTTTATTTCTATTATTATATATAGTTAAATCAGATATCTCAGTCTAAATATATGATTTAACCAGATATAAATATCCTATGTGTAGAGTACAATTATATAGAAGGGGTGGTGCATTATGTTTGAAGACCTATTTTACGACAGATTGATGAAATTGAGAACTGAAAAGGGAGTTTCTGCCAGAGAAATGAGCTTATCCATTGGGCAAAGTGCCGGATACATCAACGGTCTGGAGAATCGGAACGGCTTTCCATCTATGCAGATGTTCTTTTACATCTGCGAATATTTGGGTGTCACTCCATCTGAATTTTTTGATAGCAGCAATAGTCATCCTTTAGAATATCAGGAACTATTGAAAGATATGGATGCACTGGACGAAAAGAACCGTCAGAACGTGTTAGCAATCATCAAAAGTCTAAAGCGCTAAATGCTATACATCTAATCGGCGATCAAAATGACCGCCGATTGCATATATCATAATATTTTGTTATCCTTATGGCCTGCCGATTTCCATAATCCAAGCAGATGGTGTCTGGACAGGCAGTTCAGCGTCTGCATAATCTTTTTCGTTCACAGTAATAATAGAATCTACTGCATTATTTTTTCCTGTCATATACTGTACACAATCCTCAAAATCCTTCCATCTCAGCTTGAATGCATCCTGTATTTCTTTTTCTGTCACAGCCAAAACAGATACCAGCTTAAAAATATTTTCCATAATATCATATGTCTGTTCCATATTACGCACTTCTTTACGGATAATGTAAAATAGATCTGTCACAGAAGATGCCGTTATATATGCACTGTCTCCATTGTCCCTGATCTTCCTAAATAATTTCATAGAATTATCACAGCCATTACGCTGAAAGACCATATCAAGGATTACGTTCGTATCAATCAGTAGCTTCATATTTTTCACGTATCCTTTCCGCCCTGTATTCTTCCAACGTTTTGCCCGTATCCGGCAGGACACCCACAATGTTGCTGAATATATCATCCAGGGATTCTTTTACAACAGGCTTTTCTGTTTCCTGCTGTGAACTAAGAAACCGTACAAAGCTATAGATTGCCTCTACCTGACTTTCCGGAAGGGCATATAACAAATCTATGGTCTTTTCTAAAGTTGACATTTTACCCACCTCCCAAGTTTGCAGAATCACCTGCGTTTCTTTTATTATAACATGATTAAGGCAGATTACTACCGAAAACTTTCTATTTTCCACAACCTTTTTGCCTGGGGATTTCCCCCCCCACAGCCGGGTGGCTATTCGTTCTATAATGACTTTATCCTACTGATTAGGATACAGCCACTTTGTTGCCGACGGAAAACTTTTGGACACACATTTTCTATCACCATTCGGCTTAATGGTATATTAGTGTCACGTTGCTTGATTTTCGGTTTCCGGATTGAAAACAGGCCCGTTTTTATCCAATTTTGCTGTTTCCACAGCGGTTTTTTATAGGACTAAATCAGCGGAAACCCCTTGATTTTAGCGGCTCCTTGCTAACTTAACACTATAATACCATTATCCCCAAGCTGTGGGTTAGGCCACACATCATACCCCGGCAGTTCCCTGGCCCCCCGTATGAGATAGGCTTTCAGCTTCTCCCCGTACAAAAATAAGTCTCTCCCCTCCACGATCCCCCACTGCATCAGCAGGGCGCCGCTGCCCGTGACAATGGGGGCGGCGAAGGAGGTTCCGGTTCTGGGCTCATAGCCCCCGCCGTTTTGAGGCGCCACGATCCCCACCCCCGGAGCCGCCAAGTCCGGCTTCACCTGGTTGGTGACACGGGTAAAGCCCCTTCCAGAAAAGTCGGCATAGGTCTGATAATTGCTGTTGTAAGCCCCCACGGTGATGGCCATAGAGGCGGTGGATGGAATCGTTAAGGTAATGTCCGGCGTGGACCGGAGGAAATAGGTGGAGGTGTTCAGAACTGACGCCGAGGGCAGCCAGAAATTATAACTGCCCTCCACGATTCTCCTGGGGGTGAGTCGGAAGATCCAGCTTCCGCTCTGCAGATAATCCTGGTGGAGGGGGATAAAATCAAAATAGATCTCCTGGGCCTTGCTGTAGGGTGCGGGCTCCCCGTAATACATAAGGATTCTGGTCTGTTCATAGTCATAGGTCTGAGGGCCGATCACCGGGGGCAGTGGGCCTAGGATACGGCCCGAGGGGGTCACAAGGGTGATGTCGAACTCATCCACATAAGACTTCCACAGCTGCACCGAAAGCCCGCTCTCATAGGGGGCGATGGACAGCTCTACGTTCACGCTCTGTCCCGGAACCAGGGTGCCGGAAATATGCCCTCCGTTCCTCCCTTCATTGCCCGCCCCCACCACAATGATGTTTTTTCCGTAATTGGACACATTGTCAATGTAGGTCTCCAGAAGGCTGGTGCCGTCGTGGGAGCCGTAGGTGTTGCCGATGCTGATGTTGATGGCTACCGGCTTTCCCAGCTGCGCTGCCCTGCGCACCACATAGTCGATGGCTGTCATCAGTTCCGTGGTCCTGGGAAATCCCAGGGGATCCGCTACCCCCAGCTTTACCACCAGAAGCTGGCTCTCAAAGGCCACTCCCCTGTATTGTCCCTGGCTCTCCCGGCCGTTTCCCGCGGCAATCCCCGCCACAGCCGTGCCGTGGCCGCTGGAATCTGTAGATGGCACTATGCTCCTTGCAGCCCTGCGGCTTCCCGCCTCCAGCGCCCTGTTGATCTCCTCCTCTGTAAAGATCCTCTCCAGGGTCTGGTCCCAGATCTCCAGGATCCTGGTGCTCCCGTCCTCATTGCGGAAATCTTCATGAAAATAGTCGATCCCCGAGTCGAGAACCGCCACCAGACAGCCGCGCCCGGTGAGGTAGGGGGCATAACTGCTGCCGGGCACCTGCACATAGGTAATGCAAGAGGCTGCCTTTGCCTGATTAATGGCAAAGTACAGCCTCTTTGGTTTTTCCATATATTCTACCTGAGGAAGGTTGGCTACTGCCTGGAGATTGGACTGGGGCACTGTGAGGATAGAATACTGGTTCAACAGTTCATTCTGCTTTACCCCCAGCTCCGCGAGACCTTCTAATGGCCGCGAGTGCTTGACAATCACCTGCCATGTCCTCTCGTCAGGGTCATACCCCACAGCCAGGGACTCCGAGCGTTCCAGCTCTTCCTCAGACGCGCTCAGGGCCAGATTCAGTACATTTTCCATTTTCTGATTTACCATGAAAATCTCTCCGAAACCGGATTTACAACTACTCTATGTCTGTTTCAGCCCCCTTATCACCAGATCATTTTAAGAATCCGTTGACGATCTGGGCTTCCGCCTCCTCCTCCGTGAGTCCTAAGGTCATGAGCTTGATAATCTGCTCCCCCGCGATCTTTCCAATGGCCGCCTCGTGGATCAGGGCAGCGTCGGTGTTGTTGGCCGTGATCTTGGGGATAGCGCTGATCTTGGCGTTGTCCATGATAATGGCATCGCACTCAGAATGGCCGGCGCACTTGGCATTGCCGTTGATCTCCGCATTGAAAATCTGAGTGGAATCTTCCTTGGCCACGGAACGGGAGATCACGTTGGCGCTGGAGTCCTCTCCGTTTAAGTTCACCACAAAGCTGCTCTCCGCGAACTGGTTTCCGTGAGTCAGAAGCCGCTCCCTGATAATCAGCTTAGCGCCTGCTGCCAAGTCTGCCTTTGTGGTTCTCCTTGTGGAGTCCACTCCCTTGATCTGCACCATCTCCATCTCCATGTAGCTGTTCTCCTCCATGGTGACTTCTGTCCCCGGGTTCATGATCCTCTGACC
>CAMTAF010000218.1 GCA_947066955.1 uncultured Hungatella sp.
ACGATGATGATGCTCTCTGCTCCCTCATCCGCCGCCGCTATGGCCGCCGCCAGACCGGCTCCGCCGGCTCCCACGATGACCACATCCGCCTCTTTTTCCTCATCCGCCTGAATGTGGGCGGACGGGTCCTCCGCTTCCGGAGCCTCTGTCTCCTCCGGCTTCGAGGTCTCTTCAGCCGCCTTGGTAGTCTCTGCCGCCGATGTGGTTGGAGCCTGGGTGGCGGATTCGGAGGCTTCCCTGCCTGATGAACAGCCTGACAGAACCATGGCTGCTGCCAGTAACAATGCCGCGCCGCGTTTTCTCATAGATTGTATCCTCCCAAATGATTTGATAGCAGGTCCCACGCTCCGCATCTGTATACCCGCATGTTTTAAATTTTTCCAGAGCAGAGCGCGGATCGACCTTGCCTTTATTATAGCTTTGCTGTAGAATAAAGTCATACACTTTTACGTATCATTTCTTCCAAAATCGTTATTAAAGGAGGAACTCCTGTGATCAACAACCCCAGATTCAACGCCCTCGCCCCTCTCACCGAGGACGCCCTGTCCCGGGAGCTGGGAGCTTATGAGCTTTCCCTGCTGTCTTTGGGACATTTTGTGGCCAGGGCCAGCTCCATCTCCAACACCTCTCTGCCCTGCCACCGCATCATCTATGTGACGGGAAGTCCCATCCGCTACACCATCCGCGGCTCTGTGCTGACGCTGGAAAAAGGGGATGTGCTCTACACCCCGCCCAACACCATCTACAGCGCGGGCGGAACGGACGAACACATCCCCTCAGAATTTCTCTATCTGTATTTTCATGTTCTGCCCCACCACCAGGAGCAGAATTTTATCCGCGTCATGGAGACCGCGGGAAAGATCCGCGTCTTCCACGCCCTGCGCTCTCCTGTGGAGTTCTATTTTCACACCATCATGGAAGAGTATGAAAAGCAGCGCCCCGGATATTACCACAAGATCCACAGCTACCTGATGCTTCTGGTCATGGAGCTGCTGCGGCAGAAGGGAGGCTACCAGGAGCCCGAACAGGCTCCCCGCGCCAATCCCGCCTCCTCCCTGGTTCTCAACAAGGCTGCCAGCTACATCGCCGCCAACATCCGGGATCCCCTGCGGATCTCCCAGGTGAGCCACGTCTGCGGCGTCAGCGAGAGCTACCTGTACAAAGTCTTCTCCTCAGCCCTGGGACTGTCCCCCAAGGAGTACATCTTAAACTGCAAGATGGAGTACGCCATCCAGCTTTTGAAGGAGAACAATATGACTGTCACCCAGATCGCCAGGGAACTGGGGTTTTCCAACCCCAATCATTTCTCCAACGCGTTTTTCAAAGTAACGGGAAAACGGCCCTCGGAATACTTAAGCCTGCCGCCCTCTGTTGTCAGCGGACGAATTTCTTGATCTTGGACTTAGGCACCAGGGCCTTGTACCCGCCGCACTGTCCTGTGTGGGGATCCTTTGCGCAGCATCTCTCCCACAGCCGGGCCGCTGTGGTCTCGTTGAGCCCTGTGGCCCGGAAGATCTCCTTGGCGCTTCCCCCGCTCCTGTAAAGTTCCACCGCCTTTCTCCTGGTTCTGTACACGCACCTCTGCGCTATGGTAAGCTGTGACTCGTCGATCTCTTCCCACTGGATCTCTCTCTCCATAACCCGCCTCCTTCCTCCTTTTTTGGTATCGGCACGCGCCGCTTACGCGTCACCTGCCAAGTCGTCGGAAGGCATCCTAAAAATGCTGCGCATTTGCCTTCCTCCTAGCCTTCTTCCTCGCCCAAATCCTCGGCTTCTGTCTCCGCCCCGCTCAGATCCGCGGCCTCCGGCGCTTCTGCCCCTTCCTCCGTCTTCTTGTGTTTCTTCCTGCCCCCAAGCTTCCGGACCATTAGACACAGTAAAACCAGAACAGCGATCACCGCCGCCGCAATCCACGCGGTCCTATTCTTCTCCGGCTCCAGGATCACCACTTCCCCCAGGGCTCCTGCCGAGAGTACCAGGTAGCTGCCATCCCTGCGGCTGTCCCCTATGCGCACCTGGCCGTTTTCCACAATGCCCAGGACCGCCTGTTTGGAACATCCTTCTGCCAGCACATGGATCCTGACAGATTCCGGTTCCTCCGCTCCCTGGGGCTGGGCGACGGAGTACACATAGCCCTTCACGGCCCGGTATCCCTCCGGGATCTGGTCCTGGGTATACCCTTCTGTCTTTTCCTGGGCCGTGAGGGTGGCGCCGGGGTAGAAATCCGCCTCTGCCAGCATGGCGGGCATCTTGTCTTCCGATGACGCGATGGTGGCATTCCACGCCTTGTAGATGGCCCGGACCTTCTCATTTCCCTTTACGCAGGACAGATCCTTCTCCTCCCACATATAGTAGTAGCCGTCCTTTTTGGGCACCTGGGGGATCTCCTCTGCAGGCACGCCGGCGCCGTACTGGCAGACCACGGTCTTCAACACCTGGTCCTCCACCAGGAATTCCACTGTCAGACGGCCGAATTCCTCCGGCATCTGGGGCTGGCTGCAAAATTCCTCGTAGGCAAGGCCCTGGGCCTGGCCCTCATAGGTGACATTGTCCACGGCTCCCAGCCCTTCTTCCACATAAAAATTGCCTTCCACCACTCCTTCCGGGTCCACGTCCCCGGCCACGGTTCCCATCCACTCTCCCTCCGGGTTTCCGAAGGACACCATGGAGTAATTGTCCAGAAGATCGGTTCCCCATCCGGCGATGCCACCTGTGTAGTCGTTGCCGGTTACGGTGCACATGTTGTAATTTCCCCTGAGCACATAGGCGCTGCTGCCTGTGATGCCTCCGGCGTAGCTGCCGTCCTCGGCCAGGATGTCCCCGTAGTTCTGGTTCCTGATGAGGGCTCCCAAGTTGGCTTTGCCCACAATGCCTCCGGCGTAATCATTTTTTACCTGGATCTGACGGCGATTGGCGCAGTCGGACACAATGGCCCTCATGTTGCGGGTCACATTCAGGGTCCGCTCTTCGTCCGCCTCCAAGTCCTGCTCCGGGTCCAGGCTGGTCTCCATGCCGATGATCCCGGCAATGCCTCCTGCCTGAAAATCCGCCGTGACCATGCCTTCATTGACGCACCCGGTGATCATCCCCTCCGCCGGCTCCTGGGTCTCCAGATCCGACACATCCTCAAACAGATCCTTCTCTTCTTTGGCCCGGTCCACGCCCCCGGAGATGGTGTCTCTCATCCGGTCGATCTGATCCTCAATCTGGTCCTTCTGGCCCCGGATCTGGCTCCTGCTGTCTCTCAGGCCGTCGGAGAGGGCATCCATATCTCCGGAAAGGTTGTCAAACCCCGCGGTCAGCTCCTCATCCATGGAATCCAGATCATCTTTCAGCTTGTCGGAATTGACCCGGATGGTGTCCATGAGCCCGCTGGCCTCCACATGGAGATCGTCCAGGCTGTCTGTAAAATCCTCCACCCCCGCGGCCGCCTCCTCCGGGACATGGGAGGCCACATATTCGATGTCCTCGTTCAGCTGGCCCGCGCACGCAAGAAGCTCCTCCATCTGCCGGCGGCGGTTGGAAAGCCACTCTCTCAGAGCCTCAGTATCGGTTATGTCCCCGCCGTAGCCCTCAAGCATCTGGGCTCTCAGCTCCTTCATCCTCTCCAAATTTGCCTTTGCCGACCGATAGCGCAGCTGGGTCTGGCCGCTGTAGAGGTCCAAATCCATGTGGTCCATGATGTCCTGAATCTCGTCTAAAGACTGGTCCACCTGGCCGTCAAATTCTTCCCCGCCTTCTTTGTAGATATCTTTGTAAAATCTCCCGATGTCCCGGATCTTTTCCAGCTGGCCGTCGATCCGGTCCAAGTTGCCGGAGGCCGTGTCTCCCGCCTCCTCGATGAGCTGGGACATGGAATCCCCCATCTGGGACAGCTCATCCATCTGATCCTCCAGGCTGCCGAACATGTCTTCCTCATATTTGACCGTCAGGTAGGGCTCAAACTGGCCGATGATGCCGCCCACGTCTTTTCTTCCCTGCACCTGCCCGAAATTCTGGCAGTTTTCCACCAGGCCGCTCTGCCGCCCCGCGATGCCGCCTAAGTTGTAGCCGGTGTGGGGATAGCCCACCTGGCCGTGATTGGCGCAGTCTCTCACGATCCCCAGGGACAGGCCCGCGATCCCCCCTGTGTCATTGACCCGCTCTACCCGGATGCTGTCCTCCAGCCCCATGGTGTTGATGGAAAATTGGCTGTCCCCGTTTTCCGTGACTCCCTGGTCCGTGGCGTTGATCTTGCCCCGGTTAGCGCAGCCCTCGATGAGCCCCTCATTGTACCCGGCCATGCCCCCGGTCTTTAGATTGCCTGTGAGCTGGGCCTGATTTTCACAGTTTCGGATAATCCCTGTGGTTTCATTGTACCCGGCGATGCCTCCCCCGGCCTCCTGGGCCATGATCTCGCCTTTGAAAACACACTGTTC
>CAMTAF010000219.1 GCA_947066955.1 uncultured Hungatella sp.
ACGGCGGCAAGGTGGACATGGTGATGATGCGCGTCACGGAGATCATCAACGCCTTCCCCAGGATCGTTATTGTGACGCTGTTTATCATGGTGGCGGGAACCGGCATGTTTTCCATCATCATGTCCTTGGTGATCAAAGACTGGGTCAACACGGCCCGGATGGTGAGATCCCAGTTCTACCGGTTTAAGGGGCGGGAGTACGTGCTGGCGGCCAGGACCCTGGGGGTAAAAGACATGGCCCTGATCTTCCGCCATATCCTTCCCAACTCCATCGGCCCCATTATCACCAGCTCCATGATCGCCATCCCAAGCGCCATCTTTGCCGAGTCCTTTTTAGCTTACATCGGACTGGGCCTCCAGGCGCCGGAGCCGTCCATCGGCGTCATGCTGTCCCAGGGGCAGAAGGTGCTTCTGCACTATCCCACCCAGGTGGTATTTCCCGCTATCGTCATCTCTCTTCTGATGATCTCGTTCAACCTGTTTGGAAATGGTCTGAGAGATGCCTTTGACCCGACCCTTCGGGGAGCTGAATAGGAGGAAGAAAATGCAAAAACCGATACTGGAAGTGAATAACTTAAGGGTTTCTTTCCGCACCTACAACGGCAAGGTACAGGCGGTTCGGGGCATTGATTTCAAGCTGTTTCAAGGTGAGACCCTGGCCATTGTGGGGGAGTCCGGCTCCGGAAAATCCGTGACCACCAAGGCGATCTTAGGGATCCTCCCAAAAAACTCCATCATCGAGGAGGGGGAGATCCTGTACAATGGCGACGATTTGACAAAATACAAGGAAAAGGATTTTTACAAGCTCAGGGGCAAGGAGATCTCCCTGATCTTCCAGGATCCCCTGTCTGCCTTAAATCCCATTATGAAGATCGGAAAGCAGATTATGGAAGCCCTGGTGCTCACAAGCCACATGAACCGCGGGGAAGCCAAAAAGCGGGCCTTGGAGTTGATGGAGATGGTAGGAATCACCAACCCCCAGGTGCGTTTTGAACAGTATCCGTTCCAGTTTTCCGGGGGTATGCGCCAGCGCATCGTCATCGCCATCGCCCTGGCCAGCAACGCCAAGATTATGATCTGCGACGAGCCCACCACGGCCCTGGATGTGACCATCCAGGCAAAGATCTTAGAGGAGATCAAAGAGATCAAGAAGCGCCAGCATTTGTCCGTCATCTTCATCACCCACGATCTTGGGGTGGTGGCCAACATGGCGGACCGGATCTGCGTCATGTACGCGGGCAAGATTGTGGAGGTGGGAACGGCTCAGGAGATCTTCTACTCTCCGGCTCACCCCTACACCTGGGCCCTTTTGTCCTCCATGCCGGACTTAGAGACAAAGGAGAGGCTGTTCTCCATACCGGGGACGCCGCCCAACATGATCTTCCCGCCAAAGGGGGACGCCTTCGCGGAGAGGAACCAGTACGCCCTGGCTGTGGATTTTGAGGAGCAGCCGCCGTTTTTCAAACTCAGCGACACCCACTACGCGGCTACCTGGCTTCTCCATCCCAATGCGCCCAAGGTGGAGATGCCGGAGGCGCTGAGGCACAGGATCGAGAGAATGCGCAGAAAGGAGGGGGCATAGATGACAGAACAAAGCGGGCAGACGGAGATGACAAGCGGGAACAGGCAGGACAGAGACCGGGGAGAGAAGATCCTGGAGATTAAGGATCTGTGCATGGAATTTCCTTCCGGAAAAAAGCAGACAGTAAAGGCCTTAAACCATGTGACCTTTGATATTTACAAAGGAGAGAATTTCGGCCTTGTAGGGGAGAGCGGGTGCGGAAAGACCACTCTGGGGAGGACGGTCATCCGCCTGTACAATCCCACCTCAGGGGACATCCTGTTTAACGGCAAGAGCATTTCCGGAAAACTGACAAAGGCGGACAGGGATTATATTACCCGAAATTTGGCCATGATCTTTCAGGATCCCATCTCCTCCTTGAACCCCAGGATGACCGTGGAGGAGATCATCTCCGAGGGCTTGAAGACAAGAGGTTTAAAAGACAGGGAACAGCTGCGCAGGGAAGTGGCGGGGATCCTCAACAAGGTGGGGCTTTTGCCGGAACACGGCACCAGGTATCCCCACGAGTTCTCCGGCGGCCAGAGGCAGAGGATCGGCATTGCCAGGGCACTGGTGGTGAAGCCTTCGTTCATTATCGCCGATGAGCCGGTGTCGGCTCTGGATGTGTCCATCCAAGCCCAGGTGATCAATCTCTTGATGGACATCAAGAAGGAGATGGATTTAACGATCCTTTTTATCGCTCACAACCTTGCGGTGGTAAAATATTTTTCCGACCGCATCGGCGTTATGTATTTCGGGAATATGGTGGAGCTGGCGGATGCGGATGAGCTGTACGCCCACCCCATACATCCTTACACCAAGTCCCTGCTGTCGGCGATTCCCCAGCCGGACCCGGTGAGTGAGAAGAACAAACAGAGGCTTTACTACGATCCGTCCATCCATCACTATGACGTGGAGAAACCGGGATTTCGGGAGATCCGGCCGGGGCACTTTGTCTATGCCTCGGACTCGGAGATGGAACAGTATGAGAAAGAGCTTGGGCGGTAGGAAGGCAATATTCCGGACACGCCCGGCGGGAAAGAGTATGGGATCCTAGATCAGGGGGAACGAAACACAGGAGGAGAAGAACAACAGGATTATGGAAAATAACAAGCTAAAAGTGATCGCTACCGGTGATATGTTCATCACCAGGAGGATCGCGAAAGAAGGATATGAGGGATTTGAGCAGGTCAGGGACTGCATTATGGCCCATGATGTAAAATTCAGCAACCTGGAGATGACCTTCCACCGCCAGGAGGGTTACCCGGCGGCGGTCAGCGGAGGAACATGGGCCATGATGGATCCCGAGGCGCTGGACGATGTCCAGAGATTTGGGTTCAACCTGTACAACACTGCCAACAATCATTCCGGAGACTACGGGCAGGAGGGGGTTTTGGCCACTATCCGCCACCTGAGGGAGAGGGACATGGTATTTTCCGGCACAGGGAGCAACCTGGGGGAGGCTTCCAGGGCCTGCTATCTGGAGACCAGAAAAGCCAGGGTGGCGCTGGTGAGCGTGTCCTCATCCTTCCACGAGGCAGCCAGGGCCGGAGGACAGTCCCACGAGATGGCGGGGAGGCCGGGCCTGAATCCCCTGCGTTTCCAGATCCGCTACCATGTGGACAAGGATCACTATGAGATGGTTAAGGAGCTGGTGGAGATCACAAAGATCAACGCGGCAAAAGAATTTTCCATCAAGAACGGATACAGCAATCCTTTTGAGGAGGGGACTCTGCCCTTCGGACAGGCGGGAACTTTCATCCTGGACGAGAGAAACTGGACAGAGAGCGTGCCAAACCCGGAGGACATGAAAAGGATCACAGAGGAGGTGGCCGAGGCCCGCAGGCAGGCGGATGTGGTGCTTGTCAGCTTTCACGGCCACGAGTGCGACGGGGAGGACACCACGGTTCCCGCCATGTTCCTGGAGACATTTTCCCGGGCCTGCATCGACGCGGGGGCGGATGCGGTCATCGGCCACGGGCCCCACGAGCTGAGGGGGATTGAGATCTATAAAGGCAAAGTCATCTTCTACAGCCTGGGCAATTTTCTCTTTGAGACAGAGACCGTGAGCCTGCAGCCTTATGATGCCTACATAAACAGGAAGATGCCCCTGGACACCAAGGTAGGGGTATATATGGATGACCGCAGCAAGAACGGCACCGTAGGGTACGGGGTGCTGGAAAATATCTGGCGGGCCGTCATGGCCGGATGGACCATGGAGGATGGAAAGGTGACCCAGGTGCAGCTCTATCCCATCAGCCTTGGGCTTAAGGATAAGCGCCCCAGAAAGGGGGAGCCCCGCATGTCAGGGGATGAGAGGACGCTGGAGTATCTCCAGGAGCTCAGCGCTCCCTATGGGACGAAGATACGGATTGAGGATGGGGTCGGTTATATCGACCTTTAGGAAAATGTTTTTGTAATGAAGGCTGCCGCAGAGCTTTGCGGCAGTCTTTTTTTGCGCACGGGCCCCGAGAAGAAGTTTGTCAGCAGAGCTGACTGGGGCCCGGCGCGGCGAGTAGGGGGAAAAACTCCCCTGCTTGATCTTGCGGGCTTTCCCTTAGTTTGATACAATCGGAAGTGCGCTGATGCGCACGCAGGTCAGCACCCTGACGGGTGGT
>CAMTAF010000220.1 GCA_947066955.1 uncultured Hungatella sp.
TTCTTTTTTAATCACGTATCGGCACGCGCCGCTCTGCGCCACTCTCAGCCCCTGATCTGGGTTTTGGCTCCAACAGAGATCTCACAGCCCACATGGGCCCTCTCCCGGGCAGCGGGCTGTCCTTAAACTGTCCTCTGATGTTTTTATCCCGAACCTCCTCATTGACCTTCTGGATGGCCTGGTACACTGGCGCGATATCCGGATTGTCCTCAAGCATCTCCTGGTGAAGGCCCAGCACCTTCTCCTTAAAAGCCTCCACGTCTGTTTCCAGGAATTCCACTCCCATGTCCCTGGAGGCTGTCTCCTTCGCCTCCTCCACCTGCCGGTCCCACTCCTCAAGCTCCACCTCCGTGGAGACCCGGGCAGCCTGGCGGAACACTTCCAGCTCCTCCGGCGTCAGGCTCTCCAGGAATTTCAGATTGCCCACCATCATGTCCGGCACCATCTGATGCATGTTGTAAGTAAAATATTTGGCAACTTCCCCGTGCTTGTTGTTGGTCAGGGCCAGCTCATTGTTCTCCGCCCCGTCGATGACGCCCTGCTGGATGGCGGTGTACACCTCGCCGAAACTCATAGGGGAGGCCGCCGCGCCGAAGGCCTGCATCATCTTCACGCTGGCAGGGCTCTGCTGTACGCGGATCTTCATGCCCCGAAGGTCCTCAGGAGTCCTCACAGGCTTCTTGGCGTAAAAATTCCTGGTCCCCGCATTGTACCAGGTCAGAACCCGGAACCCGGCCTGGTCCGTGGACTGGTAGATCCCGTTCATCATCTCCTCATCCTCCATGACCTGATGATAAACTTCAGTGGAATCAAACAGATAGGGCATGCTGAAGATCTCGTACACAGCCGCGAAGGTCTCTAAATTGGCTGTCCCTGCCACCACAAAGTCTATGGCCCCTGTCTGGGTCAGCTCCACTGCCTTCTGGGTTGCGCCCAGAATCTCGTTGGGGAAAATCTGCACCTCATACTTGTCCCCCAGCCGCTCCTCCACATAATCCTTAAAGGCCAAAAGTCCCAGATACTCCGGGTGGCTCTCCGACTGCCCCAGAGCGATCCTGACGATCCTCCGGCTCCCGGCCATCCCGCACCCTGTAAACGTCGTCCCCGCGGCGGCCATCATCAAAAGGACCACCATCACTCTGCGCCATTTTTCCCTGATCTTCCACAGCCTTCTCACTCTCCGGCCACCTCCACAAGTTTTATTCTCGTAGTAGTATGCCTCTTTTCCTGAAAATTATAGGAAACGTCATAAATCTTTTCCTTATGACGTTTCCTGCGCCGATTTTTAATCATACTCCTTTTTCATGGTAAACCCTCTCCCCCGCACCTCATTGACCTGATGAATCACGATAAATGCCTGGGGATCAATGGCTTGTATGATCTGGTTCAGCTGGACCAGCTCCCGGTTATTGACCACGGACATCACCACATATCCGTCCTTTTTAAGATGTCCTGTCCTGGACCGAAAAAGCGTCACTCCCCGGTCCAGCTTGCCGGCTATGGCCTGGTTGATCTCCTCATAGTGTTCTGACACCACCTTTACCTGCATTTTCGCCTGGCCTAAGAGCAGAACCTTGTTCAGCACCGTGGTGTAGGTCAGCACCAGGAGGATGCCGTAGAGCACCATCTCCTGGTTGGAAAATACCATCTGAAGGAGCAAAATCCCTGTGTCCATGACATTCATGGCCCCTGACACGGAGACCCCCAGCTTCTTGTTCAGAACCAGGGGAGGGATGTCCATGCCCCCCGTGGAAGCTCCGGCCCTTATGACCACCCCAATCCCCCCGCCGATGAGGAGCCCGGCGAAGATCACTGCCAGCAGATTGTCCTGGGTCATCTGGCCCAGGGCCGGCATCTTCTGGAACACAGACAGGATAAATGGGTAGTAGAAGGTGCTGATGACAGTGGTCAGGGCAAACCTCTTCCCCAGCACCCAGGCTCCTGCTAAAAACATGGCCACATTAAACACTGTCACAAAAGCCTGGATGGGAAGCCCAAACTGATGATAAAAAAACAATGCCAGACCAGTAGTCCCGCCTGTGATCAGGCCATTTGGCAGGATAAACATGGTCACAGCCGCAGCGTAGGCCGTGTTGCCCGCCAGGATCCACAAAATATTTTTCATGTTGCCCCGATTGTTCATATTTCATTCCTCCCATATTTCTCTGATAATCATCTATCGAATTATCACACTAAAGCGCATGAAAAAACCGCCCGCAAATCCCGCGGACGGTTTTGTACAGCCGATTATCTCCCGGCCCATTATTCTAATTCCTCCAGAATCGAAGTCCCTATGGTTCCCTCAGGCATCTTCACCTGAAAATTGTCGGCAATGGTAGCGCCGATGACAGCAAAGGTATCTCTGTCCGGAAGCTCCCCTCTGCCTTTCATGGACGGGGAATAGGCCAAAAACGGCACCTTCTCCTTTGTGTGGTCCGTCCCTTTGTAAGTGGGGTCGTTGCCGTGGTCCGCCGTGATGATGAGAAGGTCATCCTCTCTCAGCTTTCCAAGAAGCTGACCCAGCTTCTCGTCAAATCTCTCCAGCTCCTGCCCGTAGCCCACAGGGTTTCTCCTGTGGCCCCAGAGGGCGTCAAAATCAACAAGGTTCACAAAACACAGCCCCGTAAAGTCCTTGTCCGCGATCTCGATGGTCTGCTCCATGCCGTGGACGCTGCTCTTGGACTTCCAGCTCTCCGTAATTCCCTCGCCGTCAAAGATGTCCCGGATCTTTCCCACGCTGATCACATCATAGCCCGCCTCTTTCAGGGCATCCATGGCCGTCTTTCCGTAAGGCTTCAGGGCGTAGTCGTGGCGGTTGGAAGTTCTCTTAAACTCCCCCTTCTTCCTGCCCACATAGGGCCTGGCGATCACCCGCCCCACCTTCCACTCATCCCTCATGGTCAGCTCCCTGGCGATCTCACAGCAGCGGTACAGCTCCTCTAAGCCAAAGGTCTCCTCGCTTCCGCAGATCTGCAGCACCGAGTCCGCTGACGTGTACACGATCATGTCTCCTGTGGCGATCTGGTGCTCTCCTAACTCGTCCAGGATCTGGGTGCCGCTGGCCGACTTGTTCCCCACAATCCCGTGGCCTGTCCTCTCCGACAGGGCGTCAAGAAGCTCCCGGGGAAATCCTGTGTCCGTAAACGTCTGAAAAGGCTTGGTAATGTGAAGCCCCATCATCTCCCAGTGGCCGGTCATGGTATCCTTTCCCACGCTGGCCTCCAAAAGCTGCCCGTAGCAGCCCAAAGGCTCCTTTACAGGGTCCACATGCTTTAGCGGGTGAAGGTTGGCAAGACCCATCCTGGCCAGATTGGGGATCCGGAAAGGGTCCATGTGGTCGTCGATATGTCCTAAGGTATCTGTCCCCTCATCGTCGTAGTCCGCCGCGTTGGGCATGGCCCCGATTCCCAGGGAGTCGATGACAACCGTAAAAATCCGTCTGTATTTTCTCACAAAATCTCCTCCATAACCTGATCCGCGCAGATGGCTCCGTAGGGCCGGATGCTCATCTTATAGACATTGCCCTGCCCCAGAGCCTTCTCCATGTAGGCTACATACTCCTCCACCAGGTCGTTTGGCAGCATGGCCATGATCACCCCGGCGAATCCGCCGCCGTGGACCCGGCACGCCCCCCGGCCCTTGTCCTGGATAAACAGCTCGGTCAGGGCCAGAGCCACGGTGATGCCCTGTTCCTGGACATCGGCAGTGGTATAGCAGTTCTGGAGCCATTTCCAGGAAGAATTGCCGGACTGGGTGATGCCTGCCAGAAAATCGTCGAAGCGGTCCTCTTTCAGAGCCGCCACCTCTGCCTCCACCCTCTTGTTCTCCTCAAAGAAATGGAGGGCTCTCATGACAGAGCGGTCCCCGGCGTACTTGCGCACCCCTGCAAGGTCGGCGATCACGTCCTCCTCCTTCACCTGGGCGCAGACTTCCTTTCCAAAGTATTCCGCCACCTTCTTCATCTCATTTGGCACAGAAGAGTAGTCGGCGCTTAAATCCGCGTGGCCCTTTCCCGTGTTGACGATGATCAGGCTGTGGTTGTGGGCCTCAAAGTCAAAGGGAATCTGCTCCACCTTGGGATTCTGGGGATCATAAAAATCAATGGTAATCAGGCCGCCCACGGCGCAGGCCATCTGGTCCAAAAGCCCTGAGGACTTGTTCC
>CAMTAF010000221.1 GCA_947066955.1 uncultured Hungatella sp.
TACGGCCATGGGATCTAAATCCCTGTCTTTCATCACCTGTCCGCCGGTCCAGCCCTGGTCCTTCTGCCACTGCCCATCCAGGTACTCATACCGAAACGCGTCCCCGTTGATCCCCTCCGAATCTCTCTGGGCGGTGTAAAGCTCCAGATTTCCTCCCTGGCCTCTCAGGAATCCAAGAAGGGACTGGCTGGCCGCCTCCTCCGGAAGCTCCACCTCTGTCTCTGTGAACCGCCCCATTGCCACCGCTCCCTGGGAGTCTGCCCCGGACTCCTCCGGGGACGGGACGGGGATGTAGGCTCTGGCAGCTGTCCCTCCGGTCTCTGACGGGGCCGCTCCTGGGGCGCCCGAAGATCCGCCGCAGCCGGCGGTAAGCAGCGCGGCCAGCGCCGCGGTCAAAAATATTGCCGTATGTTTTCTGTATGATTTCATAATCTTATCCTCCTTCCTTTAAATATCATAGCAGGGAATTCTCTAAAAAAACTGGAAACATCACTGCCCTTTTTCAAGATTTTTTAGAGAATTCTGTGTTATAATTCTTATAGGTGCGCTGATGCGCACCCAGTCTTTATCAACCAAAACGGAGTTCTCACTATGAAAATCTTAATTATAGAAGACGATCAGGATCTGTGCCGGCTGATCTGTCACTCCCTTGCAAAAGCCGGCTATGACGCGGACAGCTGCCGCACCGGCACGGACGGGCTTTTTTACGCCGCCCACCAGGCCTATGACGCCATTGTCCTGGACCGGATGCTGCCGGAGCTCAACGGCCTCTCGGTCCTGGAGGCTCTCCGCCGCCAGGGCATCTCCACACCCGTTATCCTGGCTACTGCCTTGGACGGCCTCCACGACCGCATAGACGGGCTGGACGCCGGGGCTGACGATTACCTTACAAAACCATTTGCCGTGGAGGAGCTTATGGCCCGCATCCGGGCTGTCACGAGAAGGCCTGCCAATCTCCGGACCACCCCGGTCCTGAGCGCCTTTGGCATGAAGCTGAACCCTGACAGCCGGGAGCTGGACTGCGGCGGGATCTGCCTCACCCTGTCCAAAAAGGAATCCGCCCTTCTGGGGTATTTTATGAAAAATCCGGGCCAGACCCTTCCCCGGGCTATAATCCTGTCCTATGTGTGGGGTTCTGACTGGGAGGGGGAGGAGGGCAACTTAGACAACTATATCTATTTCCTGAGAAGACGGCTGAAAGCCTTGAATGCCCCCGCCAAGCTGGTTACGGTCCACGGAATCGGATACCGGCTGGAAGAGAAAGGACCCTGACCATGAAAACACTCCGCGCGCGCCTGACCTGGCTGTATACCATAACCACCGGCTCCATCCTCCTGCTGGTCGTCGCTGCCTTTCTCCTGTACTCTGTCCAGGACACAAGGAAATCCCGGCTGGAGCAGTTTGAAGTCCTCTGGAATTCCCTAAGCTCCCGGTTCATGGCCTCCGGCGCTCTCACCCACGAGTTTCTGGCACAGACAGAGGCAAACAATTGCCTGGTGATCCACATAGTGGAAAACGGCGTTCCCTTTTTGTACCGGGGATCCTGGAAGCCGGACACGGACCGGAGGATTCTTATTGAGAGGGCAATGGAAAAAGCGGGCCTCCAGGGAGTCTTTATGGACAGGGCTCCGGTATCTTCTTTTGTCCTCTCCACCTCCCTGATGACCATTGACGGGGACCACAAAGACCGCTACTATGCCATGGCGCTGTCAGTGTCCACCAAAAACGGGTCTAAGAGCCTGTGCGCCCTCTCCCTCATCCCTCCTGTCCTTGAATCCTTAAAAGAAACCATCGCCTTCTTCTGCCTCCTGACCGGGGCCGGCATCGCCTGCCTGTGGCTGGTCAGCTGGCGGTTCGTGGGCTGGTCCCTAAAACCGGTGGAAGAAAGCCAGCAAAAGCAGGCCCGCTTCATCGCCGCTGCCTCCCACGAGCTGCGCTCGCCTTTAAGCGTGCTTAGATCCGCCGTCTCTGCCCTCTCCCAGGAGCCAAATGAAAAGGACACACTGCTGCCCCTCATAGACAGCGAGTGTGTCCGTATGTCACGCCTTGTGGACGATATGCTGTTTCTTGCCTCCGCGGATGCCAAAGGCTGGAGTCTTCTCCTCTCTTTGGAAAAAGTGGACATGGATACCCTGCTTATTGACTTATACGAATCCTTCCGCCCTGCCTGCCGGGAGAGAGGGATCACCCTCCGCTTAGACCTTCCTCAGCAGTCCCTCCCCCAGATCCCAGGAGACCCCCAGAGGATCCGCCAGCTTCTTCTGATTCTTCTTGACAATGCCAGAACCTACACGCCGCCGGAAGGCTCTATCTCTATCCGGGCTCAGGCCGATGCCTCAAAAAAGCTGGTGACTGTCCAGGTAGCAGATGAAGGGTGCGGAATTCCCGACAATGTCAAACCCTACATCTTTGACCGCTTCTATCAGGCCGACCGCTCCCGGACAGATAAACAGCATTTCGGCCTGGGCTTAAGCATTGCCAAGGAACTGGTCCAGCTCCACGGCGGAAAGATCCAGGTATCCGATGAACCGGGAGGGGGAGCCTGTTTTTCCGTGAGCTTCCCTGTGGGAGGCAGATTCACGGCACCCCCTCACGGCCCCGGCGGAGGTCAAACCCCTGTTCATTAAAAGAAAATCTCTACATTTCCTTTATCCGCTCTCTGCACGCCAGGATCACCTTTCTCATGGCCTCCTGTCCCGGAGCTCCCACGGTGGTCCTCCTCTCCACACAGGTCTTCATGCTGATGGCCTCATAGATATCATTGTCAAATACCGGGCTGACGGCCTGAAACTCCTCCAGGCTCAAGTCATCCAGGGCCATGCTCCTCTCAATACAGTACAGCACCAGCTGCCCCACGATGCCGTGGGCATCCCGGAAGGGGACTCCGTGATTTACCAGATAGTCCGCCGCGTCGGTGGCATTGGTAAAGCCCTTTTTGGCGCTCTCCTCCATAACCTGCTTGTTGAATGTCATGGTGGAGATCATGCCCGTAAACAGGGACAGGCTCCCTTTTACCGTGTCAATGGCGTCAAAGGTCAGCTCCTTGTCCTCCTGTATGTCCTTGTCATAGGCCAAGGGAATTCCTTTCATCACAGTCAGTATGGACACCAGGGCCCCATAGACCCTGCCCGTCTTTGCCCTCACCAGCTCGGCGATATCCGGGTTCTTTTTCTGGGGCATGATGCTGCTGCCGGTGCTGTAGGCATCATCCAGCTCCACAAACCGGTACTCATTGCTGTTCCAGATAATGACCTCCTCGGCAAAACGGCTTAAGTGCATGGCAATGGTGGACAGGGCCCCCAAAAGCTCGATAACATAATCTCTGTCAGACACAGAATCCATGCTGTTTAAGGTAGGGCCGGAAAATCCCAGAAGGTCTGCCGTGTACTCCCGGTCCAGGGGATAGGTGGTCCCTGCCAGGGCGCCGGAGCCCAGGGGGCAGTAATTCAGCCTTTTCCTGGTATCCCCAAGCCGCTGGTAATCCCTCCAGAACATCTCAAAATATGCCCCCATGTGATGGGCTAAGGTCACGGGCTGAGCCTTCTGGAGATGGGTGAAGCCCGGCATATAAGTGTCTAAATTTTCCTCCATGATTTTTAAGATCTCTTCCAAAAGCCCTTTCACCAGACCCTGGATCTGGTCGATCTCATCCCTGCAGTACAGCTTCATGTCAAGGGCCACCTGGTCATTGCGGCTCCTGCCTGTGTGGAGCCGCTTCCCCGCCTCGCCGATCCGCTGGGTCAAAACAGCCTCCACAAAGGAGTGGATATCCTCATGCTCCCTTGTGAACACAAGAGTCCCCTCATCCAAATCCTTAAGAATTCCCTCAAGGCCCTCAAGGATGGCTTCCTTGTCCTCCTCTGTCACAATCCCCTGCTTTGCCAGCATGGTCACATGGGCCATGCTCCCCTTTATATCCTGGCGGTAAAATCTCTGGTCAAATGACAGGGATTCATTAAAATTGTGTACCAGCTGATTCTCCTCTTTCGTGAACCGTCCGCCCCAAAGTTTCATACGTTTGCATTCCTCCTTTTTGGTATGAAGCTTTTTAAGGCGCGGGCAGGGGATATCTGCAAAGAAGGCAGTT
>CAMTAF010000222.1 GCA_947066955.1 uncultured Hungatella sp.
GGTACTTGTTCAAGCATTATGGGAAAAAGGTGATTATTCTGTTGGACGAGTATGATACTCCTCTTCAGGAAGCCTATGTCTACGGGTACTGGAAGGAATTGACAGAATATATCAGAAATTTGTTTAATGCTACTTTTAAGACGAATCCATATTTGGAACGGGCTATTATGACGGGGACAGCGTGCCCCGCTTTATCGGGCATCACAAGAGATAGTAAGGAATCTATTTTCTCTGACTTAAATAATCTTGAGGTGGTGACGACTACCTCGGAAAAATATGAGGACAGCTTTGGATTCACGGAGGAGGAGGTATGGGAAGCTCTGAAAGAACAGGGACTTTATGAAGAGCGGCAAAAGGTGAAGGACTGGTATGACGGTTTCACTTTTGGCAGAAGACAGGATATCTATAATCCGTGGTCTATTTTAAATTTCTTAGACAAGAAGCGGATTGCCGCCTACTGGGCCAATACCAGCAGCAATAGTCTGGTAGACCAGTTGATCCGAAAAGGCGACCACACCATAAAAATGGATATGGAAAATCTCCTGAAAGGCGGAATTCTTCGAACCCCGATTGATGAACAGATCATTTTTAATCAGCTGGACAGCAGGACAGATGCTGTCTGGAGCCTGTTGCTGGCTTGCGGATATCTCAGAGTCAAAAATTATACAATAGATGAAATATGGGGAAGGGCCACCTATGATTTGGTGCTGACCAACCGGGAAGTACGTCTTATGTTCAGCCAGATGATTGAGAATTGGTTTAAGAATTCTACCCCGGAATATAATGAGTTTGTGAAAGCCTTGCTGCGGGATGATATAAGGGCCATGAACATTTATATGAATAAAGTGGCAATGGCTACGATCAGCTATTTTGACAGCGGGAAGAAGCCTTCAGAGGATACTGAGCCGGAACGTTTTTTCCATGGATTTGTGCTGGGGCTTTTGGTGGAACTGGCGGACCGTTTTGCAGTCACATCCAACCGGGAAAGCGGATTTGGCAGGTATGATGTGATGCTGGAGCCTCATTGGCCGGAGGGCACGGCTATTATTCTGGAGTTTAAAGTGCGGGAACCGGACAGCGAAAAAACACTGGAGGATACGGCGGATGAAGCCTTAAGCCAGATTGAGCGCCGGAATTATAAGGCAGCTTTGAAGGCAAAAGACTTCCCGGAGGGGAGGATTCACACCTACGGATTTGCCTTTGAAGGAAAAAAAGTATTGATTAAGGAAGGGCATCAGGGGACATCAACATGATGCCCGGCACGGCGAGCAGGGGAAAAGCCTCCCCTGCCCGGTCACACGGGCCTCGAAAGAAGGCTACCGGATATAATCGTTGATAAACTGATCAGGAGTAAATTCCCTGTTGTCTCCCATGATCAGCACCAGCCTCGCCTCGTCTCCCACATAGTTTATATACATATAGACATCAGCGGTCTCTTCCCCAGCGGTTATGCGGTACAGATTGAGGTACCATGTGCCTGAGGGGGACTGTTTAGTATCGCGGCCAAGGCAGGTGGAAATGCTGCCGTCAATGTCCTGAATAACCCTGTCGGCAAACATATTGCTGACCTCCCTCAGCCCCTCTTCGCCCAATGCGGCGCGGACAGCCTGAATTTGATCGTCACGGGCAGTGGTGACCAGCACGGAGCCGGAGCTCGTGGGATTGGTTTGATCCAGTTCCAGAGACCCGTCATCGCTGAAAGTGGAATAATACCCATTGGGAACTTTGACCGTGAGGGAGGAGAGACTGACTTCGGAAGGTCTTGTGACCACAGTCCCGTTATTAACCCAGGCTCCGTCACTGTTGACGGCGGAACCGTCGGGAGCCGTGGTGTCTGTCAAAATGTAGCCGTTGCTGTTGAAATAATAACAGCATCCGTCAATCCAGTACCATCCGCTTTTTAGATAACTCCCGTCTGTGTTCTGATACCACCAGCCGGCGGAGTCGGGCATCCACTGGCCTGCAAAGGCGGGGACGGACATGAAGAGTGTCATAGATAACGCGGCGGCAGCTAATTTCAATGATTTCATGAAGATTCTCCTTTTCTTGTTCTTACTTTTAAAAACCCCTGCATTACGGTATGCCCTCGGGGATGGGGCGGTGGAGCATCCTATGGTCTGGCTATATTGCAAACCAGACCGGAATTATCTCATGTACCCTGGGCCGGCGTCTGGCCGCTTACGGCCTCCCAGCGTTTCAGCAGAGATTCAAAATTCTCATAGGCAAAAACATAAGTTGCCTCCAGGGATTCCTCCCCCCGGACCTGGAGGAAATCCGTGATCATCACCTGTTTTTTGCCGCACTGTTCACACTGGTACACATCCACATGGCAGGCCCGCCGTCCGGTGGGGATCTGGTCCTTTGTGAGGATGGGAGCCATGTGGGAGCGGAGATAGGACTCCGGGTTGTCATACTTTGTCCCAAAAGAGACAGGCAGCAGGAACAGATACTGGGGGGCGGCAAGTTTTGAGGCTTTGCCTTTGCAGTGAGTGCAGGTGGTTTTGCCGCCGGAATGGCGGATTAAGTCCCTGATAAACAGGATCCCCCATACGACGGCTACCAGGGCGAAAAATCCAAAGAGGATCTCAGGCAGGTAGTAGGTCAGTTCGCCCATGGTCAGTTCTTTCCTCCTGACAGGCTCCTGGCTGTGGTTCTGGCGGCCAGAAGGAGCTCCACAAAGGTGTCGGCCTTGGACACGGCCTCAGCGCCGATACCGGACTTGGTGCTCACGATCTTGTTGGTGAGCAGGGTGGGCATGGAGATCTTCTTTCCATCCAGATAGAACACAAAGCGGATTCCTGTCATGGCTGAGGCGATGGTTCGGGCGCTCTCTATGCGGGCGGCGTTAAAGACCTGGACTTTTAAGGGGTTGTAGGCGGAGATAAAACCAATCATCCCGTTTTCCACGTCTATGTACAGGATACCACCCCTCCCTTTAAAAGAACTGTTAAAATGATAGGGGAGATCCTTGACCTTCTTGGCGGTCTTTTTTACAAACAAGGATGTCAGGCTGCCGTACCCGATCATCATGATCAGGATGATCCAGACCATGAACATGATCACCAGGGTCAGGGGCAGAAGCACATCCGGCCTGAAAGTGCCGTGGGCCGCGCAGAAAATAAGGGCAATCCCCAAGGGCAGAACCACACCCAGTCCCAGCAGAAGCAGGAAAAAGAAGCTTCCGAAACGCTGGAACTTTGCTGTTTCATTTTCTTTCATGTTTTTGTTGCTCCTTCCTTTAGCTAAAAATATGGAAACGCTTTTGGCATATTCCATATTTTAACACCATACGGAAGAGTTTGCAATTCCTAAAAACTGTTAGCCGCCGCGTTTGGGGACATGGAGATGGACTCAAAGGCGCTGGCGCGCGCGTATTTGATGTGTTCCCGCATCAGTTCCTCCGCAGCTTTCTCATTATGGTTTAACAAGGCATTTAGAATCTTGATATGTTCTTCATTGCTGCGCTCGATGCGGTTGGGGAGTTGGGCGCCCAGTATCACGAACCGCATGTTATGGTCCAACACCAGTTTCATGATCGAGGTAATGTAGGGATTGTTCACAAGCTGAACAAGGTAGGAGTGGAATTCCATGTCCAGCTGGTTAAAATCACTTGTGGCGCCGTCCGGGGCAAGAAAACCGTTTTTTAATTCTATTACTTTTTCTCTGTCTATGAGAGGAGCGGCGGTCCGGGCGATAAAAGGTTCCAGCTGTTCCCGGATCACGTACAGGTCAGCGATGTCTTTTGGGGTAATGTTGGAGACGAGGACACCCCGGCGGGGCAGTACGGTGACGAAATGCTCTTGTTCCAGAGTGGTGATGGCGTCGCGCACAGGGGTTCTGCTGATCTTCAGCTGATCCTTGATGGCGTTTAGGTCCAGGACTTCCCCTGGCTTGTATTGGCAGGAAATGATCTGCTTTTTAATATGATTATAGGCAGTGGCCTTAAATGAATCCATAAAACACCTCTTTCAATTAAGTATATTAAATATATCAATTGCACAAAAAAAATGCAATCATTTCTTAATGAA
>CAMTAF010000223.1 GCA_947066955.1 uncultured Hungatella sp.
CAGGGCTATTCCAGCATCCGGGACGGAATCGTCTACTCCATGAACATCGTGGCGGTCCGCTGCCTTATGGAGACGGTCTCCCCACAGCTGGGCGTGGAGTATGCCCAGAATTTCGGCATCACCACCCTGACCGACACGGACTACAACGCCGCCACCGCCTTAGGAGGCCTGACAAAAGGAGTTACCAACTTGGAACTGACCGCCGCATACGCTTCCATCGCCAACGGCGGCATGTACACCAAACCCGTTTTCTTTTCACAGATCCTGGACCGCAACGGCAAGGTCCTCATCGACATGGAGCCGGAGACCCACCGGGTGCTGAAGGATTCCACGGCATTCCTTCTCACAGACGCCATGGCCGAGTCCATGGTCAGCACCCGCAAGTTCTCCAGGGCAGGCTCCGGCCCCTCCTCCACCAGCACCAGGGCCAAGGTATCCGGCATGTCCTGCGCGGGAAAAAGCGGCACCACCACCAGCAACAACGACGTGTGGTTCGTGGGCTACACCCCCTACTATACCGCGGGAGTGTGGGTGGGGTATGACCGGAACCAGAAGCTGTCCTCCAGAAGCGGCGAGACCAGCCACCACAAGGACATCTGGAGAAAGATCATGACCAGGATTCACGAGGGAATGTCCGACCCTGGCTTCACTGTCCCCGACAGCGTGGAGACTGCCCAGATCTGCCGCAAATCCGGCAAACTGGCAGTGGCCGGGGTGTGTAGCGGAGATCCCAGAGGCAACGCGGTCTACACCGAATACTTTGCCAAGGGCACCGTCCCCACAGAAGTGTGCAACAACCATGTGCCGGCCACAGTCTGCGCCGAGTCCCACATGCTGCCCACGGAATTCTGCCCTGAAAAGATTACCGGGGTGTTCATGTCCATCCCTGCCGGGGAGTCCGGCGAGACCGACGATTCCGTGTTTGCCCTTCCCGGAACATGTCCTATCCACACAGCTACGTCCACTATCCTGGATCCTGAGGAATCGGAATCCGATTCGAGCGAGACGACCCCGGGATCTAATGGAAGCAATGGAACCGGCGGCGGAACCGGCTATGGGCCCGGATACGGACCTGGCTATGGCCCCGGATACGGACCCGGCTACACCCCATCCACACCAGCCGCCGGCGGAGGGCCAGCGGGAGGATCATCCCCCGCCCCTTCCCCCTCGGTACAGTATGAGGGGCCTGTGTCTCCGTAAGCATCGGACATGCCAGAATCCGGACCGCTTTCGCCATGAAACATCATATTTAAATTTAGCCCGCCCCAGGGCCTGCATACAACAGGCGCCTGGGGCGGGTTATTGTGGTCATAAGCTCAGGATCAGCTTCTCCCCTGTCTTCAAAAAATAGCAGACCCCCTTGTACCCCTCCGCTCCATACAGGCTCACCGCGATCTGCCGTATCCTCTGGTCCAGGCGGTGGTAAGCCATCCTCCGCTCCCACGGGATCCCCTGGATATACTCCCTGAGGGGAGGCTCCAACTGTTCCAGCATCCGCGCGTACTGCCCCGGGTCCCGCCTGCTGCGGAGGCCGAAATCACAGGATATGTAGGAAAAATCCTCCCCGTTTTCCCCGCATTTTTCTTTGAGAATCAGCCGCAGTTCCTCTTTATCCTTTCCCCCAAACACCTTCTCCTGCCAGCATACCGGCTCCCGGACCTTCTCCTCCACAACCACTCTCCGGTAGCTTCTCCTGCCCCAGGCGTCATACTCAGAGATAAAATCATATTTCTCCTGTTTCCCGCCGCTCCCCGGCTCCTCCAAAAGGATCACCTCTTTGTCCAGCAGATGCTTCCAGACGGTCTCCTGGATCCTTTCAAAGGGCGTGGGCACATCCAGCCTCTTCCTGATCTGCTCCGCCGTATAGCCCCGGTCCGTCAAATGGCGGACGGCGCCGCCGCTTGCCACATCAAAGGTAAAATTGGACAGGGCGCTGTGAAAATAATCCTGTCTGTCCAGGCTGTCTGATCTCATCTTCTAAGCTCCTCCTTGCTGTTACGGCATCATATATTTAAACTGTTCTCGTCAAGCAGAAAATTGCGAAGGCCCAAGGTAGTAATGCCCTCTTCATTCCTTCTGACTTTGATGTTATCTGCCACGATAATAATTTTTTTGAACGAATCAGAAATATTAACCAACGGCCGCTGTTCTTGGGCAATCTTTTCCACATTATTCATGGCAAAAGCAGATTGGATATAATATTTTTCACTCCCCTTGGTTGCTACAAAATCAACCTCCAACTGCTTTTTTTGTCTTTTTCCATCCTTGCCGGCGCTATAATGCTCCACAAGACCCGCATCTACCTTATATCCCCGGATCCGCAGCTCATTATAGATGATATTCTCCATAATATGCGTAGTTTCGACCTGCCTGAAATTTAAACGCGCATTACGAAGTCCCATATCCTCAAAATAATATTTAGCAGGAGAGCCTATATATCTTTTTCCTTTGATATCGAACCTTTTCGCTTTGCTGATCAGAAAGGCATCTATCAGATAATCAATGTAAGTTTTCAGGGTTTTATCGCTGATCACCTTGCCTTTTACACTTCTGAAGGTTTTTGCCAATTTACTGGGGTTAGTCAGGCTGCCGATTGCCGACGCCAGAATATCCACCAGCTCGTCCAATTCATCCTTGTTCCTGACTTTATTTCTCTCAACAATATCGGAAAGATAAACCTTTTGGAATAGTGAAGTCAAATATTCGATCTTATCCTCTACCGCCTCCATAGAAAGGATCAGGGGCAAGCCTCCGTAATTAAAATACTCATCCCACGCTTCATCCAGGGAACCATCGTAAACCGAAACAAACTCACGAAAGCTAAGGGTGTAAATCCGGATCTCGTCGCCTCTCCCCCTAAATTCGGTGATTAAATCGGAGGAAAGGAACTTGGAATTGCTTCCGGTAACATAAATATCTGCATTCCTGATATGGAGAAAACTGTTGAGGACGTCTTCAAACTCCTCCAAAAGCTGAACCTCATCAAGAATAATGTAGTAAGTCTCCTTATCAACAATTCGCTCCTTTACGAATTTAAGCATATTGTCCGGATTGCGCAGCTCCTTGTTGCTGCGGTCATCCAGGGCTACTTCTATGATGTGCTCCTCATCTACCCCTTCTTCCAGCAGGTGATTGTGGAATAGGTTAAGCAACAGATACGATTTTCCGCACCTCCGAACACCGGTAACGATCTTAATCAATCCGTTATTTTTCTTGCGAATCAATTTGTTCAAATATAAATCACGTTTAATTTCCATAGCAATCCTCCATTACGAAATTAAGTGCATTTGCACTTTTTTTCGTAATATATTATATCTGGTTTTAGGAATTGCGTCAATAGGAGCAAATAGTCTCTATTACAAAATCGAGCAGAGGAGGCTTTTCCCCCTACTCGCCGCGCGGCCCGTGCGCCGCTTCAGCGGCAAACTTCCACTGCACGGACCTGCGCATAAACAGGGAAATGCACCCTTTTTCGTAGTAGCATTTCCCTGATTCAATCAATTATTCTGTTTTCCTTTAAATCGGTTACTCTTCCAGCCTTAATATATCCAGAAATATGCAGTACCCTCTCGCGGATAAGCCTCTCCCGCTTGAAGCCTGCTATCCTTTCATCTTAGGCTTAAAGATCTGTGCCCCCAGATATCCGAAGACCAACGCTCCGCAGATTCCCGCCGCGCTGGCCGTAAACCCGCCTTTGAACACTCCCAGAAAACCGTCAGACTGGATTCCCTCCTTCACTCCGGTCCACAGGGTATTGCCGAAGCCCAGAAGAGGCACCGTAGCCCCGGCTCCCGCCCATTTGGCAAAGGGTTCGTAGATCCCTAAGCATCCCAAGATGCTTCCCAGCACCACCAGAGTCACCATGACCCTGCCCGGCATCATCTTGGTCTTATCCAGAAGAACCTGCGCCAATCCGCAGATGATCCCTCCCACAATAAACGCTTTCACGTAATCCATAAGATTCCTGCTACTAAAAACATATACAAAAGTGTATATGCCAGATGATCCGCTACAGCCTC
>CAMTAF010000224.1 GCA_947066955.1 uncultured Hungatella sp.
CTGCCGCGGAGTCCTCAAAAGGATAGATAGAATGGAGGGTCAGATCTTTAATTTTCGCGTATTCATCTCCTGACAGATCATCCCTCAATAAGTCGCCCACCGCGTTTTTGATTATTGGCGCCTGTCCCAGGTTCCCTACAGAGGCAATGGCCGGGCTGACAGCGCATAATGACAGGAACAGAGATGCGGACAAGAGATGCGTCAGCCTTTTTTTGTGCTTTATGTTCATACGAACTCCTTTCTTTTTTCATGGCGCTCTTAAGGGGCAGGAAAATGATCCTCTTAAGCAGCATCATGAGAATTTTACCCTCATAATATCGGCATTTTGATGGAAATATTAATCTTTTGAATGGCATTTACCGGTGGCTATTATTTTCAAGTAAACCCACAAACGTATGGTTTTTAAGATGTTTTAAAAGAAGGGAAAAGTTATGGACATCAATAAAATATGAAAAATTTTAGCTTTTTTTCCGGCCTAAAATTGTGAGATATTCAGATTGATTATTTGAAAAAAAGTGATATCTTTATGTTCGTAAGAAACAGTAAAAACCAACAGGCCGCACCCTTTTGGGCATAGGCGGTTCTGGGAAAGGATATCATTATGCAGAATCTTCTTCTTTGTGTTTCTATTTCTCTGATTGCAAGTTTGCTTATGTCCAGGGTGGCGAAGCGGATAGGGCTTCCCTCTGTCACAGCCTACCTGGTAACAGGCCTGCTTCTGGGCCCCTACTGTATCGGGCGGCTGGGGCTTCCGGGCGTGGGCTTCCACTCTATGGAAGATGTGGATTTCTTTCGCCTTATTTCGGATACGGCCCTTGGGTTTATCGCGTTCACCATCGGCAATGAGTTTCGGCTGGGACAGCTGCGCAGCATGGGGCGCCAGGCCATTACCGTGGGAATTCTCCAGGCAGTGGTTACCACCGTTATCGTAGACGCGGGCTTGATCGTGTTTCATCTGATCTTTCCCAGCGCCCTGTCTCTTTCATCGGCCATCACCCTGGGGGCTATTGCCGCCGCCACGGCGCCTGCCGCTACCTTGATGGTGGTGCGTCAGTACCGGGCAGATGGCCCCCTGACCCGCCTGCTTTTGATGGTGGTAGCCATTGATGACGCTGTGGGCCTGATGCTCTTCTCCGCTTCCTTTGGCGTGGCCAGTGCCTTAGAGCACGGCGGAATCAGCGTTATCACCGTTGTGGTGGAGCCGGTCTTGGAGATTGTTCTTTCCCTTTTGCTGGGAGCCGTGGCCGGGTTTATCCTGGACTGGAGCGAGAGGTACTTCCACTCCCGCGGGAACCGGATCTCCATGACAGTTGCCTTCGTGCTTCTGACTGTGGGGCTTTCCATGGTAGAATTCCAGCTGGGGCCGGTTCACTGCGGTTTCTCCCTGCTTTTGGTATGTATGATGACCGGAACCATTTTCTGCAACATCTGTGAGACCTCGGAAGCTCTGATGGAGCGTCTCGACAGGTGGACCACGCCTTTGAGCATCCTCTTTTTTGTGTTGTCCGGGGCGGAGCTGGATCTGCAGATCCTGCGAAATCCCGTGGTTCTGCTCATCGGCGCGGTCTATATTGTCACCCGGTCGGCAGGCAAGATTCTGGGAGCCTACGGCAGCTGCGCCATGACCGGATGTGAGAAAAATATTCAGAAATATCTGGGTCTCACCCTCCTGCCTCAGGCAGGCGTGGCCCTGGGGATGGCCATTACGGCGGCAAATCTTTCCGACGGCGCCATGGTCCGCAATGTTGTGCTCTTCTCCGTACTGGTCTATGAACTGATCGCGCCCACCCTCACCAAGAATGCGCTGTTTAAGGCAGGAGAGATTCCGGAAGAAGAACTGTCCAAAGCGCCCGGCGGCAGCGAGATGCAGGCGAAAGCGTGAGTGAAACAAAAACAGCTGAAAAGAAACATTGTAGAATAAAAAAATCACAAATTTTGTTGCAAAAGTAGATGCAAAACCGTACAATGGTAGATAGGACAGCATGCAGAATGTAAAAAGAGCCATACTAACAAAGGCGGTGTTTATATGGCAACTTCAAGTATCACAAAGAATTCAATGTTACCTATTTGCAGGGAGCAGATGAGATCTTAAAATTCATGGAGAAAAGAAAGAAAGCGGATGCAGTCAGTGGGCTGCTCTAAAGAAAACTTAATGGTAACTTATCATATTTAGGAGAAACGGCTATGTTCAGATATATAGGCAGAGTCATCGTCAATACAGGACTTTTTTTCGTGATCTTCGCCACACTGTCCATAACAGGCGTCCTTGTGGAGGATATGCAGTGGAAATGGGCGGTGGAGAAGTGGGCCTATGTATCTGAAGGCGGATTGAGGGCGGATCAGCTGAGAAAAAAGATGGATGGCGCCAAATTCCCCAAGGGAAGCTATGAAACATACATCAACCCTCACACCAATGGCAATCTGGCGGCATCCGATCAAGTGTCCGCCTGCGTTTTCAAGGACCGATTCTATTTGGCTCTTCCTGACAGTCTGTTTATGATAAAGAGAGATCATAAGAAAGACAAGGAAAAACGGGAGGAGATCAGCTGCAGTGTCTCCCACTCGGCCCTGATCGGGGGAAAACGCTACGTCCTTGCGGTGGATGAAGAGGCCTTTCGGATTACACAGATGTCAAAGAAATTTACCTGTGACCTGGAAGAGAACCCCGCATGGGAATTTGACTCCCTGGATTTTTCCGGAAAATCAGATCTCTTGTACGAAATCCTGCGAAAACAGGAAAAAAAGAAGATTACCAGCCGGGAGCTGGCGCTGCTGGCTTACGGGACCAAGCAGGGGATTTTGCTGGATTATCAGGATGGAACGGCTTACTTCGCGGACGACAGCAGCGGCGATATGGTATACGTTTACAAGAGGACAGGGAAAGACGAGGATGAACTGATATTCCAGTATGAAAACTCTTATGAGGGCCTGGGTGCGGGGCGGTTTATCATGGAGCACTACTTTGTGGGTGTGGAGAATTTCGAGCTGAAGATCTATGACCTTGATACAGGAGAGGTCTTTTACACTCCGGAAGGGGAGCATGTTGACGGCGCCGTCAATTATACCTATTCCCTGGATGGGGATTTATATCTGTGCTATGTGTGCGAGGGCGTGCTCTATTGCCGGAATTTCTCTGACCGGGAAGTGCCTGTAATGAGAGTAAATATGCACACCTCAGATGAGGGAGGAACGATGACCGGCCTCTTCTGTTACGGCCGGCGGGTTTACCTTACCCATGAGGGCGGAGAAAGCCGATGGCATGCCTATGATTTAGAGAAGGAGTAAGGAAGGATGCTTTCCTGCGACCTGGCAGGTGACGGGTCGCGGCGCACGCTGTGACCTAAAATAGGAGGAGTAGATATGGAGGATTGGCTGGACAGTTGGATTTTTAAAATTTTTGTGGTAGGCCCGATCATTCTCCATCTGGCCCTGGTTTTTGTGAGCGGATTTGCCCGCGTATCCAGTTTAAGCGAGATGGCGTCGGAGTACGGCGACAATCCGGTGATTGTGCTCATGTGCATCATTCCGGGGGCATGTTATCTATTGCTGTCCTTTTTTATGATATTTGCCGCCCCGGTGCCCACCTACTTCCTTTTTGCGCTGGCGCTGCTCATCGGGATGCCGGTTCTGGCCTTTTTCACCAGCTTTGGGCTGTGGATTCTGGTGGCTGTGGCTATCGCTATAGGGATCATATTTATGACAGGAGGGGCGCTGCTGCCTCTGCTGACGGTTCTGGTCGCGCCGGGGGCGGCGTTGGTTATTCTTCTTTTGGTGGCCGGGGTCGTCTTTGTCATACTTGATTCTATGCTGATGTTTTTTTGAAATTCTATGATTGTAAGGCCAACATCTACGATGATCTGTGGATTGTCTAACCCTTTGCGATTAATGAGTTCGAGTGATGAAAAATTTTACACAAATTATTTTATATGGCGGGTAGTGTATAGACACGATGATATTTAGCTTTACTACTGCCTTTAAGAGACAGTAGT
>CAMTAF010000225.1 GCA_947066955.1 uncultured Hungatella sp.
AAACTGTTGCGGCTTGAATTAAAACGCAAAATCAACTAACTTTAGAAAGATTCGAGAAAAACATCATGTACCAAGCAAAAAAGAAGGCACTGTTTACCATGGCCGCCGCCCTCATGCTGACCCTGGCCTGGGCCGTGACGGCTCTGGCCTCAGAGGGGGAGGCTGAGTATGTCCCGGCTGTCTACTCCACCTTCTGGGCCCTGGTGCCCCCTATCGTGGCCATCGGCCTTGCCCTCATCACCAAAGAAGTCTACAGCTCTCTGTTCGTAGGCATCCTTATGGGAGGCCTCCTCTACTCCGGCTTCCATTTTGAGAGCACCATCACTCACATCTTTGAGGATGGAATCATCGGTGTCCTGTCTGACAGCTATAACGTAGGAATCCTGGTGTTCCTGGTCATCCTGGACGCCATGGTAAGCCTGATGAACAAAGCCGGAGGATCCGCGGCCTTCGGACAGTTTGCCGCAGAAAAGATTCACAGCCGGGTGGGCGCCCAGCTGGCCACTATCCTCTTAGGAGTCCTGATCTTTATTGACGATTACTTCAACTGCCTCACCGTGGGAAGCGTCATGCGTCCTGTCACCGACAAGTTCAAAGTATCCAGGGCAAAACTGTCCTACTTAATCGACGCCACCGCCGCTCCGGTGTGTATCATTGCCCCCATCTCCTCCTGGGCCGCTGCCGTCACCGGATTCGTGGAAGGCGAGGATGGATTTTCCATCTTTGTCCGGGCTATCCCCTACAACTTTTATGCTATCCTAACCATCGTGATGATGGTGGGAATGGTGCTGATGAAGATCGAGTTCGGTTCCATGAAGACTCATGAGCTCAATGCCGTAAAAGGAGATCTGTTCACCACCCCCGGCCGCCCTTACGGCAATGCCAGAGAAGAAACCTCTGAGACAAAAGGAAAAGTCATGGATCTCTTGATCCCCATCGTGTCCCTGATCGTCTGCTGTGTCATCGGCATGCTCTACACCGGCGGATTTTTCTCCGGAACCGACTTTGTCACCGCATTTTCACAGTCCGATGCCTCTCTGGGACTGACCTTCGGCAGCTTCTTCGGCCTGGTCATCACCATCGCCCTGTACCAGCTCCGCCGAATCCTAAGTTTCGCAGACTGTATGGCCTGCATTCCCGAGGGCTTCAAGGCCATGGTTCCGGCTATCCTGATCCTGACCTTTGCCTGGACCTTAAAAGCCATGACCGACAGCCTGGGGGCAGACGTGTACGTGGCCGGCGTGGTGGAAGCCAGCGCCCAGGGGTTCCTGAATTTTCTTCCGGCCATTATCTTTGTCGTGGGATGTCTTCTGGCATTTGCCACCGGTACCTCCTGGGGAACCTTCGGAATCCTGATCCCCATCGTAGTGGCTGTCTTTGAAAACAGCAATCCTCAGCTCATGATCATCTCCATCTCCGCATGCATGGCCGGAGCCGTCTGCGGCGACCACTGCTCTCCCATCTCCGACACCACCATCATGGCATCCGCCGGAGCACAATGTGAGCACGTAAACCATGTGATGACCCAGCTTCCCTACGCAGTCACCGCGGCGGCAGTATCCTTTGTCTCCTATATCATAGCCGGATTCGTCCAGACTCCCTGGATCGCCCTGCCGGCAGCCGTGGCTTTGATGGCCGGTGTGCTGACTGTGATGAAAATTTTTGGAGAGAGCGTGACAGGAGAATAAGAGAAATGTATGATTGATCGGGCAGGGGCGGCTTCACCCCCGCCCGCTGTGCCGGGATACCTGATCTTCTCGGCCATACAGCACTCAAGAATTATAGCAAACTTGCGATAGCCCTTTCCTATAACCATATCGTTCTTCACCAGCCAGCGCGGCAAAATGCTGCCGCGCATCTCTCAAGCATCCTGTAATCCAGGCATCTATCAGCCAGTTTTCTGTCCGGATATTCGCCGCAATGTCCAGCCTGAGCTTATTGATCTCAGACAATTCCATGTTTAACAAATCGATATACTTGCTCTTCTCAGCAGGACTTTCAAATGTCCTGTAATGATCAATATCTTTGAATCTCAATGCTTTTACTTCTTCTTTTGGAACAGGGAACAGATATTCAGATTAACTACGGCTATGAGCCTGGAATGGTCAGAAGGATCAAATATTTATTAAAAATCTTTTTGCTGCTTTAGTCTCTCGTGCCTTGGCCGCGCATGTGAAACCTGCGTCGCATAACACATGCCGTATTTCCCTTTCCGCCCATGTGCGTAAAAATAAGAGAACAGAATCGCTTTCTATTCTCTTATTAATACGATTTTTGACGGCTTCGTAACCCCTATTATTTGTTACAAGAATATTGTATCAAACCATTTTCCAAAACCTTCTCCTGATCCCCATTTGTGTATGACTGTGTACGATTTGTGTACATCAAAGCCCTAAAACGCTTTTGAAACCTTCCTCATCTCCGCCGCCTTTGTATCCGGAAGAACATGAGAATACAGATCCATGGTCATGGATAAGGTTGCGTGTCCCAGTATGGTCTTTAACACCTGGGGGTTCATCCCCTTCTCAATGCACCTGGTGGCAAAGGTGTGGCGGGTGCTGTGCAGCGTAAAATAAGGGAACGCGATCCCATCCTCCGCCATATTTTGCAGCATAGCATTGATCTCGTGGGTGATCCTCTTGCGGCTCACCGGCCCGTTGACAGCATAGAACACAAAATCATCTTTATTTTTCTCACCCTCCCGCTCCTGCCGCTTTAAGATGTCATAAACCTTCTCTGTCATAGGGATGTCCCGTGTGCTGGTGCGGGTCTTGGGAGTATCCATTTTCAACCCATCCTTTGATGATGTGATCAGGTTATGCCTCACATGGATCACCCTCTTCTTAAAATCAACATCCGACCACAACAACCCCCGCAGCTCGCCGCTTCTCATCCCCGTGCACATAGCCAGCTGAAGCAGGTTACACAGATAGGACCTCTCTGCGTACTGCATGTATAATTCCTGCTGCTTTTTGGTGAACACCACCTTCTCCTTCTTCTCCTTCCCCTTCGGCCTGGTGATCAGAGAAAACGGATTTTTCGGTATAAGTTCATTTTTATAAGCCTGCTTAAACACCCCGGACAATACACAGTAGGTTAATGTTATGGTGTCATCAGCGTAACCTTCACTGCTCATATTATTCAACAGCTTCTGAAGGTGATCAGCCCGGATATCCACAAGTTTCATCTCGCCAAGAGGTTTTTTAATATACGCCGAGTAGTGCTTATTATACAAATCAATAGTACCCTGCTTTACTGTATTCCGCTTATAAGTCTCGATCCACTCCTTGAACCAGTCATCAAAAGTTAAGGCACTCTTTTTTACATAGGTACCATGTTCCAAGCCGTACCTCAGCTCTGTCATCTTTTTCTTCAACTCTGACAGATTTCTGTCATATATGGCATGACTTACCCCTTTATACATCACACGTCCCATATACAGCCCATTCGCCCTCCGGCTGATCCCTGTAGGCAGTTTCTTACCCTCTGATCCCTCTGCCATGCTTTTGCTCCTCTCTCATCGGCTCAAGATTTCTTTTGTTCCCGCTCTCTATTATCCTGATATGGATAATTTTTCCAATTCTTATTGTCGGATTATATCATAAATTTTTTGGTTTTTCAATTTCTGGAAATGCGGAAGGATAGGGGGAATTTTATATTTGGGGGAGAATTGGGGGGAGAATGTTGAAGAGGGGAAAAGTGAGATTTGTGTACGATTTTGAGATTTTTGGGGGAAATAATGGATAAAAGCGGTAGGTGGCGGCTGGGTAAAATGGCGATTTTGTCCGAATTTATACGGATATTTTGGCGTTTGGAAAATGGGTGAGGAGATTATTGGGCCGTAAAGATAAACTTTACAGACCTTTCCGGGGTAGGGCCCTCTTCGGAAGGGGCGGCCT
>CAMTAF010000226.1 GCA_947066955.1 uncultured Hungatella sp.
ATTTTCCGATGCCGCTGCTCTCCTGAACTATGGCTACGCCAACTGCCGCCTCTATGAAGACAAGGAGCCTCCGGTTTTTGAACCTGTGGCAGTGGAAAACGGTGTGGAGGAATCCGTGGGGGTAAAGTGTCAGGGAACCTTTTCTTTTCTGGGCCTCCATGGAGAGAATTTTGACGCTATAGAAAAGAAGCCGGTCCTTCCGGAATTTCTGGCCGCGCCGGTGGAAGAGGGGCAAAAGGCAGGGGTTTTGGAGTATTGGCTGGATGGAGAGAAACTGGGAGAGATCCCTGTGGTGACTGCCGGCGCCGTGGAGGAGGCCAGATTCATGGATTATTTGAGAAAGACACTGGGGGCATGGGCTATGAAAGGGGGAATGAAAGGCGCAGAGCAGTAGAAAAAAGGAATGACAATGCCTGGGGGAGTGTGTATAATAGGTAGTGCGCTGATGCGCACGCAGGTCATCACCCTGACGGGTGGTGACAAAATACAGCTGGCCGGCATTTCCCCAGGCTGCATTCTGCCTGATGACGGCAGGAAGATACGGAGGCATTATGGAATTGATATCAATGATCGTTCCCTGTTATAACGAACAGGAGACACTGGACGATTTTTATCAGGAGATCACCGTGGTCAGGGACAAGCTTTCCTCTATGGGGAGCAGCCTGGAAGTGATTTTTATAGACGACGGATCCAAGGACCGCACCTTGGAGAAGATGAGAGCGTTTGCCGGAGAAAATCCCTGGATCAAGTATCTGTCTTTTACCAGGAATTTCGGGAAGGAGGCGGCGATCTACGCGGGGTTGACCCGGGGAAGAGGAGATTTTGTGGGGCTCATGGATGTTGATCTCCAGGATCCGCCGTCTCTGATACCAAAGATGCTGGCCATCTTGCGGGACGGAGAGTATGACTGCGTGGCCACCAGAAGGGTGAACCGCAGAGGAGAGCCTGTGATCCGCTCTTTTTTTGCCAGGGCGTTTTACAAGATCATGAGAAGAATCTCAGACGTGGAGATCGTGGATGGGGCCCGGGATTACAGGCTTATGAGCAGGAGGTACGTGGACAGCGTCTTAGAACTGAAAGAGTACAATCGGTTTTCAAAGGGTCTGTTCGGATGGGTGGGTTACAGGACAAAGTGGCTTGAATATGAGAATGTGGAGAGGGCAAGAGGAGAGACGAAATGGTCGTTTTTTAAACTTCTCAAGTACAGCATTGACGGGATTGTGGGTTTCTCCGCAGCGCCGGTGCGGTTTGCGGCCTGGATCGGACTGATCTTCTGCGTGCTGGCGTTTATCTTTATTCTGGTGATTATCGCCAGGACCCTGATATTCGGAGACCCGGTGGCAGGCTGGCCGTCCCTGGTGTGCATTATCCTGCTGCTTTCCGGCATCCAGCTGTTCTGCCTGGGGCTTTTGGGGGAGTATCTGTCAAAAACCTACATGGAAGTGAAAAAGCGGCCCCTGTATCTGTGTAAGGAGACCAACCTGGAGGATGAGGATTGACGTGGCCGCGCGCAATCCGGAAGGGAAGGACGGCTTTCCTTGTCCGCCGCTATGCACAGGGGGCGGCGGGCAGGGAAAAACTTCCCTGCCCGATTGCGCACAGGCCCTGAGAGGAGGTTTGCCGGCAAAGGGGGATTTACTGTTTTGCCTTTTTTGAAAACTCCGTGGTCACCAGGTCCTCGTAGGGAACCCTGGCAGGCAGTTCTCCCGCCTCTTCCAGGATATTCTGCAGCAGGTCAAAGCTGTCTTTCTGGAAAACCGTGTCCTCTTTCCAGGTATCCTGTTCCTGGTACCGCTCCACGATCCTGGTGATATTCTCCAGGGGAGTCTCCTCAAACTGAGGCTGTATGACTTTGGCAATCTCTTCCGCGGAGTGAGAGTTTACATAGTCGATGCCCTTCTGGATGGCATTGGTAAAGTGCTGGATAATCTCGGGATGAGCCTGGATATAACTTTTTTTTGCGCTGTAGGCGGTGTAGGGGACATAGCCGGAATCCGTGCCCAGGGAAGCCACTACATAGCCGTTTCCTTCCAGCTCAAGTCCTGTGGCAAAGGGCTCAAATTCCACGGTGTAGCTGGCGTCGCTGCTTGTAAAGGCGGCGGCGGTGAGGCCGAAGCTGATGCTCTGGTCGATGGTCAGGTCGGTCTTGGGATCAATACCGTTTTTCTTTAAGATATATTCAAATACCATCTGGGGCATACCGCCTGCCCTTCCTCCCAAAACTTTTTTTCCTTTCAGAGTTTCCCACTGAAAATCCTCATCCGGGGTCCGTCCTACCAGGAAGTTTCCCGCCCTCTGGGTCAGCTGGGCAACGTTGACGGCGTAATCTTCCGCTCCCCCGGCATAGGTATAAATGCTTGCTTCAGACCCCATAAATCCGATCTGAGCGTCGCCGGACACCAGGGCTGTCATGACCTTGTCGGCCCCCGCTCCGTTTACCAGAGTTAAATCGATGCCCTCCTCCTCAAAATATCCCAATTCGATGGCCGCGTACTGGGGGGCATAGAAAATCGAATGGGCTACTTCGCTGAGGGTGACAGGAGTCAGGCTGCTTTTTGGGGCGGAAGACTGGCAGCCGGACACGAGGGATACGCATAAGGAGGCGGCCAGAGCCGCGGCATAGTTTCTTTTCATAGAGTTCTCCTGCATATTTTTTCTATAGGGTTATCATATTGGAAAAGAGCCCTGTTGGTGTCTGTCCGGTAATTTATGACATGTTTTCCTGTAAAAGACAAGTGTATGTGTAATAATGACGAAAATGGCGGAAAGTACTTGACTTATGGCAAAAAGGCGGATAGACTATAGACTAGCATGTCATTTATGCAGATTGGCTATATAGGTGAGAACCAAACATAACAAAAGTAAGGTGTGATAACTATGGGTAAGTATGTAGCAAAAAGACTTGGGATGGCGCTGGTGACCATATTTTTAGTTACCTGCCTCACATTCCTATTGATGAATGCGGTGCCGGGCAGCCCGTGGCTCAGCGAGAAGTCCCCGTCAGAGGCCACACTGGCGGCGCTGAACGCGAAATATGGTTTAGACAAACCACTTCACATCCAGCTTCTCAAATATCTTCAGAATCTGCTGAAAGGCGATTTCGGTGTTTCTCTAAAGATGCAGAAGAATCGGGCGGTCTTGAGCATCATCAAAGAAATGTTTCCTGTTTCCGCAAAAGTCGGCGCTCTGGCCCTCTGCTGGGCGGTGCTGGCAGGGGTGCCCCTGGGGTGTCTTGCGGCCTTTAAGAGGGGAAAGCTGACAGACAGCATCTTAAGGGTTGTGTGTACTTTGGGCATCTCCATGCCAAGCTTTGTGGTGGCCTCCATCCTGCTGGTGTCATTTGCCGGGGGAATCGCATCTTTAAAGATTTTCCCCACCATCTTTGATGCGTCGGCGGGCTGGCGGACCTATGTGCTTCCCTGCTTTGCCCTGGGATTTTATCCTATGTGCTACACCGCGAGGCAGACCCGTTCGGCCATGCTGGACTCTTTGAACCAGGAATTTATTAAGACTGCCCGGGCCAAGGGGCTAAAAGACGGCAAGATCATTTTCAAACATGCCTTAAGAAACGCCCTGATTCCGGTTATCACGTATCTGGGGCCCCAGGTGGCTTTTACCCTGTGCGGCGGATTTGTGGTGGAAAGCGTGTTCTCCATCCCAGGGCTGGGGCGGTATTTTGTCCAGTCTATTCAGAACAGAGATTATCCGGTGATTATGGGAACCACCGTGTTCCTGGCCAGCTTCATTATCCTTATGAACATGGTAGTAGATATTTTATACAAGATCGCTGACCCGAGGATCAATCTCACGAAGGGAGGGGAGTGACCATGGCGGAGGATAAAAGTTTGAAACTTAAACGTAGTGGTTAGAAAATAAAAAAGGGTACGTTTCACA
>CAMTAF010000227.1 GCA_947066955.1 uncultured Hungatella sp.
AGGGTCTCCCCCATTTCGATCTTTTTATCCAGAAACTCCAGAACCCACGACACGCTTTCCTGCCGCCGCTCCCCTTTTGTTTCCTGGAGAAGCTTTCGCAGACCCTCCAGCTTTTCTCCCAGAGTTCTGTGGGGGGCTGAAAGGATGCAGTCTGTCAGTTCCACAAGTCCTAAATCCCCTTCTTCAGACAGCCACCGGGCGATATCTGGAGAATAAATCCATTGCTTGAAATCCATCCCGCGTTTCCTCCTTTGATGAGCCTATTGTAACATACCTCTCCGACATATGGCGACATCTGTGTGACGTGTCTAAAGATTCTTATTCACCTGACGGGATACTTCGCTGGTCCATGGCCTTCTTCCCGCAGTTTTCTCCACAGGCAAAAGCATTCCCATCCAGGGAATAAGGTGTCCTGCTTTTCACAGCAGGTTCTTTCTTAAGGTTCAGTTTTTTATATGCCTCCACCACCTCTGCGGGGGGGCGCCAGCATAAGTCCATATTCCAAAGCTTCCTGATTCTGCGCCTCAAAGTTCTCAAGAACCCCTATGCAAAATCCGTCTCGAAAGCTGTGCTCCTGATGCTCCAGGCCTGCGTATTTTTCTGCTCCATAAACCGGATCAGGTATTAAAGAAGGGCCAGGGCGGCGAAGGTATCCTCCTCAAATCCGATGAATTTGACACAGGGAGTCTTTCCGTACTGGTAAAACGTTTTACAACGAAAATTTTTAGCCAGGATAAAGGCCAGCATCAAGTGCTGCTGCCGTATGGGTATCCTCTTAAATCTCAGTTCCTTTATGGACACCTGAAAGCTGCATGAAGTTCTTTCCCTGTCTGCCCTCTCTCCCTCTGCCATGGAAATATGATATTTCAGCATGAGCTTTCTCGCAGTCCGGGCGGCAGACATGGCTTCGTTCTCATTTGTACTTTCGCTTAGAGCCAAAAGCTTTTCTATCTTTTGTTTTATAACTTCCCTGTCCAACTGATGCCCTGCCTTTCTTTTCCTTATCCTCCAATATGGTACACTGATAATGGGCGGAATTATCAATCCTGACCCGGATATCCAGATGTCCGATCCCGAATTTTTCCCGGATCCGTTCCAGATAATTGTTACAGTTTAAAATCTTGGGATTCATATATAGAAACGCCCTTCCATGGGAAATCTCCACCCGCTCTCTGGGGAAATAATTCCACGGAATTCCTCTCAGATCCTTTCTGCCTGCCGTGACCGCTTTCCAGGAATCCTTATGGGTATTGGAGCGGCCGTTTCGTAAGTTGTACTCACAGGTATAAAAATAGACTGAAACCTCCGAATTCCCGTTTTCGTCACAGGGAACAAGAATGGCCTCTATCTCTTCCGTGAAGATCAGTTCCCCCTCTGTCCCCATAAAGCAGGGAAACCAGAAAATGCCTTTACTCATTTTTTCTCCTATTCTCATCCGTCCCCGGCAGATTCATGATAAGTATACCATATCCGCCCAGGGGCCACAACCGATTAATAACATTTCATCATTCTCTGCGGTTTCAACCGTTTTGAATGTAAAAAATTTTTTCATCCTCCAACCGCATACAGGCCAGTCTAGCTTCCGGATTGCTCTCCTTAAACCCCCAGCCGCAGTCTAAATCATAAAAAACACAGTCATCCTTTTCATCATAAACACGATATACCTTTCCACGATTAAAGGGAAGCTCGTATATCTCTGTCGTTGGGGTATGTCCTGCCAGAATCATCCCGTGCTTCACACCTCCGTAAACATAAGCAGCATCCCTGGCCGTAAGATAAAATTCTTCCAGAGAATCATAAGTGTCATCGGTCTCACCCTTTTTCAGACACTCAAGACTTTCCACATATCCGGCATGGACGATGATACACCGCCTCCCGCCCATCATGATCTCATAAAAATATGGCATTTTCCGGATGTAGACTGCCCACTGTGCCAACTGCCTAAGGGTCACTTTCTTTTTCTGAATCAGAGATCCGACCGTCCCATAACAGTCAAAATAAGAACTGACCTGCCTAAGCGCCTGATATGCGGTCAGAGTGTCCTCCACACTGTCCATCTCCAGGCCTGCCTTTTGGGAAATCACTGTCATCAGATCCGCATAGCAGGCGAACTCTTCGTCATGGTTTCCTCTGACCAGGATAACATTCTCGCCTGGATGCTCCATCCACTGAAGCATTTCATAGCTTTGAGAACCTCTGTCAATATAATCGCCTGCACAGATCAGCTGGTCGCCTGCCGAATATCCGATCTTTCCAAACATTTCTCTCATATCATCGTAATGCCCATGAATGTCCGTCATAATATACGTGCTCATTTTGCCTCCTTTTTTGCTCCCGTTTCCCACAGGATACCACACAAGACTCCGCAAAGACGTCATTAGTATGACGGGGCAAACTCAATCCACATTGACCTGAAAGATTACAACAGTGGAATCGAACCGTTCATCAATTCCCATGATCATTTTCTTCTTTCACTTGTGGCTGGTCTGCTGATATGCTATAATCATCAGAGACTGGTTCATGTGTTATGCGCTTAATTACCAGCCAGAAGATATGAATCCGTAATATATAACCGCATACAATAACCAGAAAGGACGTGTATCATATGCCACCAGCAATACAACCGCAATCAGAAACAATCACTCTGGACGAGTACGAGGCCCTGCCAGAAGATACCAGAGCAGAAGTTTTTAACGGACAAATTTATTATATGGTCAGTCCTTCACAAATCCACCAAACAATCCTCACAGAGCTGCTTGTTTCTATCCGCAATTATCTCCATAAGAAAGACGGTAGATGTCAGGTATTCCCTGCTCCGTTTGACGTAAAACTCTCTGATCATCCGCTTACCATTGTCCAGCCCGACATCATGATCATATGTGATAAAGACAAACTGGACGGAAATCGCTGCAACGGCGCACCCGATTTTATCATTGAGATTGTTTCCCCTGGCAATCCGGCAGATGATTATATCCGCAAACTCTACTATTATAAAAATACCGGAGTTCGTGAATATTGGATCGTAGATCCCCGCCGTAAGATAGTGACCGTCAACTATTTTGAAGGAAATTTGCTGAACATTCAGTATTCTTTTGAATCCACAATCAAAGTTAATATCTATGATGATTTGTACATCAACTTCTTTGATATCGCTGATTTGCTAAATATTTAGCCCCAAAAAGGGCTGTCGGGACATTTCTGGTATGCTCCCTTCTAGAGCGTGTTTGAAAATTCATTCCCGCCATATGCGCGCCCCACTTCGCGGTATATTTGAGCCAAATTCAGGTTACATAGCCCGCTATGCGCCCTTCATTTGGCTCAAATCTCCCACAAATTGTGACGTGCATCTGTCAGAAAGCAATTTTCAAACACGCTCTAGGTAGACAAGTGAAATAAAAATTTGTTACTTAGGAGGAAGCATATTATTTCCTTTACCTTATCTTTCATGGCCTTTCCCCGTCTTTGGGCAGGCTTTACCACCAATATCATATTTAATCCCCCACACTCCAAAGCATTCAATACCTTTATTCTAAAAAGTCAAAAAACAGAGATAATGTGTATCAATTATCTTTCGATCCACATTATCTCTCTTATATAATTTCAGCCTACCCCAAACTCTCCATCCCCCGCCGCAGCTTCTCCACCGCCTTCTTCTCAATCCTGGACACATACTCTCCTGTCAAGTTAGGGCTAAAAAATTTTTGAAAAATCTTTAAAT
>CAMTAF010000228.1 GCA_947066955.1 uncultured Hungatella sp.
TGAATCTTGTCCCTTTCCGGGTTTTTCAGGAAACCTGGGATATGCCACAGCCTAAAAAAATTGCCCAGACCGTCGCAAATATTGTGATGTTCATTCCATTGGGATTTATGCTGCCGACTGCCTTTCGGGGTATGCGATATTTTTGGAAAACTGCTCTTTCCCTGACACTATTTTCCCTGGCGATTGAAACTGTACAATATTTTACCGGGAGATCGGCAGACATTGATGATCTTATGCTGAATGCGTCAGGCGGCATATTGGGGTATCTGGCATTTTTTATCATTTCTAAGCTGGTCCGGAAAAAACGTCCCCGCAAATCAAGACGGAAACATAACCATTCCGTGTGAAAATCGTAAGAAAATCCGTAGAAAAAGAGTGGAATACCGTGTGAACAAACAAGGAAATGGTGCTTTTGTTTTTGGTACAATGAGCGTACTAAGGCATGGGCACTTTTTTAATGCCGAAGGGACTTTACCCTTCAGTGCCATCGCGCAGCGATTTTAATTAGGAAAGGAGTTTTCACATGGAACTGCTGATTGATAAGGTTTCCAAAAAATTTAAAGACAAAAAAGCGGTTGACAACATCAGCCTGGAGCTGATGCCGGGCGTCTGGGGCCTTTTGGGCGCCAACGGCGCAGGCAAGACAACACTGATGCGGATGATTGCCGGGATTATGCAGCCCACCTCCGGCCAGGTGCTGTATGACGGTGTGCCAATTCAGACACTGGGGGAGGGTTACCGGGATGTCTTCGGTTTTCTGCCCCAGGAATTTGGCTTTTATCCGGAATTCACGGTGAAGGATTATCTGGCTTATGTCGCCGCCCTAAAGGGGCTGACCGAAAGGGAGAGCCGGCGGAGGATCCGCGAATTGCTGGAAAGAGTCTCCCTGACGGACGTCTATAACAAAAAGATCGCCAGACTCTCCGGCGGCATGAAACGCAGGGTGGGGATTGCCCAGGCTTTGCTGAATGATCCGGAGATATTGATTCTGGATGAACCTACCGGGGGACTGGACCCCGGCGAGCGGGTGCGTTTCCGCAATCTGTTGTCGGAGTTTGCCCATGACCGTATTGTTTTGATCTCTACCCATATTGTTCCTGATGTGGAGTACATCGCCACCTGCCATGCCATCATCCGGGACGGGAGGCTGTTAGCCACAGGAACTACAGAGGAACTGGTCAGACTGGTGGAGGGGAAGGTATGGAGCTGTACGATCCCTGCAAGAGCTGTGCCGGAATACGAAAGCAGGCTCCAGATTATCAGCCTGCGGAATGAAAACGACGGCAGCGTTTCCATCCGCTATCTGGCGGAGAATCCCTGCAATGACATTTCCGTCCCGTCCGTTCCCCGTCTGGAAGACCTGTATTTGTGACTGTTCCCACAAGGCGGCGTAGAAAACCCAAAAAGAACCAGCCGAAAGAAAGGAGGTATCCATAGATGAGAATATTCTATCTGGAATTAAAACGTGTACTGAAGTCAAAGCTTACTTGGATTCTGCTGGCGCTGGCGCTGCTACTCTCCGTTCTGCTTGCCTGGTTGCCCACTACTTACTGCTACAGTAATTACACAGACGAGGCCGGAAATGAGGTGAATCTCACCGGCCTGGCATCCATCGCCCATGAAAAGGAACGGCAGGCGGAAGCAGCCGGAATCGTTACCCCACAGCGGGTGAGGGAGGCTGTGGAGACCTATCAGGCCTGCCTTGCATCCTACGGCGTGACGGAATCCTATGATCTGCCGGAGGGTGTCTATGAGCGGGAAATCCTCCCCATTGCCCCGTTGCTCCATGGTGTAAAGGAGGCCTTTGCAGATCCGGATACTGGAATGGCTCCTGCGATTATGGAAATTGATCCGGAGCAGATTGACGACTACTATTCCGTCTGTGAGAGCCGGATTGCCTCCCTGATGCAGATGGAACAGCCGGACAGCCCCAGGGCACAAAGCAAAGCCGTAGAAATGTACCGGAATACAAAGAAGCCCTTTGAGGTTTATCCGGGCATGACTTCCGCTGTCATGGATTATCAGAACATCATGGGTTTTCTGGTGCTGCTGTTTTGTGTGGTCATTGCCGCACCAATATTTTCTGCTGATTATCAGTCCGGCGCAGACGATATCCTGCGTTGTACCCGGCATGGAAGAGTCTCTCTTGGTATTGCAAAGATGTTTGCAGCCCTTTTCATCAGCGGAGCTGCATTTGTGCTCTGTGCTGCCGTCCATATTCTGGTGGCAGACAGTCTGTTCGGCTGGGAATGCACCCGTACATCCATTCAGATGATGTACTCCATTGTGACCCTGGCAGACATGAACATAGGAGGCCTTCAGTTCCTTTTTGCTGCCTCTGGACTGCTTTCGGTTCTGGCTTCTGTGAGCTTTACGCTGTTTCTTTCCGCCAGATGCAGGACCACTGTGTCATCCCTGGCATCATCGCTGGTATTCTGTATTGCTCCGGTGGTTATTTCCATGACGGCGCCTGGGGCGCTGGGTGCATGGCTTTGCAGCATCCTGCCCGCCAGCGGAACGAGCATTCAGGCGAGCGTTCTCTACGCAATTACGGACTTCCAGTTTTTGAATCTGGCAGGGCTGTCCGTCTGGATGCCGTATGCCATGATTGGGGCCTGCATGATTGAGATTCCCCTGTTTGCATTCCTGACTGTCCGCTCTTATTGCAGGCATGCGCTGAATTAAATATAGTTCATAAATTTTGGGGATGTCCGGGCATGATAAAAATTCGACCTTTTTTCAGGTGGATTTTGAAATGCCCGGACATTTCACGTCATTTAGAAAACCGTCTACGGCAAGCAGATTGTTTCGGTGTTTTTGGAATGATAAAATCAAGTTTTACAGGAAAGATACATAAAAGAAAAATCAGCATTTTCAGAAGGGAAAATACTATGTGTAATAAAAATCTTAAAACATTAAGCTGTATGGTTCTTGTAACTGGTGCTTTATCAGGATTGACTGGGTGCAGCTGTATGCCATCCAAACCAATCCGGACAGAAGAAATAACAATTACCTCAGACGTTGATGATACTACGACAGAATGCGATGCAGATGGGCAGGATCAAAAAAGGGACTTCGATGCAGAGGAACCGGATACGGGAAGGGATTCTGAAGACCTGGCAGGAGATGATACCGGTTTGGGTGAAATGGAGATTGTGAACGCAGCCGAATTTGGCAACCCAAAAGAAGTGTTGGATCATATGCCGATTGTATCAAATGTTACAGTTATAAAAACAGGAGAGGATGAGTTACAGATTGAGTTTGAATTAGAGAATGTGGGCCCCTGCACTTTTGCTGCCGGTAAAGGAGAGAAATTCATTCTGCCGGATGAAAGTTTTGTGGATTCCACCAAAATTGAATGGACGGCATCCACCGCAGACGGGGAATATCTTTTTCCTTATATGAGGGTTAATGAAACAGGGGATATGTTTATGATAGACTGGGCATATAACGGATACTGCTTTGCTGTCTATGGGAAATCGCCCCAGAATACAAGTGACAGGGATATGGCCGGAAAAATTGCGTTGGCAATGATATACAATTTGGGGGAAGCGGAATAATGGTGTTATCAGATTTGGAAAATTGAGACCGGAGGGAAAAATGAATCAGAAAAAATGGAAACCAGAGAAGCTATTTCTTTGGCATAGCAGCCATTGTGATAGG
>CAMTAF010000229.1 GCA_947066955.1 uncultured Hungatella sp.
CCACCTCTCCCATGTCAACCGTAATCTTCTTTGCCCCTCCTGCCCTGGAAAACAGGCGGAAGGGAACCTCCGCTCCTTCAGTCTTCTCCATACAGCCACTCCTTCATCATCTCCGCCTGATGGCGGTAGATCTTATTTTCATTGTAAATATCCTGGTAGATCAGATCTCCCTGCCCGTTCATCTCGATGACCCTGGGCTTTTGGCTCCCTTTTTCCAGCAGGATATCGATCCCGGCGCTGCGAAGGCCGCTCCAGCACCCTGCCGCCTTTTTACACATTTCCTCCACCTCCTCAAGGATCGCTGCCGCAAGCCCCAGCTTGCGCGCCTGTAAGGGGTGATTGTTGAGATGCAGGTTGGTGACAGGTCCTTTGGAAAGCCGGGCCAGGATAAAATCCACCTGTCCGTCCTGAACCACTGCCCTTAAGTCGTAGGAAAATCCCCTGTGCTCCGCTTTGGCGTACCACCGCTCCGCCATGCAGTCCGTCTTGAGAAGGCCGGCCATGAGGGGTTCGATCTGATCTCTGCCCTCAAACCGTCTGAGCCGCTTGGTATTCACCAGGCGGCCCGTAACCGGATCCTTAACCCCGCAGGTATAGAGGACCATCTTCCCTGTCCTCTTCTGATACCGGAAAGCAGCCACCCCCGCTGCCCCGGACCCTCTGACAGGCTTTAAAAAGACCTGGGACAGCCTTTTTTGCTCCATGGCCTCCAGAAGCTCTCCCATGGTCACGATCTTCTCCTCCAGCGCCTCCGTCACCGGGATCCCCTGCTCTTTCAGGCGCTTTTTACATTCCTTCTTATCCAGAAGAGCGCAGATGGCCCGAGGGTGATTGAGAAATCGGACACCTTCCGTCTCTTCCAGGGCCCCCAGCTCCTCTAAGTCCTCCACATAACTCTTGGCCAGACAGTCCAGTTCGTCCAGGCAGCAGCTGTCCCACACAGGGGGATCGATCTTTAAAAAGATCTGCCGTGACGCCGGGTCTCCCGTCAAATCCTCTCCCCGTCCTTCCCTGTAGTCCTTCCAGTCCAAAAGCCTTATGGGCACTCCCGCCTCCCCGGCGGCTCTCTCCAGCCATATGGTCCGCTTAGTATCAGGACTGCCCAAAAGGATGATCGGTCTCATTCCGTCAGCATGGCGTTCATCCAGATCTCGCCCCGGTACTCCTCGGGCTCGTTGGCCTCAGAGGTATCTGCTTCCAGAGGAAGGGCTTTCAGCTTCTTCTCCATCTCCTCCGACATATAGTGGTAGTGGACATCCAGAACCTTCACATTGGGGTAGGACGGGAGCTTGTCGCAGAGCAGCTGGCCCCCCTTGTCTGTCAGGGTTCCGTTTGCCAAGTCCAGGGTGTGAATCTGCCCCATGTATTTGCTTTCCAGAACCACTTTAGCCAGCTCATCCTGAATCTCGCTGTCCTCGATCCCCAGGTACTCAAGTTTTGGAAAATCCGACTGCTCCAGGAGGGTCTTTATGGTGTCCGCGTCTCCGTCAAAGCCGTAATTCTCAATTCCAATATAGAGAACCAGCTTTTTTAAGGCAGGCAGCTTGGCCTTCTGGACAGACCGGATGACAGATACCGGAAGCCCGCCGCAGATAATGGTCAGAGATTCTAAGTTGTCGTGGCGGATATCCCCCAGCTCCAGATCCATGCTCCCCTTGATGGTCAGCTCCTTGAGCTGAGGCATGGCCTCCCAGAGAGCGCTGTAGTTGCCCTGCATGATCCAGGAAGCCTCGCACTCCTCATAGTCCATATCCCCCACAAACAAACTCTCCACATGGGCGAACCTTTCCCTGTTGGCCGCGATTCCGTCTAGGATCCCCTGGCAGTCCTCCTCGCAGGCGCTGCCCCAGCTTCCGATGACCAGCTCCGTCACTTTTGGAAATTCCGGGTCTGCCAGGATCTCATCCACCATGGTGGAGGGGCCTTTGCCCTGATCGTAGTCGTCGTAATCATACTGATACTTCTTTGATATTCTCATATCCCTCTAACCTCCTGTCTTATTTTTCCATATAAGCTAAAATTATTATACCGCTCCCATGTTTATAACACAATACATAATCTGTCCTTATGATATATATAACTAATATTGATTTTACTTATGTTCCATTTCCGTGTATGATTAGGGTGTTGTGTGGATACACAAATCAAGAAATGCTAATCCAAAGGAGGATTTCAACAAATGGTAAGAGCAATCGTAGGCGCCAACTGGGGCGATGAAGGCAAGGGAAAGATTACGGACATGCTGGCAAAAGAGTCTGATATTGTCATCAGATTCCAGGGCGGCAGCAACGCGGGCCACACGATCATCAACAATTACGGCAAATTTGCCCTCCACCTGCTCCCCTCCGGTGTATTTTATGGACATACCACCAGCATCATCGGCAACGGCGTGGCGTTAAACATCCCCTATCTCTTGGACGAGATCAAGTCGCTGACCGACAAGGGCGTACCTGCCCCCAAGATCCTGGTATCGGACCGGGCTCAGATCATGATGCCTTACCATGTGTTGTTTGACACATATGAGGAGGAGCGGTTAGGCGGCAAGTCCTTCGGCTCCACCAAGTCCGGCATCGCGCCTTTCTACTCTGACAAATACGCCAAGATCGGCTTCCAGGTCAGCGAGCTCTTTGACGAGGCCGTGCTGGAGGAAAAGGTAAACAGGGTCTGTGAGATGAAAAATATCCTGCTGGAGCATTTGTACCACAAGCCGGCCATTGACCCCAAGGAGCTTTTCCAAACTCTTCTTGAGTACCGGGACATGATCCGGCCCTATGTATGCGATGTGTCCAGCTTCCTCCACGACGCCATCAAGGAGGGGAAGAATATCCTCCTGGAAGGCCAGCTTGGCTCCCTGAAGGATCCTGACCACGGTATCTACCCCATGGTCACCTCCTCCTCCACCCTGGCGGCCTACGGCGCCATCGGAGCGGGAATCCCGCCCTATGAGATCAAGAACATCACCACAGTGGTAAAGGCCTATTCCAGCGCAGTGGGCGCAGGGGCCTTTGTCAGCGAGATCTTCGGCCAGGAAGCCGACGAGCTGAGAAGACGGGGCGGAGACGGGGGAGAGTTCGGCGCCACCACAGGACGTCCCAGGCGCATGGGATGGTTTGACGCGGTGGCTTCCCGCTACGGATGCCGGATCCAGGGCGCCACGGAGGTGGCCCTCACGGTGCTGGATGTTCTGGGGTATTTGGACGAACTGCCTGTGTGCGTGGGCTACGACATTGACGGCAAAGTGACAAAAGATTTCCCCACCACCGTGGAGCTTGAGAAAGCCAAACCCGTGTACACAAAGCTTCCGGGCTGGAAGTGCGATATCCGCGGCATCCGGACCTATGAGGAGCTTCCCAAAGAGTGCCGGGATTACGTGGAGTTTATTGAGAAAGAGCTGGGCGTGAAGATCACCATGGTGTCCAACGGGCCTGGGAGGGACGAGATTATCTACAGAAAATAGCGTGCGCAATCGAGTAGGGGAGGGGTTCCCTCTACTCGCCGCGCCGGGCCTCGGCCAGCTTTTGCTGGCAAACCTCCTCCCGGGGCCCGTGTGCAATTAAGTAGGGGAGATTTTCTCTCCCCTCTCACACCACCAG
>CAMTAF010000230.1 GCA_947066955.1 uncultured Hungatella sp.
AGCTGCACCAACATCAAGACCTACGCCAATTTAAAATATATGAATCAGGTGTACCTGAGGGATCAGTTTTTGATGATCCGGGATGGGGACGGCAAGGACCCGGAGCTTTTGGCCTCAGGACTCTGTCAGTATTATGACGAGCGCAACAGGGAGGACATCGACAAGCTGCCAAAGGTCAGCCGCCGCAATGTGCTGATCTTAAAATATTATTCTTTTGAGAACTATTTCCTCAACCCCGCGGTTATGTCTGAGATCGGCGTCGTGGAGAGCGAGGAGGCTTTCTGGCAGACTCTTCTGGCCAAATGGACGGAGTATCTCCACCGTCTCTCCAGCGGGAGGCATCTGACGGAGATTTTGGGCAGAGAACTGGGCACAGTGGAAGATTTGAAAGAAAATTTTGAACTGTTTAAGGTCTGTGTCCGGGGACACAATCTCTATGATATTTTTTACGGCCCTTTTAAGCAGAGAGAGGGAGAGATCCTCCGGCAGTATATCGACCTGGCGCCCAGGGAGGATTTTCAGGATATTCTGGATGCCATTGACGGGTTCCCGTTTTTTGAGAGCCGCAAAGGGCAGCTGATGCCGTAGACGTACACATTTCTGCTGCGTCCGTCCTCATTTACCCTGCTTTTCTGCACAGCTTCCTGCTGAAACCCGCATTTTTCAAACAGTCTCCGAGATGCCTGATTGTATTCCAGGATATGGGAATAGATATGGTTCAGCTTCAGTTCCTGGAAGGCATAGGAAACCAGGGCGGCCACGGCATCCTCCCCGTAGCCTTTTTGGCGGAAGGCTCTCATAAGCTTGAGACAGATCCGGGCGCTTCTGGCTTCCTGATCCACAATGGAGAGGATTATGATCCCAAGACCGGCATGGGGATCTTCCCGGTCCGCTATTATGCGGTGCACACCGTTTACAGAGTCCGTTTTGGAGCGAAACCAGCGGATCTGGCGATCATAAGAGACGGGCTGGGAATACCCCTTGGTCACTTTTGCGGTCTGGGGATCTTTGATCAGATCCACGAACATCTCTTTGTCCTGTTCTTCAATTGCCCGCAGGACCACTTTATTTCCTGTGATATCCATATGGCCCTCCTTTTGATCATATCTCCAGATCCGCGAAAAACATCTCATAGAAGTCATCTTCTCCCTTTAGAACAGGAGAATTCTCGCCCCCGCCGTTGGTGCTGCGCTTGATGGCGGCGTAAAACTCCTCGCCGGCATCGATGAGATCCATCTCATAGACAGCGTATCCCAGCTGACGGCATTTTTCACAGAAGGCCTTCAGCGGGTCCGGCTGCTTCCTTGTGTCCAAAAACTCCCGGCAGAGGCGGGAATCCTCCCTGGCCCGTGTTTTGATCTCATCAAGCATTTCACCCATATTCATCATGGCGGCCTCCTTTGAAACACGTTTGCGTTACAGCCCCTATCTTAGCACAGAGGAAAGATCCCTGCAAGTATTTTTCAGAAGCTCTATTTTCCGTCAATGGTGGAGACCCCGATGGTCACCTCTTCCAGCACATCCAAAAGGACTTTGACGGTGTCTAAGGAGGTGAGCATGGTGATGTTGTTCTGGGTGGCGCACCGGCGGATGGCGGCTCCGTCTTCATAGTGGACGCCGGAGAGGACAGCCCTGGTGTTGATCACATAGCTGACATATCCTGCCCGGATGGAGTCCAGGATCTCTTCGCTCCCCTCGCTGAGCTTGCGGCGGACCCGGGTTCGGATGCCGTGGTCTTTGAGAAAACTGGCAGTGCCGATGGTGGCCTCGATGTTAAAGCCCATGTGGTAGAAACGGCGGATCAGAGGGAGGGCCTCCTCCTTATCCTCGTCTGCCAGAGTGACCATGACGGTCCCGTAATTCTGGAGGCGGATGCCTGAGGCGATCATGGCTTTGTACATGGCCCGGTGGAGTTTTTTGTCATAGCCCATGGCCTCCCCTGTGGACTTCATCTCCGGAGAGAGGTAGGCATCCATGCCTTTGAGCTTTGAGAAGGAAAATGCGGGGACCTTTACATAGAAGCGGTCTTTTTCGGCAGGGTACATGTCATGGATCCCCTGCTGCTCTAAAGTCCTTCCCAGCATCACCATGGTGGCCATGTCCGCCAGGCTCCATCCGGTGGCTTTTGACAGGAAAGGCACTGTCCTGGAGGAGCGGGGATTTACCTCGATGATGTACACATTGTCGTCTCCGTCCACGATAAACTGGATATTGAAAAGCCCTATAATGCCGATTCCCAGGCCAAGCCTCCTGGTGTAATCCAGGATGGTCTCCTTCACTTTTTGGGAAATGCTGAAACAGGGGTAGACGCTGATGGAGTCGCCGGAGTGGATCCCGGTTCTCTCCACCAGCTCCATGATGCCTGGCACAAACACCTGCCTTCCGTCGCAGATTGCATCCACCTCCACTTCCCTGCCCCGGATATATTTGTCCACCAGCACCGGCTTATCCTCAGCCACCTGGACCGCGTTTTCCAGATAGCGGCGCAGGTGTTCTTCCTTTGCCACGATCTCCATGGCCCGGCCTCCCAGGACAAAGCTGGGGCGGACCAGCACAGGGTAGCCGATGCGGGAGGCTGCCAAAATCCCCTCCTCCACCGTGGTGACCGCATGTCCCTCGGGCTGACGGATTCCCAGGGAAAGGAGAAGTTTTTCAAAAGAATCCCTGTTTTCTGCCCTCTCAATGGCCGCGCAGTCCGTGCCGATGATTTTCACCCCCCGGTCGGTCAGGGCCTGGGCCAGGTTGATGGCAGTCTGGCCTCCCAGGGTTGCGATGACGCCGTCCGGATGTTCCAGCTCAATGACATTCATCACATCTTCCGGGCACAGGGGTTCAAAGTACAGTTTGTCAGAGCAGGTGTAATCCGTGGACACGGTTTCCGGGTTATTGTTGATGATAATGGCCTCATACCCTGCTTTGCGGATGGTTTTCACCGCGTGGACAGTGGAATAATCGAACTCCACGCCCTGGCCGATGCGGATGGGGCCGGACCCCAGGACCACGATCTTTTTTCTGGATGAGACCTGGGACTCATTTTCTTCCTCATAGGTGGAATAAAAGTACGGGATATAGCTGTCAAACTCCGAGGCGCAGGTGTCGATCATCTTATAGACAGGAAAAATTCCCTCTTCTTTTCGGATCCGGAAGATCTCTCCTTCTGTGGTGTGCCATAGTCCGGCGATGGCTTTGTCAGAGAAGCCCATCTTTTTTCCGTATTTCAGATAGGGGATGCTGCCAGGGTGCTCTCTCAGCTCATTTTCCGCTTCCACGATATTCTTTAGTTTGCGGATAAAAAACGGGTCGATTCCTGTGCGCCGCGAGATCTCCCGGATGCCGGCTCCAAGACGGAGAAGCCGGGCAATGGCGTAGATCCTGTCGTCGGTTCCTGTCTCAATGTAAGACAAGAGCCGCTCCTGGTCCATGGAGTCGAATTTCGGGCTGTGGAGGTGGAAAATTCCGATCTCCAGGGAGCGGATGGCCTTTAGAAGGCTTTCCTCCATGGTCCGTCC
>CAMTAF010000231.1 GCA_947066955.1 uncultured Hungatella sp.
TTGTACTCCTTGAGCGCCAGGACACTGTCTGTATATCTCCGGCTCATGAGCCGGAAATCCCTGGCTCCGTCTACGATTTCCACATCGGAGATACGTCTCATGAGCTTGTAAAAAGCTCTTGCGAAAAAGGAGCGGATCACCGGCTCCCCTTTCCGGTCCGACCGCCTGGTGGCGGCGCAGTCGTATTCTCCCTCACTCAGGACCCGGAGCATGTGGGGGATCAGGGACGGCGGATCCTGCAGGTCCACATCCATCAGCCCCACAAAGTCCCCCTTAACGTGGGTCAGCCCTGCGTAGATTGCGGCTTCCTTGCCGAAATTCCGGGTAAAGGAGATGTATTTGATCCAGGAGTTTTCCTGAGACAGCTCCTTTATTTTTTCAAGGGTTTTGTCAGTGGACCCGTCGTCTACAAAAACCGCTTCCAGGCAGCAGTCCATGGCGGAGAGAGTCTCCCTGACCTTACATATTTCCTGATAAAAATCATTAAGCGTCTCCTGCTCGTTATAGCAGGGAACGATCATTGACAACAATTCCATGAAAACTCTCCTAATTATGGGTTGGGATCCGACAACTTTATGATGACCATATCATTTTCCAGGACAATGGACCCTTCCAAAGGCCAGTTTGGCATGTTTTTCGCTCTCTCACAGGCAGTGACGTACTGCTCTGTTGTGGCGGGCTCGTGGAGAAGTCCCAAGATGGACATCAAAGTCCTCACGCGGTCGGAGACCCCATGGGGACCCTCGCTGTCCCACTGGAATATGGAGCAGCCAATGGCATCCCCCCTCAGGGTACTCAAATTGGTATCCATCTCCCTGATCCCCACAAACACCAGGGATTTCTGCCGGATATCCCCGCCTTCCCTGGCTGTCAGCCGCTGAGCCTCGCGGTAGATGTCCTGGCACCGCTTAATGTCCTGGACAGAGGCCTGATGCATGGTATCCAGAAGCCGCTCCGAGATGACCCACTGGCTCCAGGCCAGGGAAGCGCTTAAGCCAAGGGCGGCGCAAGTCCGAAACGCTGTTTTTACCCCGGATTTCGTTACGGTAGTGAGGGCAGCGCCGCTGATGGCCAGCACAAAGGGGTAGACCATCTGAATCCGGATGCCCTGATAGAATCCGGTGACAATGGTCATAAACACAGGGGAACTTAAGAAAATTCCGCCAGCCATGACATAGAGGAGCCTCTCTTTCTCGCCGCTCGCCCATCCCCTCTTTAAGAACAGAGCAGTAAACAGAGCCAGGATGGGAAGTCCTGCCGGGGAAAAGAAAGGTGTTCTTTTCCCAAGATAAATATTTTTCATATCTGCCCAGACCCGGTAAAGGCAGTCCCGCACGCCGTCTCTTTTCCATAAAATCAGGCTGTCGGTGTAGGAGGAATCGGTTCCCGTCACCATGCGGACCAGGGAGGAGGTGATCCCATAGGCGGCCATGATTGCCGCGAAAATCATTACAAAGGAGCATGCGAGGCCAAACCATTTCCACCTGCTTTGTTCCATGCCTTCCATATGTCTCTCATGTCCCCGCTGATAAACCAAAAGAAAGGAAAAGGCGCACAGCGAGATGAAAATGACAACCATAATCTGGTAAGAACTGAACGCCCACACCCCCAGCAGGATGGCCAAAAGAGCCCAGCCCACGTTTTCCTTCTGATATACATAGCGGCTTGTCCCATATACCGCCAGCACGGTCATAAGGATTCCCCACACCACCTCGAAAGACTGGAGAAGAAAATAAAACTGCTCGGCCAGACAGGGGGAGGTGACGAAAACGGCTGAGAATACAGGGTAAAAAAAGCGGTATCTCTCATCGTGGCCGCTCCACTGATATACGGAAAAATCAACAGCCATGCATACCATCCACAGGGCGGCCATCATGGCTGTCACTGCCGCCGGCTGGCAGAATCTGCCCATGCCAAACAGCAGCTTGGTAAACACCAGGCCATAGCGCCCTATGCCGCACCAAAAGCTCAGCATGGATTCCGGAAAGGCGATCATGATTTCCGTATCCACTCCCACATCTGTGCGGAATCCCAGGACTCCCCATGTGGCGAAGATCACCGCCGCGGTAAACCAGCCGGTCTTTTTGTGCTCTGTTAAGAAGTCCGTGAATTCCCTGGCCGTGCCGGCAATCTGGTATGTAAATTTCCCCTCCATCTTCTGCGTGCTCCTTCTGTGTTGATTTTGTCCGGCAGACATCCAGTGATCTGCCGCAGGATATGGGTTCATGGTGACCTGGTTACGGAGATTCTGAGAGGCGGACCACAACAGCTTCCCCCATCTTGCGGATACTTCCCGGCGCAGGCCAGTCAGGGGCATCTCTCATGAATTCCACGGCCTGTTGGTAGAGGTCTTCCTGCTCCGCGGAGATGATCCGGATCTCCATCCCAAGGATGAGAAGAAGACTGCCCGCCCGTCCCGAGACTCCCACCGACCCATGGGCCTCTGCGCCAAAGAACGATAAACCGGACAAGTCTCCCATGGCGGGAAGCCCGGCCAGTTTCGCGCTCCGCCCGCCGGTAAAGATCACCAGGCAGTTATTCATATCCGGCCGGTCGGCCACTAGGCAGATATCCTCATAGATCCGGTTCGCTGTCAGGACATCATTGCGGTACGCCTCCCACGCTGACTGGAATAACTGGGCAGCGGCTATGGAATTCCTGGAAAGAGAAAAAAGTCCTATGGCAGTAAACAGCCCCAAGGCACCGGCTCTCCATTTTCGGAGATTTTCTCTGTCAGGCGGCGGGACGGCGAGATGGGACAGGAAGCAGGCAGCAGTTACGGGATACACCAGCTGAGACCGGGTTTCCTGTACGCAGCCCATGATCAGGGTCAGGAAAAACGGGGAGGCCAAAAAGAGACCTCCGGCCGCCAGGAAGCAGAAGTAATTGGGACCGCTGGTTTTGTTTTTCCAGCCGTACCCCATGGCCTGGAGGACAAAAAGGCACATGGAGGGAAGGTAGAGCCCGCTGTAAATGGCTGGTTTTTTCGCCAGAAGGACATTTCTCAGTTCGATCCAGATCCATAAAAGAGAGGCCCTCCACCCCTCTGTTTTCCAGCGGATCAGATCCGATATGTAGGAAGAGCGGATTCCTAAAACCGATTTTATGATCAAGGACAGAGCCCCGTACAGCACAAGCCCGGCAAGGAATATGGCCACATGGAGAAATCCCTGGGACAGCGCGTGTTCCGGGGAATGATTCATATAGAAGAGCAAATAGGACAAAAGCACAAGGCAGACATAGAGAGGGACCATGGACTGATAGGAGCCAAAGGTCCACACCATCAGAGGAATGCCCACGGGAAGCCAGAAATACTCTTTTTGGTAAACCGCTTTGCCGGAACAGATGGAGGCCAGGATACACAAAAGTATGGCAAAAGAAATCTCAAAGGCCTGGAGCACAAAAAGGTATTGCTCGGCAAAAACAGGCGATGTGACAAAAAGAGCAGGGAA
>CAMTAF010000232.1 GCA_947066955.1 uncultured Hungatella sp.
GAGAAATCCCAGCCCTCCCGCTATGATCAGAAACATGATGGCCATATTAACCACCGGATCCCCTGCATAGGATGTCAGAGAGGAAAATCTCGCCCGTGTCCCCAGGAGATCAAAGCCCGCATTGCAGAAGGCTGATATGGAATGGAACAGAGCCATCCACAGGCCTCTGACCCCAAAGTCCCTGATAAACACCGGGGCCATAACCGCAGCTCCCGCCAGCTCGATGGCCATGGTGCTCTTGATAATAAATCCCGTAAACCTGACGATCCCTCCCACCGCAGGGGCAGAGATGGCTTCCTGCATGGTGCTGCGCTGCATCAGGGAGATCCTCTTGCCGGAGATCATGGCCAGGGAAACCGCCGCTGTGATGACTCCCATCCCGCCCACCTGGATCAGCAAAAGGATCACCGCCTGACCGAAAACTGACCAGGAAGCAGCTGTGTCATGAACCACAAGCCCGGTGACACACACCGCTGAGGTGGCGGTAAACAGACTGTCCAAAAAGGTAATTTCTACTCCTGCTCTTCTTGAGACGGGAAGCCATAACACCAGAGTTCCCAGCAAAATCACCCCGGCGAACCCCAGGATAATGATCTGAGAGGAGGTGATCCTTCGCCTGTACCCTCTCCACAGATCCCATCCCCTCCGCGCTGCCTGGCGGGTCAACACGTATCCCGGGACCGTTTCCCCGCTCCACATTCTTCCCGCCGCCCCGCGGCTTTCTGCCCTGTGGATCAGCATGTGATAAAATCCGCTCATATGAAAGCTCCCCTTTTATGTTTCTCTTTCTTGTATTTATAATACCTCACAGGGTCTAAAGAGTGTAAAAGGGTGTTGGCGCTGGCATTAAGATTGTATAAAGATAAAGGCGGAAAAGCCCTTTTAAGACTTTTCCGCCTTAGACAGATCGATAATCTCACATCAATCCTCGCCACATGGTGATTCCCCCAGCTTCATCCCTGCCCGCAGCATGCGGAACATCCGGTCCGCTGCCCCCGCGTACAGTTCCTGGGCCCTGTCCATGGCCTCCTGGATCTCCATGGCTCCGTTGATGGTGGGAAGGATGCTCTCCACTCCAAACTCATAGATCTTCTCGGCCCCGTCTCCCATGCCTCCTACGATGGCCACTGCCGGCACTCCCTTTGCCCGGCACCGCCTGCCGATGCCGCTGGGCACCTTTCCGAAGGCAGACTGCCAGTCCATCCTGCCCTCTCCCGTGACCACCAGATCGGTTCCCTCCAGAAGACCGTCGAAATCTATGAGATCCAAGACCGTCTCGATTCCGGATTTTAAGTCAGCGCGAAGAAACACCCGCAGCGCCGCCCCCAGTCCTCCGGCTGCGCCGGCTCCCGGGACCCGGTCCACATCCACTCCCAGCTTTCTCTGGATCACATCGGCGTAATTTTTCATGCCTTCCTCCAGCTGGTCTAAGATCTCCGGCGTGCCGCCCTTCTGTTTCCCAAAAGTATAGGAAGCCCCGTCGGATCCTGTGAGAGGATTGTTCACGTCGCACATGACTGTAAACTCCGCCTCAGCCACAGCAGGGTGCATTCCCCTCATATCGATGTCAGCCACTTTCGCCAGGTCAGAGCCTTTTCCCTCCAGCTCTCTCCCCTCTTTATCCAGAAAACGGATGCCCAAGGCCCTCATGGCTCCCATGCCTCCGTCGTTGGTAGCGCTCCCGCCGATGGCAATGGCTATTTTCCGATACCCCTGCTCTAAAGCGTCCCGGATCAGTTCACCGGTTCCCATGGTAGTGGTGTTTAGAGGGTTTCTCTTCTCCAAAGGAACCATGGGAAGGCCCGAAGCCGCCGCCATCTCGATGATGGCATGGTCTCCGCCAAAAACCCCGTAGGAGCTCCCGGCCTCCTCCATCAAAGGCCCGCGGACATTGACAAATCTCTTCTCACCCTTTGTCACCGCGATCACCGCATCCACGGTTCCCTCCCCGCCATCCGCAATGGGCACCCCCACAGTCTCACAGCCTGGAAAAATATTGTTGGCGGATGTTGTCAGCAACTCAATGATCTTTTCTGATGATAAGCTCCCCTTAAAGGAATCTGATGCAAATAAAAATTTCATATGACCTCCCTCAGCTTCTGTCGTATTTTCCGCAACACAACAGACTGACTTATAAAGGTGGCCAGTCTGTTGCCTTGTATAGAGACAAATACCCTGCGGCGCCGGCTGTAACAGTCAGGCGGAAGGCTCTTTTACCACGGCATGAGCGGTTCCAACTATGGCGGTTCTATTCTGCATTGCTTTAAAAACAGCTTCCGGGTCATAATCCGGAGCGTAAGCCTCAGCCGCCTCGCAAATTTTCCGGATCTTCCCCGGCTCTGTCTCCAGCTCATCGGCAATTACTTTCGCGCTCTTCCCCCTCCTCAACTTCTTGCTGACCTGCTGAACCAGCAAATAATCCGCGCCTTCTTTTCGGCCTTCCTCGTGGCCTTCTTCCCTGGCCTCTTCCTCCCACACTTCCTTGGCGTCCTCCAGGACAAATTCCCCAAACAGCATATTCCTCACCTCCGAGCCATGCTTCCTGATGAATTCCGTCATGATCCCCTGGCTCACACAGTCCTCCATCGCCGCCCCAATGGCCTCGTCACGGTTCCTTCCTCTCTCCAGGTATTCCCTCACCCTCCAGATAAACCAGGAATACTCGTATAATGGGCGGCACATAGACAGCAGGGGATGACATTCCGGCAGATTGATATTGATTACGTTCACTTTTAATTCTAACATGGGACTATCTGTTTTTTCAAGATAGGAATCCGAAAGATATAGGGTCTGCTCCAATGGCTGATTCTCTCTTCCGTTATAGAATACATAGAACTCAGGTGTGGGAATCCCCACTCTCCTTGACCGATACATGGCCTTGGGATCCACCAGCTTTTCCATAGTCCTCCCATAATAAATAGCAGACCGCAGGGGCATGTTTTGGTTTATGGTTGACTGGTGTTCCCCAATCACAAGAACCTTTCTCCTTACCGTAAATGCCAGGTCATTCTTTCTGGCCAGATATAAAACTCCCTCCAGGGTTGCGAACTCAATATCCTCCGGGGCCACGGATTTCGTCTCCTCCTTCTTTGACGCCCCCGACAGAGGGGATTCCCCTTCCAGCAGAACAAGGCTCTCATACAGTCTCGCCGCGTTATCCGCCTCCCCAAAGTAAGACGTGAACACCGTGGACCGGTACTCCCGGTTGGATTTGAGGTCCAGAAGCTCTTTCAGTTCCTGTACCCCTGTCGATACATCAGATGCCATAGGTTGTAAATTGTACCCTTTGTCAAGGACATTTTTTAAATTAATAAACAAGGAACATC
>CAMTAF010000233.1 GCA_947066955.1 uncultured Hungatella sp.
GGGTCAACCAGTCGTCGAAGAATCCCGACATGGCCAGGGAATTTATCCGTTGCCTTCTCTCCTGCGAGGTGCAGAAGGAAGATCTCTACGACGGTTTTCCTGTGAACAAAAAGGCCCTTGAGACATTGACTTTGTCGGACAGCAGGGACAATTTCTCAGAGAGCGTGGGATACCATGACGGTTATCATCTCAGCGCCGACTGGCCCTCCATTGAGGTGAGGCAGGAGGCTGCCGCCATGCTGGAGACCCTTACAATGCCGGCGGTGGTGGATGAGACGGTGATGCAGATGATCGCAGAAGGGTCCATGGACTATTTTGACGGCAAAAAGACAGTGGAGCAGGCAGCGGACGACATTCTGCGGAAGCTGTCCATCTATCTCGCGGAGTGAGAACCTTTGGGAAAGGCAGCGGCGGCGGAAAGGAGAAGGGATGAACCAAAAGTTTAATAGGGCAGCAGTCCCCTGGCTTTTTCTGGCCCCCAGCCTGGCAGGGGTGGCGGTCTTTACGGGATTTCCCTTTCTGGATGCGGTGAGACGTTCCTTTCAGGATGCCATGGGGACCCGGTTTGCGGGCATGGACAATTATCGGGCAGTGCTGAGCAATTCCGCCTTTCGCCTGGCAGCGGGCAACACGGCCAGATTCCTGGCTGTGTGCCTTCCTCTTCTGATGACCGTCTCCCTGTCCCTGGCCATTTTTCTGGGATGGCGGGCAGAAGCCTACGGGAAGCTTCCCGGACAGGGTGGGGGACAGATCAGGTTTATGAGAACCACTATGGTGCTTCCCATGGCTATCCCCGGAGCCAGCATGGTGCTGATCTGGAAAATCCTTCTGTGCCCGGAGGGTGTTTTGAATCAGGCCCTTTCCAGGCTCACAGGAAGGCTGTGGGAGACAGACTGGGCTTTTTCCGGATACGCGTTTCCCGTGCTGGTTGCCACTTATCTGTGGAAACACACCGGCTACGACATGATCCTGTGGCTGGCCGGACTTTCGGGGATCCCGGGGGAGATGTACGAGGCCGCCAGGATGGACGGCGCGGGGACGATTCAGGAACTCTGGTACATCACATTTCCCCAGCTAAAAGGGACCTTCGGACTGGTGGGGGTCCTGTCTCTGGTAAATTCCTTCCGGGTGTATCGGGAGGCTTACCTTCTGGCAGGCTCCTACCCGGACCCCTCCATTTACCTGATCCCCCATCTCTTTGCCCACTGGTTTTTAAATCTGGATGTGCAGAAAATGACAGCAGCCGCGGTGATGATGACAGCGCTCTCCTTGACAGGGGTTCTGGCAGTGAAGCTGACTCGGAGGCGGAGCGGCAGGTGACGCGCAGCGGCGCGTGCCGATACTTTAAGAAGTAGGAGGAAGGCAAACGCGTAAGCGTTTCTAGGATGCCTTCCGACGACTTGGCAGGTGACGCGTAGCGGCGCGTGCCGATACTTTAAGAAGTAGGGAGGAAGGCAAAGTGAGAAAACGGCACAGACTAACAGGGGCAATTCTTTTTGGCGCCTGCCTTCTGGTGTGGCTGCCCCTGATCCTGATGACAGCCGCGGCGTGGATGCCGGAGGATGAACTGTACTGGCGGTATCTGTCTCCCCTGGGGCTGGGGAGGGACCAGGTGCGGCCGGCGCTGATCCCCTCCTACCCATCGGCGGGGGCCTTGAAAGAGCTGCTGGTGTGCTCTCCTGGATTTTTTGTCATGTTCTGGAACTCCTGCATCCAGGTGATCCCCATGGCGGCGGGTCAGTTTTTGGCAGCTGCCCCGGCGGCGTGGGCCTTTGCCAAGTTTCGTTTCCCCGCTAAGAAGCAGCTGTTCGGGATCTATGTGCTTTTGATGGTTCTGCCTTTTCAGGTGACTCAGGTGTCCAATTATCTTGTTCTCGACAGGCTTGGGATCTTAAACACCCATCTGGCCCTGATCCTGCCGGGAATCTGGTCAACCCTCCCTGTGTTTATCATGACAAAATCCTTTGAGGCCATCCCCGACGCTCTGGTGGAAGCGGCGTATCTAGACGGGGCGGGCCAGTGGCACACTTTTGTCCATGTGGGGCTGCCTCTGGGCTATCCGGGCATTGCCACGGCTCTGATGCTCAGCTTTGTGGACAGCTGGAATGCCCTGGAACAGCCTCTCACCTACTTAAAGGACAAAAATCTCTGGCCCATTGCCCTGTATCTGCCGGACATTGCCAGGGACAAGGCCTCCGTTGCCTTCGCGGCGGCCCTGGTGACCTGTCTTCTCCCGGTGCTGGTGTATGTAAACTGCCAGGAGGAGCTGGAACAGGGGGTTGCGGCGTCAGGGGTGAAACAGTGAAAATGAGGTGACAACATGACAAGACGGCGGCTTTTGGCGGCATTTTTTATCTTTATGCTTGGCTGCACCGTGATATCCAGGATCTACGACAGCGTCACCGTGCCCAAGGTGAAGACTGCGGCGGCAAAGCGAAAAGGAGTGGAGATCAGGGCAGAGGGGGTGGGAACCGTGATTGTAAAAGAAAAAGAGTTCTGTGACATTTACCCCCAGCTCCGGGTCAGGCGCACAGCGGTGATACCAGGCAGCGAGGTGAAAGAGGGAGATGTTCTTTTCTGGTATGACATGGAATCGATTCTGGAGAAAAAGGAGGAAATCCAGACCCAGATGGAGAGGCTTAAAATCGACATCGAGAAGGAACAGCTGTCCCAGGAGAGCAGCCAGGGCCTGACCCAGGAGGAGACTGCCCGGTGGGAGCTGTCCCTGGCTCAGAGGGAGCTGGCGGAGGGGGAGGCGGAGTATGAAGAGACCGTGGCAGACCACCAGAAGGAGCTTGAGCGTTTGAGGACAGAGTATGAACAGGGGCTTGAGCTGGCAGAGGATGAACTGTGGCAGCAGCAGGAGAGGGATCAGGAATCCGCCAGGCAGGCCTTGGAGAGCGTGAAGGCTTCCAGGGATGACGCGTTGAGAGGGCAGCGGCGGGTGATCGAGGACCTTGAGGAGGAGCTGGAGAGGCTTTCTGACTCCGAGGAGGCAGAGGGGGAGAGGGAGAGGCTGGAGAGACGGATCAGCCGGGCCCAGGAGGATTTAAAAAGCATGACCGCCTCCTGGGAAGAGCAGGTGGACTCGGCCAGATATCAGATCGATTTGCTGGATTACCAGGAGGCCAGGATCCTCAAAGGCCAGACCACAGTCCAGGAGGCCAGGAAGGAGAATTATGAGGAGGCTGTGCGGCAGGAGGAAAATAAGCTGAAGGAAGCCGGGAAGAGCCTGGAGGAACTGGGAAAGGCGGTGGAAAGGCTTGCGTGGCAGGCAGAAGCCGCCCGGAGGTCCG
>CAMTAF010000234.1 GCA_947066955.1 uncultured Hungatella sp.
TTGGCGGGATTGTGGGAGGGGTCCTGATTTTCCTTCTGCGCCCTGGCAGGCATCCTGGTGGCCTCCAGAAACCAGTCGGCCCAGATCAACGGGGCCGCGGCTTTCAGTATGCCGGCGCTTTCGGCGGTATTTATCGGCCGGTCCGTGGCAGGACAGGGCAAGCCCAACGCCGTGGGAACCTTAATCGGCGCTACCCTGGTGGGTGTCCTGGACAACGGCCTGGTGATGATGTCGGTTCCCTACTATTCCCTCAACGCCATCAAGGGAGTAGTTTTGGCTATCGCCCTGGCATCGGCCTACTACACCACCAAGGAAGAGTAGTCATACTGCGACCAGTAACCAGTGATGAGAGGTGAGACATATGAAAGGATTTGAGAAACATTTTAAGATGAACGAGGAGGATGCCATACGGTTCATCCGGGAAAAGACGGATTTTTTTGGGAAAAATGCCAGGCTGAACTGCGAGGAGATCGGGGACGGCAACATCAACTATGTGTTCCGTGTGACAGACCAGGACACGGCAAGATCTGTGATCATCAAGCACGGGGACAAGGTGAGCCGCACCGGAGGCAGTCAGGTGAGTACAGACCGAAACCGCATCGAGGCAGAGATCTTAAAGCTGGAGGGAGAACTGGCGCCCGGCTCCGTGCCGGAGGTCTATCTCTACGACCCGGTGATGTGCTGCCTGGTGATGGAGGATTTAAAAGATTATAAAAACATGCGCTATGAGCTGATCGAACATGGGATCTTTCCGGGATTTGCGGAACATATCGCCACATTTATGGCCCAGACTCTTATAGGCACCACTGACGTGATTATGGACGCAGGGGAGAAAAAGGAGCTGGCAGGGAGATTTATTAATCGGGATCTGTGCAGGGTGACGGAGCGGCTGGTGTACACGGAGCCCTATCGGAATCTGGAGGGCAAAAACGTGCTCATTCCGGAAAATCGGGAATTTCTGGAGGAGATGCTCTATGGTGATCCCGCACTCCGCCTGGAAGCGGCGAAACTGAAGGAAGAATTTAAGAACAAGGCCCAGGCCCTTCTCCACGGAGACCTGCATACCGGATCCATCTTTGTGAAACAGGGTTCCACCAAGGTTCTGGATCCGGAGTTTGCCTTCTACGGTCCCATAGGGTACGATGTGGGCAATGTGCTGGCCAACCTGATCTTTGCATGGGCTAATGGAAAAGTGACTATGGAGGAGGGCCAAGAGAAGGAAGCATTCCTTGGCTGGCTGGAGGAAACCATAGAGGCCATCCCAGATCTTTTCGCCGCCAAAGCGAAAAGGATCATTGAGGAGCAGCACAGAGAGCCAATGGCGGACACGGAGGGGTTTGCCGACTGGTATGTGAAGGATATTCTGGCGGATACGGCAGGCGTGGCAGGTCTGGAATTGAATCGGCGGATTGTGGGCAGCGCCAAGGTGAAGGACATTGCCGGCATTGAGGACAGAGTGCTTCGGGTCCAGGCGGAGAGAATCTGTGTGCTGACGGCAAAGGAGCTGATCATGGGGCGAAAGGAGAAATTCTTCCGGGGCTCTGACTATGTGCGGATGATAAAACAAAACGGGGAAAAGATGAGAAAGGAAACAGGCATATTATGACGATTTCAGATACGACATGGAAAGAGACCAAAAAGATTCTGCTGAAAATGGCCCATCGCTCTTATGAGGAGGCGCTCTTTGCAGGCACCAGCGGTAATTTGAGTGTTTACGACAGGGAGAAGGAGACTATGATCATCACTCCCAGCAGCATCCCTTACGAGACCATGGAGGAGGAAGACCTGGTGCTGATGCGGCTTACCGGGGAAATCATAGAGGGGAAACACAAGCCCTCCTCCGAGTGGAGGATGCACGCGGCGGTTTACAAGGAGAGGAAGGATGTAGGCGCCGTGGTCCACACCCACTCTCCCTATGCCACGTCCTTCGCGGTGAACCGGGAATCCATCCCGGTGATTCTCATCGAGATGATCCCGTTTCTGGGCGGCGACGTGATGGTGGCTGATTTTGCCCTGCCGGGGACAGAGGACGTGGGACTGGAGGCCCTGAAGGTACTGAAGGGGAGAAATGCCTGCCTTATGTCCAACCACGGAGTGCTGGCTGTAGGCGAAACCCTGGAGCAGGCCCATATCCGGGCCATCTATGTGGAGGACGCGGCCAAGATCTATTCCCTGGCCCGATCCAACGGAGATGTGAAGGAGGTTCCTGAGGAGTTTGTGGAGATCATGAAGAACCGGAGGAAGGGAAGATGAGTACATTTCAGTATTTTGTTCCAGGGCGGACGCTGTTTGGTTATGGGTGTCTGGCGGGAATCGGGCCGGAAATTCAGGCTAATAGATATAAAAAGGCACTGATCGTGACGGATCTGTCCCTGGTGAAGCTGGGGATAGTGAAGAAGGTCACGGACGTGCTGGATGAGTATAGGATCGGCTATTCTCTGTTTACGGAGGTGAAGCCTAATCCAGATGTGGCGGATGTGGAGAAAGGTCTGGCTCTGGTGAAGGCGGAGGACTGTGACTTCCTGATATCTGTGGGAGGCGGGTCGGCCCACGACTGTGCCAAAGCGGTAGGTATCGTGGCCGCCAACGGAGGAAGCGTGCTGGACTACCGGGGCGTGGACAAGAGCACCCGTCCCTCTCTGCCTCTGGTGGCGGTGAACACCACAGCAGGCACGGCCAGCGAGTGCACCAGGGCCTATGTGATTGTCAATGAGAAGACCAGTGAGAAGTTCGGCATCAAAGATCGTCATGCCCTGCCGGCTTTGGCGGTGGATGACCACAGTTTGATGATGGATCTGCCTAAGGGGCTGACGGCGGGGACAGGGATGGATGCCCTGACCCATGCCATTGAGGCCTACACGTCAAAAAATGGATTTCTCCTCACTTGTTCCCTGGCTCTTGAGGCCATCCGCCTGGTGTTTGCACATCTGGAAGGGGCGGTTTTCCGACCGAATGAGTCTTCCAGGGAAGGCATGGCTACGGGACAGTATCTGGCGGGATTGGCCTTCGGCAATGCGGGCTGCGGACTGGTCAACCAGCTTGTGGTCATAAGCTTTCAATGTGATCCTCATTAC
>CAMTAF010000235.1 GCA_947066955.1 uncultured Hungatella sp.
CAAAGGGCCTGGCGCCGCTTCCGGTGATTTTATGGCATGGGATGAAGAATTCCCTGCTGCCTGTGATCACCATGATGGCCATCCAGATCTCCAGCCTTCTGTCCGGCGCCGTGATCACGGAGACGCTGTTCAGCATTCCGGGCATCGGCCGTCTGACGGTGGATGCCATCAACGGCCGGGATATGCCCCTTCTCCAGGGCACGGTGATCTTCACCACCGTGGTGATCATCGGAGGAAACTTAATTGCGGATATCCTCTACTGCGTGGTGGATCCCAGAATACGTGTGGAGGGGGGAAAATAATATGGCTACATTTGAACAGGCGGCTTCCCTGGCAGCCAGGCTGGCCGTGGACTCCGTGAAAGAGCAGTTTTCTCCAGAAGAGCGCCTGGAGGCGATCCAGAGGGTGGAGGAGGAGGATCTGCAGTACATGCCCCTGCCGGACACCTTAAGGTCAAAGCTTCTCAATATGTGCAGGGAGAACAAGGTGGCGGCGGCAAGCGCGGTGGTTCTGGTTGTAATGGCTCTGGCCATTATCTTTGCCGACAAGCTGACAGTCTATGATCCCAATGCCATCAACCTGGTGGAGCGGCTTATGCCTCCCAGCAGGGCCCACTGGTGCGGCACCGACGACCTAGGGCGGGATATCTTTACCAGGATCCTTTACGGGGGAAGAGTTTCCCTTCTGGTTGGAGTGATTCCAACCACCATCTCCATGGCCATCGGGATTGTGCTGGGGATGGTGTCCGGCTATATCCGTCAGCTGGACGCGGTGATCATGCGTCTGGCAGACATTGTGCTGGCATTTCCTTCTATTGTGCTGGCCATGGTGGTGATGTACACCCTGGGGGCCACCACCAGCAACATTTTTATCGCCCTGTCCATGATCGGATGGGCGGGAACCGCCAGGATCGTCCGCTCCCAGACCTTGTCTCTAAGGGAGCAGGAGTTTGTGGAGGCAGCCAGAGGGATGGGCGTGAAAAAATGGACCATCATGTTCCGCCACATCCTACCCAACTGCCTGCCATCCCTGATCGTTTTGTTTACCTTGAATATCCCTGACGCTATCCTGTCGGAGGCCAACTTAAGCTTCCTGGGAGTGGGGACTCAGCCGCCGGATTCCAGCTGGGGCCTGATGGTGTCCCAGTCCAGGACCTTTGCCATGACCAGCCCGTGGATGCTGATCTTTCCCAGCCTGGCCATCCTGATCATGGTGCTGGCCTTAAATTTCCTGGGGGACGGGCTGCGGGATGCGGTGGATCCCCACATGAAGAAATAGGCGGATAGGAAATGATACAGCCGCAAGACGGCAAGACAGAAAGGAAGACGATCATGGAAGAGAGATTACTGCAGATCCGGGATCTGCGCACCACCTTCTACACCAGGGAGGGAGAGGTACACGCGGTGGACGGAGTCAGCATAGACATAGATGCCGGAGAGAGCGTGGGGATCGTGGGGGAATCCGGATGCGGAAAAAGCATGACAGCCATGTCCGTCATGGGGCTTTTGAAAAAGCCGGGCAAGGTGGACGGCGGTCAGATCCTGTTTGACCAGAAAGAGCTGACAGGGATGGCGCCAAAGGAGCGGAGGAAGATCCTGGGCAACCAGATCGCCATGATCTTCCAGGAGCCCATGACCTCCTTAAATCCCGTGACCACGGTGGGCAAGCAGGTGCGGGAGGCTCTTCTCCTCCACAACAAGAGCATGACCAGAGAAGAGGCCAAAAAGAGGGTTATCGAGGCCTTCGAGCTGGTGGGGATCCCGGATGCGGCCAAGCGCTACGGCGAATATCCCCACCAGCTGTCGGGAGGCCTGCGCCAGAGGGTCATGATCGCCATGGCCATGGCCTGCGGCCCCAAGCTCCTTATCGCCGATGAGCCTACCACGGCCCTCGACGTGACCATTGAGGCTCAGATCCTTCACCTGATGAAACAGCTTCAGGAAGGAAAAGGGACCGCGGTGATGATGATCACCCACAATCTGGGGGTGGTAGCCCAGTTCTGCACCAGACTGTACGTCATGTACGCGGGAAAAGTCATGGAGAGCGGCACGGTGAAGGAGATTTTCAAAAATGTGTGCCACCCTTACACTGACGGCCTTATGCGGTCCGTGCCGGACATGGAGTCCAAAGAGCGGCTTTACAACATCAGGGGGATGGTGCCAAACATGCTCCACCTTCCGAAAGGATGCCGTTTTTGCCCCAGATGCCAGTACTCTATGCCAAAATGCTTTGAGCAGGAGCCGGAGTTCTATGAGCCGTCGCCGGGGCATTTTGTAAGGTGCTTTTTATTTGAAAGCGAGGGTGAGAGATGAGGGAGAAGGAAGTGCTTTTGCTGACCCGCAATCTGACAAAGGAATACCGGATGAAGAACAACTTCGGTATCAGCAAAAAACAGGTGGTCCACGCGGTCAGCGGCGTGTCCATAGAGATCTATAAAGGAGAAACCTTGAGCCTTGTGGGGGAGTCCGGATGCGGAAAGAGCACCTTGGGCCGCATGATGATGAGGCTTATTGAGCCCACGGACGGCCAGATTCTTTTTGAGGGCAAGGATATCACCATCTATTCCGACAAAAAGATGAACCAGGTCTATAAGAAGATTCAGATGATTTTTCAGGATCCTTACGCCAGCCTGGATCCCCGGATGAAGGTCAGGGATCTCATCGGAGAGCCTTTGGTGACTCACAAGGTGTACAAGACAAAGGAGGAGACAGAAGAGAGGGTGAAGGAGCTGATGCACATGGTAGGCATCCGGCCGGAGCTGATCGACCGCTACCCCCACCAGTTCTCAGGAGGCCAGAGGCAGAGGATCGGCATTGCCAGGGCTCTGGCCTTAAATCCCAGGCTCATCGTCTGCGACGAGCCGGTGTCGGCCCTTGACGTGTCCATACAGTCCCAGATCCTGAACCTTTTAAAAGACCTGCAGCAGGAATTTGACCTGACCTACCTTTTCATCTCCCACGACCTGGGAGTGGTTCACTATATCTCGGACAGAATCTGCGTCATGTTTCTGGGAAAGGTCTGTGAGATCGGA
>CAMTAF010000236.1 GCA_947066955.1 uncultured Hungatella sp.
GTCTGTTGTCATCAAAAGCAGTTTCCAGTTGTCTCCATTTTACCACAATCCGCAGCATATTTCTATCCACTGCAAGAAACACAAAAAATGTAGCCCATGCCACACCTGTCAAACACGCTTCTGGAGTTTCTTTGTGAATCTGTTTACAATAATCCTATACCTTTTCCCCGCTCTACCAGGTTCCCGGCGGCAAGGTATCTGTTATCGAAACCCAAAAAACAACCACATAATAGACAAGGAGGATCATGTAAATGGTATTACCTCAGTTTGAGTATCTGGCCCCTGCCACCATAGGAGAAGCCTGCAATCTGCTTCTGGAGTTGGGAGAAGGCGCGAAGGTCATGGCAGGAGCCACGGATTTAATCCCGCCCATGAAAGACAAGGTCATCACACCCGAATATCTCATCGACTTAAAGAAGATACCGGGCCTTGACTACCTGGAATATGATGATGAGGAGGGCTTGAAGATCGGCGCCCTCACCACCCTTCGGACCCTGGAGACCTCTCCCCTGGTAAAGGAGAAGAACCCGGCAGTGGCCCACGCGGCAAAGGTGGTGGCCTCCACCCAGATCCGTATGAAAGGCACCATGGCGGGCAACATCTGCAACGCCTCCCCATCCTGCGACAGCGCCCCTAACCTGGTGGCCCAGGGGGCAAAGATCCTGGTGCAGGGTCCAAACAAAGACCGCTATATCAAGATCGAAGATTTTTTCCTTGGAGTGAAGAAGACAAGCCTTGAACCAGGAGAGATCGTAACCGGGATCGTGATCCCGCCTTTAAAAGAGCATGAGGCGGCTGCCTACATCAAACATGCGGTGAGAAAAGCAATGGATCTGGCCATCATCGGCGTGGCTGTGAAGATCCGGGTGGAGAACGGGATCTGCACGGACGCGAGGATCGCTCTGGGCGCCGTGGCTGCGACCCCCATCCGGGCTCCAAAGGCGGAGGAGGCTCTCATAGGCAGAGAACTGACCGATGAGGTGATCGTGAAGGCCTCAGAGGAAGCCATGAACTCCTGCAGTCCCATTTCCGACATCCGCGCTTCCAAGGAATACCGCAAGGACATGGTCCGGGTGTTTACAAAGAGAGCCATCCGTCAGGCAATGGAACAGCTGGCATAGAAAAACAGGAGGAAGGCAAATGCGCAGCATTTTTAGGATGCCTTCCGACGACTTGGCAGGTGGCGCAAAGCGACGCGTGCCGATACAATTGAAGAAGGAGGCTATGAAAATGGTACATAAACACACGATCAGTTTGACGGTCAACGGTGATCAGGTGGATGCCATCGTGAAAGACAATCTGACCCTGTTGGATTTCCTGAGGGATCAGCTGTTCCTCACAGGGACAAAGAAAGGCTGCGAGGAGGGAGAGTGCGGCGCCTGTACGGTAATGCTGGACGGCAATCCGGTGAACTCCTGCTGCACTCTGGCAGTGGAGTGCGACGGCCACCAAATCGTCACCGTGGAGGGCATCGCCAAAGACGGCCAGCTCCATCCGGTTCAGAAGCAGTTTATTGAAAAATGGGCTCTGCAGTGCGGCTACTGCACCCCGGGCATGATCATGTCCGCCAAGGCTCTGCTGGACCGCAATCCTCATCCTACGGAGCTGGAGATCAGGGAAGCCATTGAAGGAAATTTGTGCCGCTGTACCGGCTACGCCAAGATCGTGGAGGCGATTGGGGCAGCCGCGGCTGAGATGAACTGGGAGGAGGCAAGCCATGCATAAAGATTGTGACAAGACTTATTTTAAGAAGCCGGAATTTTACCGCCTGACAGGCGAGAATCATTATGTGCGCATCGACGCTGAGGACAAGGTGACAGGACACGGCCAGTACGTGGGGGACATCATGTTTCCGGATATGCTCACAGGAAAGATGGTCAGAAGCCCTTATGCCAGGGCCAGGATTTTGTCCATTGACACAAGCGAGGCCGAGAAGGTGCCTGGTGTAAAATGTATCCTGACCCCCAAGGATTTTAAGTGGGCGGCAAAGGTGGGAAACGGCGAGTTCGCCGCGGAGTTCGCTGACAAAGAGGTGCTGTGCACCGAGATGGTCCGCCAGGTGGGCGACGAGGTGGCCGCGGTCGCGGCGATCGATGAGGAGACCGCTCAGATTGCCGCGGACTTGATCAAGGTGGAGTACGAGGTTCTTCCCGGGGTTATTGATACCTTTGAGGCCATGGAGGAGGGCGCTCCCGAGGTAAACTGGGAGGGCAAGGGTCTCCACAACATCGGCATGCAGTCCGTGATGAAGGCAGGAACCGACATTGACGAGGAGTTCGGCAAGGCTGCCTACACTCAGCACAGGGAGTACAGCACCCACCGCATGGTTCACGCTGCCATGGAGCCTCACGGGGCCGTGGCTACTTACCGGAACGGCACGTACACCGTGTGGATGTCAACTCAGATGGCCTATGTGGACCAGTTCTGGTATGCCCGCTGCCTGGGCGTTCCGGAGAACCGGGTGAGGATCATCAAGCCTTTGGTGGGCGGCGGATTCGGCGGAAAGCTGGATTCCTACTCCTTTGGCCTGTGTGCTGCCAAGATGGCAGAGATGACCGGACGTCCGGTGCGCATGATCCTGTCCCGCGAGGAAGTGTTCCAGACCACCCGCCACCGCCACCCCATCTACATGAAGATCGACACGGCATTTGGCGCGGACGGAAAGCTTCTGGCCAAAAAATGCTACCATGTGTTGGACGGCGGCCCCTACGGCGGTTCCGGTGTGGCTTCCTGCGCCCAGGCTACTTTGTGGGCCAATTTCCCATACAAGATGAACTCTGTGGATTTCCTGGCA
>CAMTAF010000237.1 GCA_947066955.1 uncultured Hungatella sp.
TTATAGAAAATATCAATATCAAAATCACACTTGGAGGCAGCTGCTACAAACTCTTTTGCATCTTCGATGGTAGGCAAATATACTCTTTTCTGTTTCATCATCTTCGACTCCTTAATTGTTATGACGCACAGCAAACTATTTTGCTGATGACAGTGTTATAACATGTTTTAAAAAAGTTGTCAAATTTGGATTTTCCAGGGGGAACAGGATTTTTCTTGTGCAAATCACCGTGTTCCCCTTTCTGGGGCTCCTGTATTTTTATGCAAAAAAGCGATTATCCTGCGGTGGGAGTTCTAAAAAATCACTGTGCTTTTTGTCTGTTTTCCGGGATCATGCCAGACGGGATTCCCCATTTTTGGTAAAAATTCCGTCTTTTTCCGTGATCACCAGGTCCATGGGGCAGTCGAAAGGAGTCGTGGGGATGGTGTCGCAGATCAGCTGTTCTCTGCACAGGACAGCCCGGAAGGCGGGGGTGAGGGTGAGATACCTGTCATAGTATCCTCCCCCGTACCCAAGTCTTGCCCCCTGGCGGCTGCAGGAGACGCAGGGCACCACCACCAGATCGATGTCCTGGGGTTCCATCTCCTGGCAGTGGGCTTTTGGCTCCAGGAGGTTGTAGGCGCCTCTCTCCAAGTCCTCCAGCCCGGTGATCCTTATGGCCTTCATCATCCCTTTTTCCGCGCATTTTGGCACTGCCACGGTTTTGCCTGACGCCAGGGCCAGGCGGATCAGGCGCCTTGTGTCCGTCTCTGCCTCTGTGCTCACATAAGTGAAGATCACTTCGGCCTTGCGGTAGACAGGCTGGGCCAGAAGTCTTTCCAGAATGGCTTTGTCTGCCTGCTGGCAGTATCTCTTGGAAAGACAGGAGCGGGTCTCCAACAGCCTTTTCCTCAGCTCCGCCTTGATCTCTGTCATTATTTTGCCTGATCCAGACATTGTCTTACTGCCTCCCGGATCCTGCCGCTGGTGAGGGTGGCGCCGGTGACGCCGTCCACGTCGGGGCTGTTGGCCTCCACGATGGCTGCCGGTATCTTCTCTAAGGCAGGGCCGGCGATGGTCTCGGTCTCATTGTTGCTCACCACGGTCACTTCTTTGATCTTTCCGCCTTCCACTATGACCTGGACCGTCATGTCGCCGTTTTGTCCGTCCACGGTGGCCTCGTAGGCGCCGTCCTTGAGACCGCTCATATCGTAGGTCTCTGCCTTTGACTCTTCTTTCTCAAACAGGGACTCCTCAAGCACAAAGGAGGCTGCCTTCACAGGCTCTCCCTGGGCCAGCTCTAAGTTCACCACATTGCGCCCCGTGATCCGTCCAAATGCCACCGGGCCCATGACGCCGGTTCCTCCGGACACGAACCTTCCCCAGATGCCGCCTACCACTTCTCCTGCCGCGTACAGTCCGGGGATGGCATTTCCCGCCTCATCCACCACCTGCATGTCGTTGTTGACGGTGACTCCGCCCAGGGTCATGACTACCAGGGCCTTGATGGGCACCGCATAGTACCGGTCTCCCTCGATCTTGTTCACCGCCACGCTGTAGGCTGTGACGGCGCCGCTCAAATCACGGCCGAACTCGTCGGTTCCCCCTGCGTCCACGGCGGCATTATAATCCTCCACGGTCTTTACCAGGGTGTCTGCGGGAACGCCGATGATCTGGGCCAGCTCTTCTAAGGTGTCCGCGGACTGGATCAATTTGTGGCCGATGCCATTTTCCGGCTCATAGTAGTATTCCCACATGAAAGCGGCGTTGGCTGCCTTCAGATCTTCCACGATCTTGTCTGTGAAAATGTTGTACTGAACGGCTCCTGTCTGCTCTTCTAAGGCAGTCTCTCTTGGGACCACCTCGTCGAGAGTCTCGTTGATAAACCGCTCGCCCTCCTGATTTACATAGATTCCTCCGGCTTTCCAGGTATAGACGTCGCCGATGGCGCCTTTTCCCTCACTGTATTCAAGTCCCATGGGGAATGTGGGAATATAGGTGAGCTTCTCCGGGTCCACGGCCGCTCCCACTTCCTGCATGACGCGGATCCCTTTGCCATCCGCGCTGTCTGCTCCGCCTACCAGGTAATTCTCTCCGTACTCCGCGTACTCGCCCATCATCCTGGGGTTGCCGGAGTAACCGCCGGTTGCCATGATGATGCCTTTTTTGGCCCTGTAGGCGACGGTCTTTTTGCTGTCGCTGTTGTATCCCACCGCTGTTAAGACCTGCCCCTTGTCATTGCCCACAAGCTGGGTCACTTCGGTGTAATAGTCGATCTGGATGTTGTCGTAGCCCGCGATCTCCTTGTCCAGGATCTCGTGGACCGCTGACTTGTAGTTGGCCGGGTCCATGGCCTTTGGCTTGTAGGTCCTCTGGATGGAGTACAGCTGGTGTTCCGGGGCAAACACGCTCTTCTTGCCGTTCTGCTCGGAAAATGTATACTCGCTGAGGCCGTGGTCCCACAGCCACTGGATAGCATCCACATCCTCGTCAACAAATATCTGGATCAGCTCTTTATTGCCCAGCTGGGCGCCGTTGGACATGATGTCTTCAATGTAAGATTCCTTGGTGTCCTCAATGCCGTCAAGTTCCTGGATAATGGTTTCGGCTCCTGACATGGACCCGCTGGTAAAGTTTAAGGAACCTCCCGTCTTTCCCAGCTTCTCCACGATGATGATGCTCTCTGCTCCCTCATCCGCCGCCGCTATGGCCGCCGCCAGAC
>CAMTAF010000238.1 GCA_947066955.1 uncultured Hungatella sp.
AGTCTATCTTCTGGGGGCCACGGACACCATTGCGCCCTATGCCCAGGATTATGCCAGATACATCCTCATCGCCGCGCCTTTCATGCTCACCTCTTTTGTGATGAACAATATCCTGCGGGCCCAGGGCAACGCCGTGTTCGCCATGGTGGGGATCACCACAGGGGGCATTCTCAACATGTTTTTGGATCCTCTTTTGATCTTTGTGTTTGACATGGGGATCTCCGGCGCCGCCATCGCTACCATGGCAAGCCAGATGGTCAGCTTCTGCATCCTGCTGTACCAGTGCAATATGCAGAAAAGCTGCATCAGCATCCAGATCAGCAGATTTACCCCTTCCTGGAGCATGTACGGGGAGATCCTCCACGCCGGGCTTCCATCCTTCTGCCGCCAGGGGCTGGCCAGCGTGGCCACGGTGGTGCTGAACTTTGCCGCGGGGCCTTACGGGGACGCTGCCATCGCGGCCATGTCCATTGTGTCCAGGTTCATGATGTTTGTGAACTCCAGCCTCATCGGCTTTGGCCAGGGATTCCAGCCTGTGTGCGGCTTTAACTTTGGGGCAAAAAGGTATGACAGGGTTCTGGAGGCGTACTGGTTCTGCGTGAAGGTAGCCGTGACCATGCTGACCTGCTTCGGAGCGGCGGCATTTATCCTGAGCAATTCCATCATCACCGTGTTCCGGCGGGAAGACGCGGAGGTCATCCGCATCGGCACCCTGGCGCTGCGCCTGCAGCTTCTGACCATGCCCTTCCAGGCATGGGTGATCATGGTCAACATGCTGACCCAGTCCATCGGCTACGGCTTTCGCGCCTCCCTGGTGGCCATGGGGAGGCAGGGACTGTTTCTGATCCCCTCACTCCTTATATTTCCCCGGGTTTTGGGGCTTTTGGGACTGCAGATCTGCCAGCCGGTGGCGGACATGCTCACTTTTGTTCTGGCCACGGCCATTGTCACAGGGGTTTTAAAGGAGCTGAAGGCTCTGAGGGATGGCCGGGAGAGGGGAAATGTTTCAGCAGAAGAACGGAGGCAATAAATGCGGGATCTGATCAGAAGAATCACAGGTTTTCTCATATCGTTCGTCCTGACAATCCATGTGGGAGCCATGACCTGTTACGCAAAGCCGGACTGGCCTGCGGATACCGGCATTATGGCGGAGGCAGGGATCGTGGTGGATATGGATTCGGGCGCCGTGCTTTTCGGCCAGCAGATCCATGTCCCCTTTCCGCCTGCCAGCATCGCCAAGCTGCTGACCGCCCTTGTTGCGGTGGAGAACGCTTCTCTGGACGATACGGTGACATTTTCCCATGACGCTATTTACAACGTGGAATCCGGCAGCGGCAACAAGCTGTCCTTAGAGGAGGGGGACACCCTGTCTGTGGAGGAATGCCTTCACCTGCTGCTCTTGCAGTCCAGCAATCAGTGTGGCAACGCTTTGGCGGAGCATGTGGCGGGAAGCAGGGAAGGGTTTGTGGAGCTGATGAACCAGCGGATCGCCAGGATCGGATGCGGGGAGAGCCATTTTGCCAATCCATCGGGATTAAACGACGACAACCAGTATGTCAGCGCCTACGATATGGCCCTCATAGCGGCAGAGGCTTTTCAAAATGAGACTGTGCTCAGGATCAGCTCCACCAAACAGTACAGGATCAGCCAGACCATCAACAATCCGGAGGGGGCAAACATCACCATGGAGCACAGGATCCTCATGGCCCAGGAACCAAGCAGCGAATATTACTGCCAGGGCGCAACAGCGGGCAAGACAGGTTACACCTCCATTGCCGGCAACACTCTGGTAACCTATGCGGAGAGGGATGGAAGAAGGCTGATCAGCGTGATTCTGAAAGGTAGCCAGCCTCAGTACTATATGGACAGCAAGACCATCCTCAACTTCGGCTTTGCGTCCTTCAAAAATGAGTCTGTACAGAATTCCGAGACATTTATGGAGGAACAGACGGAGCTGGAGCTTCAGGGGGAGGTGCGCCCCATGTCCCGGCTTCGCTTGGAAGACGCGGTGATCACTATCCCGGCCACAGCGGAATTTTCCGACGCGGAGAGGACCCTTGTGACCCAGCTTCCCGCGGACGCTCCGGCGGGGGCGGTGGCCATGCTCCAGTACACCTACAATGACCGGAAGGTGGGGAGCGCCTATCTTTACGACACGGAACTGGAAGCCCGCCTGGAGGCAGAGGAGGCCAGCAGGGCAGCCGCGGAGGCCGCGGGGGAGGACTCTACAGAAAAAGACGGCCAGGACGGACCAGAAGAGACGCCCTCGGACCAGACGGCCCCGAACCAAGAGCAGGGCCAGGGAAGGGGCTTTCGGCCGGCTCTCAGGACAGTCCTCATGATAGCCGGGGCAGCGGGCCTCGCTGCGGCAGCCGGGACAGCGGTCTTTGTGACCGTGCGGAGAAAGAAACAGGAAAAGCTCCGCAGGGAGGAGCGAAGGGAGAGGCGGAGACAGCGGCTTGCGGAGATCGGATACAACGAGGAAGATTTCGAGGAACTTGTGCGCAGGCGGCGTGAAAACAATACAGATGTAAAAAAATAGGTAAAAATGAAAAAAATACTGGACTATTTGGATATTTTGTGAGAAAATACAATCAAGTATGATGTGATAATTTTAACGAGCAAAGTACTTCACAATTATTACTTATTTGAAAGGAGTTTTACAATG
>CAMTAF010000239.1 GCA_947066955.1 uncultured Hungatella sp.
TATCCGTTGGGGAGCTTTGGCAGACCCTTATCCTCCCTCATCTTCCCAAACCTGCCGCTGTCAATGCCAAAGAGAATTCTCTGCATCCAGAGCCAGGCCGCTCCGTGGGACACGATGAGGATCTGGTCTTTGTCCTCCCGCTCTTCGTAGATGCATTGGTAGGTTGTTTTCACTCTTTTGGCGAAGCTTTCATCGCTGTCGCCGCCGCAGTCATCCCAGTGGATCCCCCCGCTTCTCCTGCGGTTGATCTCTTCTAAATGTTCATCTACCTTCACTGCCTCCCAGGCGCCGAAATTCACCTCCTTTAATCCTTTCCTCTCATATACGGGGATATTTCTCCCCTCCAGGATGATCTGGCAGGTATCCCGGCATCTCTCGCTGGTAGAGGTGTAAGCGGCGGAAAAATCCACGGCTCTCAGGATCTCTCCCGCCTCCCTGGCGTCCCTGATCCCCTTTTGGGTCAGAGGGGAATCACACCACCCCTGCATGCGGTTTAAAACATTGAACAGTGTCTCTCCGTGGCGTACATAATAAAAGGTCACTCTTTTCATCTTCTCACCCCGCTTGATCCGTGCCTCACAGATTGTGTCGAATATTGTTGTCCTGATCCATGGAGAAAACCCGGGTGAAATTTCCCCCCATGATGTTTTGGATCTCCTCAGCCATGCCTGTGTCCTCTGCGGCCAAAAGCTGTTTTTGGATCTCCATCTCAAACTTGTAGAAAGGATAATCGCATCCCATAAACACCTTGTCCGGACAGTTGTCCAGAGCCCTTCTCACGGCGGCGTAGGAGCAGATTGCCGTATCCAGATACACATTGGGCACGCGCCTGGCCACATCCACCGCGTATTTTGTTGACATGACCTCTCCCATATGGGCCATCTGAATCAGCACATGGGGAAAACACCTTCCCAGCCTTTCAAACATGGACGGATGGCTGCGGAAATCCTCGCTGGCGCAGTGGATCACCGCGTAGGAGCGCCTCTCCTCCAGGATATCGAAGATAGGACTCAGCAGCCCCATATCCGCCACACAGAAGTTGGACACATAAGGGTGGAGCTTCGCCCCCTGAAACCCCAGCTGGTCTAAACAATACAGCAGCTGCTCCGCGCAGTCCTTGTCCCTGGGGCCCACGTAGGCCAGCGGGATCATCCGGTCCCGGTAAGGCTCAATCGCCTTTGCCAGCCTTTTTTGATCCTCCAGCCCTGTGCCGAAGGTAAAACAGACGATCTTGTCAATCCCGTTCTTATCCATGGACCGGATCACGTTTTCAGGCCTTGACATAGGGTTTTCACTTTCCTTTACAGAAATGTGCACATGAGCATCAATCCGCATTTGCCTTCCTCCTCCTTTTCGGTATCGGCACGCGCCTCTTCGCGGCACCTGCCAAGACGTCGGAAGGCATCCTAAAAATGCTTCGCATTTGCCTTCCTCCTCCTTCCTCCTATTCCACTTCTACGCTTTTTTTGGTCTCGGCGGACTCGCGGCAGGCTTCCATGACCCGGAGAACTCTCCGGACCTCCTCAGGCTTAACCAGCATCTCTTCCTTCCCGTCCAAGGCATTAAAGTAATTTACAAAATAGTCGGACTGCTCTGTCGTGACTTTGGGCAGCGGCTCGCTGACAATGAGTCCGGGGGCCGGGACGCCGAAGGAGCGGGTGGGGCCGTAGGACTTTGCCGACTTATCCTGGTCCTCGTCCACGTTCTCAAGAAGCCTGGTGGTTCTGACGATGGAGCCTTCTGGGTCAAATTTGTTTACATGCATGGAGCCCTTGTTGCCGCCCACAAACCAATGGCGCTCAAACCAGTCAGGCTGATCATTGAGGAAGTAGCTCCCCAGCTCGATCTCAGCCGTCACATTGTTCTCAAAGCGGAGAATAATCTTAAAGTAGTCATCCACTTCTTTGTTAATGACGTTGCGGACATCTGCGTAAACTGTGACCAGTTTTCCTTTCACCATGTAGAGGATCTGATCAATGAGGTGAACCCCCCAGTCATACAGCATCCCGCCGCCCTCAGACTTGTATACATGCCAGTCGTGCATATTGCCGTTGAAGCCGTAGAGGGAACTCTGAATCGTGTAGATATCTCCCACAAGCCCCTGGTCATAGCAGGCTTTTACGGTGGCGAAATCCTTGTCAAATCTTCTCTGCTGATGAACCGTGAAGGATACTCCGGCCTTTTTCACCGCTTCCATCATCTCGTCAAATTCAGCCACCGTGAGGGCGGCGGGCTTTTCACAGATAATATCACATCCGTTCTCAGCCGCCAGGATGGTCAGCTCCTTGTGAGCAATATTGTTGGCCGAGATGATAACCCCGTCCAGCTTTTCACAAGCCAACATCTCCTCAGCCCTCTCGTACACAGGCATATCCGGGTAGAGTTCCTTTACCTCCTTGAGACGCCTGGGGTCGATATCGCAGACCGCCGCGCAGTCCGACTGCTCAAATTTCTTTAAAGTGTTTACATGTCTTCTCCCGATAAATCCATAACCGATCACTCCATACTTATATGCCATCTTGCCTTCCTCCTTTTTGGTATCGGCACGCGCCGCTTCGCGTCACCTGCCAGGTCGTCGGAAGGCCTCCTGGAAATGCTTCGCATTTGCCTTCCTCCTAGTATAATAATGGTGTAGTCAAGAATGAC
>CAMTAF010000240.1 GCA_947066955.1 uncultured Hungatella sp.
ACATTCTGCGCAGCGCCACCAGGAGCAGCCTGATCATCTTAGACGAGATCGGAAGGGGCACCAGCACCTTTGACGGTCTGTCCATCGCGTGGGCCGTGGTGGAGCACATCAGCAACCCCAAGATCTTAGGAGCCAAGACCCTGTTTGCCACCCACTACCATGAGCTGACGGAGCTGGAGGGCACCATGAGCGGGGTCAACAACTACTGCATCGCCGTGAAGGAGCAGGGGGATGACATTGTATTCCTAAGAAAGATCGTAAAGGGCGGGGCAGACAAGAGCTACGGCATCCAGGTGGCCAAGCTGGCGGGGGTGCCGGAGCCGGTGATCAGGCGCGCCAAGGAGCTGGTGGAGGAGTTAAGCAGCGCCGACATCACCACAAGGGCCAGGGAGATCGCCCAGCAGAACGCCTCCCCGTCTCCCAGGAAAACCGTCACAAAGCCCGACGAGGTAGACTTAAACCAGATGACCCTGTTTGACACCGTAAAAAGCGAGGATATCATAAAGGAGATCGAGAGCATCCAGATCAACGAGATCACTCCCATGGAGGCCTTGAACATTTTAAGCCGGATGCAGGGCAAGCTGAAAAACCGGTGGTGACCAAGGAGGAGAAACCGTGGCACAGATTACAGTACTGGATCAAAATACCATTGACAAGATCGCGGCAGGGGAGGTGATCGAGCGCCCTGCCTCGGTGGTGAAAGAGCTTTTGGAAAATGCCATCGACGCCCGGGCCACAGCCGTTACCGTGGAGATCCGCGACGGTGGAATCTCCTTCATCCGGGTGACGGACAATGGCTGCGGAATCCCAAAGGAGGAGGTGGCTGTAGCGTTTTTGCGTCATTCCACCAGCAAGATCAAATCCGTGGAGGACTTATTTACCGTGGCCTCCTTAGGGTTTCGGGGAGAGGCCCTCTCCAGCATCGCCGCCGTGTCCAAGGTGGAGCTGATCACCAAAACCCCGGAGCAGCTTTCCGGGAGCCGCTACCAGATTGAGGGAGGTAAGGAGAGGTCCCTGGAGGAGATCGGAGCCCCGGACGGAACCACCTTCCTGGTGAGAGACTTATTCTACAATACCCCGGCCAGACAGAAATTTTTAAAGACAGCCCAGACAGAGGGCTCTCATGTGGCCTCCCTGGTGGAGAAGATCGCCATGTCCCGGCCGGACATCTCCATCCGTTTCATACAGAACAACCAGAACAAGCTTCACACATCAGGAAATCACAATTTAAAGGACATCATCTACACCGTGTTCGGAAGGGAGATCGCCGCCAATCTTCTGCCTGTGGAATATAAGGGGGAGTTTCTGGAGATCACAGGGTTTGCGGGAAAGCCGGTGATCGCCAGGAGCAACCGGAATTTTGAAAATTATTATATCAATGGCCGCTATATCCGCAGCAGCCTGGTGGCAAATGCCATCGAGGAGGCCTACAAGCCCTTTATGATGCAGCACAAATATCCCTTTGTGCTTCTCCATCTGTCTATAGAGCCGGAGTTTTTGGATGTGAACGTGCACCCAACCAAGATGGAGCTGCGGTTTCGGGAGGGGGAGCAGATCTACGGGGTCATCTGCCAGGCTTTAAAGGATGCCCTGTCCAGGAATGAACTGATCCCCCAGGTGAGCCTGAACAAGCCTGAGAAGGAGAAGAGACAGCAGGAGCCAAAGGAACCCCGCCCCGAGCCTTTTGAGGTGAAAAGGCGGAGCCTTTATGAGAGGGAAAGCCAGGAAGAGAAGAGCGCAAAAGAGTCCTACGGGAGCGGACCGGTCTATCAGGCCATCGCGGAGAGACAGACGGATTACGGGCAGGACAAGGAGCCGGCATACCCTGAAAATCAGCGGGAGCAGGAGGGGGAAAAGCCCTCAAGGCAGGAGGCAGCCCGGGATCCGGAGACAAAGCCAGGGGAAAAGAGGCTGGGAGAAGGGAAGCTGGGAAAAGAGAAGCCCCAGGAGCCTAAGCAGCTGGACCTGTTTGAGGAGAAGCTGCTGGAGCCAAAAAACCGGTTCCGCCACAAGCTGATCGGTCAGGTGTTTGACACCTACTGGCTGGTGGAGTTTAGGGATCAGCTGTACATCATCGACCAGCACGCGGCCCACGAGAAGATCCTCTATGAGAAGACCATAGCTTCCCTAAAGAGCCGGGAGTACACTTCCCAGGCAGTGGATCCCCCGATTATCCTGACCATGGGGAGCGAGGAGCAGGTGCTTTTGGAAAAATATATGGACTATTTTACGGGAATGGGTTTTGAAATCCAGCATTTTGGAGGCAGGGAGTACGCTGTCAGGGCGGTTCCCGACAACCTGTTCTCCATAGCGAAGAAAGAACTGCTCATGGAGATCCTGGACAATTTGTCCGACGACATCTTCAAGGGGAGTCCGGACATGATCTATGAACGGGTGGCCACCATGTCCTGCAAAGCGGCAGTGAAGGGCAACAGCCGCCTGTCCTTTGCGGAGGCGGACAGCCTGATCGATCAGCTTTTGGAGCTGGACAATCCCTACGCCTGCCCCCACGGCAGGCCCACTATCATCTCCATGAGCAAGCATGACCTGGAAAAAAACATCGTGGTGCAGTAATGACATTAGTTGAACGAAAGTCTAAGGCTGTC